>NZ_DBMFCD010000022.1:0-1568 GCF_056872695.1 Wujia sp. | reverse complement strand
CGAGGTTTGCGATATGTCGCAGCACGTTCCATCGGTTTTGCACGGTGCGTACATTTTGCAATGTACTCCTGAATCCCCACTTCCGTGAAATAAACGCAGCCGTTTTCCACATACTGAACATAGGAGATCAAACCGTCTGTTCTTGCAGCATCCAGTGTTTTTACGCTGATTCCCAGTATACTGGCTGCTTCTTTCCTTGTAATCAGTTTATCCATCGCCTTCTTCGCCATCCTTTCGGCATTTGCCCTGTCTTTTTTTCTCTGCTTGTTCCGGAATGTAATATCCAAGTTGAATCCTTACAGCTTCATCAATCCCACGCATCTGCCCCTTACTTACCCGCCCAAGATAGCGAATCACGCATATCTTGTCGCAGGTGTCGAGCTGTTCTGCCAATACCATAGACGGTTTTGCCAGTCCCTTTGCTTTACGGAGAAAGAAATGCGTTGGCTGTTTTCGCTTCTTCTCAATTTTCGATGTCAGCGGAGCAATCGTGATCGTCGGCGCATAATAATTGCCGACATCATTCTGAAGAACCACAACAGGACGAACACCGCCCTGCTTTGATCCGACCGGAACACCGAGATTGGCGAGATATAAATCACCTCGCCGATAAACCCAGTTTTCTTTCATTTGCTGTTGTCTCCAATCTCCATACACTGATATGGATAAAGCCTGCCAGGTATCATGCTGATACAGCACCCGGCAGTGCTTTCTGAAAATATGGTTTCTCTGTACTTTTTCTTATTACCCCAGAGATGTAGGATTTCTCACAGGCGGCAGTGTGCTTCACTGCTCCATTGGAATTTAACCATCCCGCCTTCCTTATGGCCGGACCGCGAATTACGGAAGTATCATTGTCCCTGTCTGGCTTTAACACCGCCGCCGGTTGCAATCCGGCATTTGCTTCTGCGAAACCGCTATCGCCCCGATGGGCTTCATGGCGTGCAGTCGAAGGCTCGACCAAACAGGAATGTACCTGAAGAATGAGTATTCAGTTTTCAAGGGACATCCGGACTTTCGTCCTTACAAAGTAAGTTTAACAAGAATCCTCCGGTTTCGCGTTGGCCTCGTAGGCGCACTTTGGTTGTCCTTGCAGGACTACATACGGTTCGTTTTGACTTTTTCAGTGTTCTATACAGCCGGATTGAGGCAAAAAATACCCCGTTGGTTTCCCAACGAGGCATCAAAGACGATTCTATTCTATTTTCTATAAACTGGTACCCGTTTATCTCCTGGTGACCATTTGAGTCACGGCTAATGTATCAAAAAAGCAACGCTCATCTCAGCAAATCAGACAAGCTGTATTCTCCTTTGGGGATATTTGCTGTTCTGCGATACTCTTTTATGGCTTTCACCAAGAGCTGAGGATTACTGAAATACTGCTTCACAAAATCATACGACTTCACATCATGCATCCGAAGATTTATTTTACAAAATTCGCTTGGTTTTTTTCCAGAACGCTTAAACTGATCATATGCTCCTTCCGCATGAATAATCAGCATTTCAATTTCTGGAGCAGTAATGACATTTACCACGTCAATTTTCTGCTCATATGCTTTACTCAATCG
>NZ_DBMFCD010000021.1:0-3711 GCF_056872695.1 Wujia sp. | reverse complement strand
CGATTGAGTAAAGCATATGAGCAGAAAATTGACGTGGTAAATGTCATTACTGCTCCAGAAATTGAAATGCTGATTATTCATGCGGAAGGAGCATATGATCAATTTAAGCGTTCTGGAAAAAAACCAAGCGAATTTTGTAAAACAAATCTTCGGATGCATGATGTGAAGTCGTATGATTTTGTGAAGCAGTATTTCAGTAACCCTCAGCTCTTGGTGAAAGCCATAAAAGAGTATCGCAGAACAGCAAATATCCCCAAAGGAGAATACAGCTTGTCTGATTTGCTGAGATGAGCTTTGCTATTTTGATACATTAGCCGTGACTCAAATGGTCACCAGGAGATAAACGGGTACCAGTTTACAGAAAACAGAATAGAATCGTCTTCGATGCCTCGTTGGGAAACCAACGGGGTATTTTTTTTGCCCCAATCCGACTTCATAGGACACTGAAAAAGTTAAAACGAACCATAGGTAGTCCTGCAAGGACAACTAAAGTGCGCCTACGGGGCCAACGCGAAACCGGAGAATTCTTGTTAAACTTACTTTGTAAGGACGAAAGTCCGGATGTCCCTTGAAAACTGAATACTCATTCTTCAGGTACATTCCTGTTTGGTCGAGCCTTCGACTGCACGCCATGAAGCCCATCGGGGCGATAGCGGTTTCGCAGAAGCAAATGCCGGATTGCAACCGGCGGCGGTGTTAAAGCCAGACAGGGACAATGATACTTCCGTAATTCGCGGTCCGGCCATAAGGAAGGCGGGATGGTTAAATTCCAATGGAGCAGTGAAGCACACTGCCGCCTGTGAGAAATCCTACATCTCTGGGGTAATAAGAAAAAGTACAGAGAAACCATATTTTCAGAAAGCACTGCCGGGTGCTGTATCAGCATGATACCTGGCAGGCTTTATCCATATCAGTGTATGGAGATTGGAGACAACAGCAAATGAAAGAAAACTGGGTTTATCGGCGAGGTGATTTATATCTCGCCAATCTCGGTGTTCCGGTCGGATCAAAGCAGGGCGGTGTTCGTCCTGTTGTGGTTCTTCAGAACGATGTCGGCAATTATTATGCGCCGACGATCACGATTGCTCCGCTGACATCGAAAATTGAGAAGAAGCGAAAGCAGCCAACGCATTTCTTTCTCCGTAAAGCAAAGGGGCTGGCAAAACCTTCTATGGTATTGGCAGAACAGCTCGACACCTGCGACAAGGTATGCGTGATTCGCTATCTTGGGCGGGTAAGTAAGGGGCAGATGCGTGGGATTGATGAAGCTGTAAGGATTCAGCTTGGATATTACATTCCGGAACAGGCAGAGAAAAAAAGACAGGGCAAATGCCGAAAGGATGGCGAAGAAGGCGATGGATAAACTGATTACAAGGAAGGAAGCAGCTAGGATACTGGGAATTAGCGTTAAAACACTGGATGCTGCAAGAACGGACGGTTTGATTTCCTATGTTCAGTATGTGGAAAATGGCTGCGTTTATTTCACGGAAGTGGGGATTCAGGAGTACATTGCAAAATGTACGCACCGTGCAAAACCGATGGAACGTGCTGCGACATATCGCAAACCTCGAAGCTTTCGGCGGTGAAAATCGACATCGTTGAGTATGGACGATGAATCCGCAATAATGAAAGCAACAACAGGATTGGAGGTAATGATATGGCGGCAAGAAGAATGATGCTTCCCGATTATGGTACGGTGAGCATGAAGGGGACACAATATTATCGAACCCGTGTAACAGATCAGCAGGGACGACGAGTTTCCTTATATGCAAGGACGAGAGAGGAACTGTACCAGAAGGAACAGGAAGCGATCCAGCAGATTGAGAACAAGACGTATCGCCGCAGTACACCTACAGTGGAGGAGTATTGCGAGAAATGGCTGCTGATGCAGTCGGCACAGATCAGGATGACAACGCTGATTGACTATACATCGAAAGTGAAGAACTACATCATCAAGCCATTGGGCGATATGCATATGGGAGATGTAACAGCAGATGACATTCGCCTGGCACTGTTGGCGGCATCGAAAAAGTCGGCATCCGTGTACAAATCGGTGAACGTTATATATAAGTGTATTTTCACGGCAGCAATGGAGAGCAAGATTATTGATGAGAATCCGACCATCTATCTGAAGAAGAATGTGGGCGGGATTCCCCAGAAGGATCGTCTCCCGCTTACGGATGAGCAGGTGGATAAGCTGTTGGATGCCATTTACGGCTTGCCGCCGTATGTGTTTGTGATGTTGGGGCTGTACGCAGGATTGCGGAGAGAAGAAATCCTCGGACTTCAATGGGATTCGGTGTATCTTGATTGCGAGGCTCCGTACCTTACCGTTCGGAGAGCCTGGCATACGGAGCATAATCGTCCGGTGATTCTGACAGAGCTGAAAACAAAGGCAGCGCATCGGAATGTCCCTCTGCCGGACAATCTTCTGGAATGTCTGAAAGAGGCGAAGAAGACATCGACATCGGATTTTGTGGTTGCAAACCGGGATGGAGACCCGTTGTCCTATACGCAGTTCAAGAGATTATGGCAGTATATCGTAACCCGTACCACCAAGGAACGCTGCTATTACCGCTATGAAGATGGCAAGAGGGTGAAGCATACGGTGAAGCCGGTTCTGGGGCAAAAGGCAGCACACAATGGAAATGTGGTTTACAGTCTGGACTTTGAGGTGACTCCGCATCAGCTGCGGCACACCTATATTACGAATCTGATTCATGCTTCGGTTGATCCGAAGACAGTTCAGTATCTTGCCGGTCATGAAAGCAGCAAGATCACCATGGATATTTACGCCAAGGTGAAATACAATCGCCCAGAGCAGCTCGCAGGAGTGCTGGAAGATGCTTTTGCATCGTGGGATTAAGAGTAAATCAGAAAAAACTTGGGGCAGGGATGGTAAAAAATCCCTGCCCTTTTTACATACATTCGACATCCTTGAAGGAAGTGTTGTACGCCATGATAATAATAGTGACAACACGCAATGTATGAAGATAGACGAGGAGGAGAACACATGGCTAAAGGAAAAAAGCGTCCGGTTGAACTTCCGGAATACGGAACAGTGATGATGAAAGGGGTACAGTATTACCGCACTCGGATTACAGATGCAGACGGAAAGAGAGTGGCGATTTATGGGCTGACACGCGAAGAATTGTATGACCGGGTGGAAGATGCCCAGAAGAAAATCGCAGAAGTGATTTTCCATAGAGAGAATCCGACCGTGGAAGAGTACTGCGAAAAATGGCTGCTGATGCGGTCAGGAACGGTAAGAACCAATACGTTGGAAGGATATTCGCGGATGATGAACAGGTACATCGTGGGTCCGATTGGACAGATGTATATGGACGAGGTGACCACAGATGACCTGCGGCTGCTGATGGTTCCGCTATCAAAAGGTTCTTCCGGAATGTATGGTCAGCTCAATATGCTGATTAAGAACATTTTTAATTCGGCAGAAGAGAGCAAAGTGATCAAAGAGAATCCATCCAAAACGATTTGCGCAAGAGGCGGAAAGCCTGCGAAGCGGCGCGAGGCTTTGACGGATGAACAGACTGCCATTTTGCTGGATAGCATTCGTGAGCTTCCACCGTATGTTTTCGTAATGATTGGCTTGTACGCGGGATTGCGTAGAGAAGAGATTCTTGGATTGAAATGGGACTGCGTATTCCTGGATGAAAAAACACCGTACATTTCGGTAAGGCGTGCATGGCA
>NZ_DBMFCD010000020.1:0-4766 GCF_056872695.1 Wujia sp. | reverse complement strand
TGATCATATGCTCCTTCCGCATGAATAATCAGCATTTCAATTTCTGGAGCAGTAATGACATTTACCACGTCAATTTTCTGCTCATATGCTTTACTCAATCGAAATTCCTCTCTGCGAGAATCCAAAATCCGTATCACAGAAATCTGCTCATCGAATCCTTTCCGTAAGTATCGCTCCTCGAATCGTTTAGCACTTCTGCAACGGATGACACGTTCTTCCAACATTTCTTCTCTGTTGAAAATCAGAAGATCATTATCAACCAGTATGTCGATAATAGCTTCTTCGGCAGAGCCTTCACATATACACGCCTTGTATTTTGCTAATTCCATTCTGCCGCCTCCTTAATTGATTGAAGCAGCCAGGCTTTTCTTCAAGCGCATATACGCTTCATATGCTGGCGTTGTTCCCTCAAGGAAGCCGCTCTGGTAAGCATCACTCTTTTTAATATCATTACGTTTCAATATATAGCTCAGATTTTCTGCTGTAATGCCATTACGGTTTCTAACGATACAAATTCCGTCATTTCGGTCATATTCGTCCAGCAGTTCCGGATAATGCGTAGTGAAAATAAGCGTTCCGCCATTTTTGTTCAGTCGGCTGTCCATAAAGAAGCGCACTAAGGTCGTTACAATTTCCTTGTTGAAATGATTCTCTATTTCATCTACCAGAAGATAACCACCTGAATGAAGAACTTCCTTTACCATCGAGAATGTAATAATACCCTTAATCGTACCAGAGGACAGATACTGCTCAAGGTCTGCCGCATTATTCAGGATAATCTCTTCTTCATCCTTAAACTTCAAGTGGATAAATGTTTTTCCCTCTGTCTGCTCAAAACACAATTTCTCAATGGTCGGATCGAGAAATGCAATTACCTCCAATGGAATATCTTCGGTAAATGGAAGCACATTCACATTCGTATAGGAAAGCAGGCTGAATATTTCCACTGTATCATTCGCTTTTTTATTATGTGCAATGACAAAGCTGACATCATCAGAAAGGTATGCTTCATCGCTATTGCGCTGCTCTACAGGCTTCATTCCTGTAAAATCTGTCAGATACTTTTTCGACTTAACGGTTGCAATCGGTTTTTCCCAAAGGCTTTCAGACAGAATCGAATACACATATTCCCCTGTTTTCGACTTCTTTGCCGCAATTACAGTTTCCAAGCAGCAGACGTAGCTACGCTTATCATAAAAATATGTGCGGATTGTAACATTCTTCGCTCCGCCAAGAATGCTTTTTGCCTCCACATGATTGATGGGCTCATTTTTCACAATATTTAAGGCCAAGCTAATGACCTTTAATACCGAGGTCTTGCCAGATGCGTTAATTCCAATGAAAGCACAGGCAGAGTGGAGATAGTAGTTATCCGTCAAACGGTAAAGACTATCTTTGTCCTCTTCGCAAACACGTTGCTGCGTATAAAAGCAAATATCCAAGTCTTTTTTGAATAATGGGAGTCCTTGTGCGGTGATGCGGAGTATTTTCATAAGTAGTCCTCCTTTAAAAACAGTTTTTTCGTTTTTATTTTCTTATAATCTTATTATACGCCGCAAATCAGAAAATATCAACGGATTTTCCGTTTTTATTTTCTGATTTGTTTTTGACACTAAAAAGTATCCGTTCAATATGGCAAGCCCTGTGATTGCTGACCCGTTCCACCGCATGAAATACATGGAGCGTCATGGAAGCGGCCTACGCAAAATCGTCAGGGAAACCGAAAAGCCGCCTGGATATACAGCGGCATATAATCCGAAAATTTTCTCAACGGCAAAAGATTTCAGAGTCATCTTGAAAAATGTAACTTACCAACTTAGTCAGAAAAACTTAGTCAATGACCAAGTTAGTGAGCAAGATAAATCGCCGAACATCCCACACATAGTTTTGAATCTTTGTATCCACCTTATTGCCCACGGCAGTGAGGGTGCTCAAATCACTCATGCTCACTCTATCATGGGTACAGCCAATGATAAGTCCTATGACGCAACCCATGATAACTTAGAGGATGACACCCATCAAGGTATCCACCAAGATAGCCACCATGATTCTACGCCGTCAGCAGTTATATTGCGCCTAATGCTTTTTAGATTTTTTTCGCAATCGTAGACAGCTCCGAAATAATACTAAGAAGATCATTTTTGACTTCCTCTTTGCTTGGCTCGCTGCCCATCAGAAGATAATCCGTGCTGACATGGAGGATGCAGGACAGTTCAATCAGCAAGTCAATAGAGCAGCTGCGTTCACCGTTCTCCATGCGGCTGACATGCTGCTTGCTTGCCAGGCCCAGGCGAACCGCCAGTTCCTCCTGCGTAATGCCACGGGAAGTGCGAACATCGTGAAGTCTCTTACCAAACTCTTTTGCGTCAAAATACATACGTTTCTCCTTCCGCACAGCCGGTACAGAACCGGATCGACGGAAGGTCAAAAAAAGAGCCGCATGACGGTGAAGAAAAATCCTGTGCCGATAAAACAGAACATGGGTATCCCATAATTCTGTCTCATGCGGCATTCGGAAGACTTCGCCTGTCAGCGGCTCCACAGCACAGCTATGACTTATAAAATTGTGTTAATAGGGTTATTTATTGTCATCTCAACCATTCAAAGACGAATAGTAGAGCTGCAATCTCCGTAATCTTCTCATCTCCAAAACATTGAAGACGGTCTCGCGTCCGCAGGCCTTACATTTGGTCTGCACATGTCCTCTGGTATCCTCAAAGACGATGATTGAATTGTGTCGGCAATAAGGGCACCTGACAATCCTGGGCTTTTGCGAAGCAATCGCATCCTTTGCCCGGATGATTTTAATCTGCATTTCCGCAGATGGTTCCGATACTCTGATATTCCTGCTCATGGCCACACCTCCAATGGATCACGATATTCATAATCCTTTTTCCGGTTCAGATAGCCCAGTTGTTCCAAGCGGATAGCTGCTGCTGATCTCGAAACGCCAAAGACACCACAGAAAGTATCTATCTTCACCTGGTCACTGTCGTAAAAACGCCATCCATAACAGGTCAGAGGCTTTCTGCTGTTAATGAACCACATCGCTCGATCTACTTCTGACTGGGGCATCAGAATGGCGGCTCCCAGCGAATTGGCCTGCCATTCGTTCCAATCTTCCTGCGTTCTCAAGACGCGCGAGCCATTTCCTCGCACTTCCGGTCTCTTATGACAGGCTATCTTTCGGTCATCGGAATCCAGCTGAAACAGTATCTGGTGAGCGCACTCATGCGCCAGCGTAAATCTGCGTTTTCCGCAGAGTTTCCGAATATTCTCTGGTTCAATGAAACTCTTGTCCAGAACCACATCATTAGTTTTCAGGAAGATGCTCCTCTGACTTCCATCAACCTCTATCTGATATTCTGTATCCACATACGCGGTCAGACCATAGATGCTTCCGTCCGAGGACAACTTTTGAAATGACACCTTCAGGTTCAGATAATCGGATGCAAACTGGTCAATGGGTGTCGGAAGCGCAAATCTTGCCGGATCATCTGCTTCGCTGCCGAAAAAGGACTTTTGAAAATCTCTTATCACTGCAACAGCGATTTCTTCTATGTTTTTCTGCGAAAGGATCATAGGCACGGCTCCTTTGCCTCAACGAACCATTTTTCATCTTCGTTGAACAGAAAACTCTCATGCCCACCGATCATGACCGTATAACGAATTCCGCAGCCGCCCACTTTCGTGGAAGAAGCTCGGCACTTATGCTTCAATCGGTCGATCTCATACACCCGTCCGTCAATCCAGCGAATCAGGCGCGGGCGGATATTCCCCTCTGCATCCACATCCAAATTCACAGGTACATATACTTTTCTACATTTCTGTTCCGACATATTCTACGCTCCTCCTCTGTAAACCGGCGAATGTGTTGACTTCTTTTAGCAAAGAACTCACCAGATTCTGCCGGTGCTGTATTAACCAATCATTCCTGTCGGCATAACCAAATCCACTTTTCGCTCTGTCGGCATCTTGCTTTTCTGAAAAAGTACCCCATTTTTAATCGCATCTTTCCCGAATCGGAATCGAATCTGCTCAATCGCTGCGTCCAGCCGTTCCTGGCGATCCAGTGATTTCACATCTGTGAATAGGTCGTATTGTATCGGACAATCCTCTTCAAACAGATTGATTGCCCGAACCGTCACCGAACGAATCGGGTGTTCCCACTGATAATTCTTTGCAAACAAAGAAAATGCGGTTTTCGCCAGATAGGTAGGGCTTTGTGTCGGAATGCTAATCCGGCACTGCCACTCCTTCGTGAAAAGCTCATTGTTGCGGATGGAAATCGCAATTCCGCCTGCTTTCTTTTTATGCGTTCGCAGCTTAGTTCCGATTTCCTGCACCAGCTCCAGCATGACACACCAGACTTCGGCGTTATTTTCCAAATCCTGCATGGTCGTTATCCCGTGCCCAATGCTTTTTACCGGGGAGACATAATCGGAACGCATAACCGGCGAATCATCCAGCCCATTGGCATACTTCTTAATCGCCAGTCCATTCTTTCCAAGGCGGCACTTCAAGAAATCATCCGATGTTGCAGCAAGCTCTCCAATGGTATGAATCCCATAACCGGACAGAACCTTCTCGGTCGCTCTGCCGACTCCAAGCAAGTCAGAGGCGGGAAGACACCAAATCTTCTCCTGGAACGAATCTGCTTCGATGCAGGTAATCGCATCCGGCTTTTTCATATCCGACCCAAGCTTGGCAAAAATCTTATTGAAGCTCACTCCTGCGGAAATCGTAAGTCCCAATTCAAACTTAAC
>NZ_DBMFCD010000019.1:0-25996 GCF_056872695.1 Wujia sp. | reverse complement strand
TTGGGAACAGCGTAAGCTTAGTGAAATTTGCGAAAGAATAACCAGAAAAAATAGAAATAATGAATCAGATTTACCACTTACAATAGCTTCACAGTTTGGATTGATTGACCAGAGAGACTTTTTTAATAAGGTTGTAGCAGCCAAAGATATGAGCAATTATTATCTATTGAAAAAAGGAGAATTTGCATATAACAAGAGCTATTCTAATGGTTTTGATTATGGTTCTATAAAAAGGCTAAATGCCTATAAACAGGGCTGTTTATCGACATTATATATATGTTTTGGAATTACTTCAGATGAAGTAGAATCAGACTATTTGGAGTGCTTTTTTGATACTCTTAAATGGTATGGAGATTTGTCTATGATATGTGCAGAGGGCGCAAGAAATCATGGATTACTTAATGTAGATACAAAGGGATTTTTTGATGAGGTAACAGTGGATTTACCGAAGTCTTTAGAAGAACAAAAGAGAATATCAGTATATATGAATGCTTTGAACCGCCTCATCACTCTTCATCAGCGTAAGTGTTGCGAACTGAAAAAATTGAAACAATATATGGCAAATCACATGTTTGTCAATCAAAGCATAAAATGCGATAGAGATATCGCAACAAATCATAAAAAATTACAAGAAAGGACGAAAGAAATGGGAGAATTAGAATCAGTAATTGAGCAGAGATTAATTGACCAATTATGCGGTGGGGATTCACAGTGGACATATCGGAAGGATATTCGGACGGAGGAGCAGTTGTGGGATAACTTCAAATACATATTGGAGCAGAACAACAAGGCAAAGCTGAACGACACGCCACTCAGTGAGAGTGAATTTGCAAAGATCAAAAATGATGTATCGCACGCTTCTTTTTATGATGCAGGCAAATGGCAGGTTGGTGAGAACGGAAAAGTCTATGTGCATGTACAAAGAGGCAATGACACATTGCATTTGGTTGTGATGAACAACGAGCATATTGCCGGGGGAACGAGCGTCTACGAGGTAATCAACCAGTATCAGGCATTCAAGACAGATGAGGTGGATGACAAGCGGGACCGAAGATTTGATGTGACGCTGTTGATCAATGGAATCCCAATGATACATATTGAGTTGAAGAACAAGGATCATTCCTATATGGATGGGTATCGGCAGATAGAGAAGTATATTTCTGAAGGGAAATTCCGCGGACTTTTTTCAAATGTACAGATGTTTGTTGTGAGTAATGCCGTTGACACGAAATATTTTGCGGCGGCAAGGGCAGCAGAATTAGCGGAAGGTAAGAAATTTATAACCGGATGGGTGGATAACGAGAACTATCCGGTTTGTGATTATCTGGATTTCGCGAAGGCTGTTTTGCGGATTCCACAGGCGCATGAGATGATTGCGAAATATACGGTGCTTGATAATGAGAAGAAGAAATTATTGATTTTGCGACCATATCAGATTCATGCGATTGAAGCGATGCGGGCAGCGTCCAAGCGGAGTATATCAGGCTATATCTGGCATACAACGGGCTCCGGAAAGACGATGACATCTTACAAGGCAACAAGGAATCTGTTGATGGATATTCCGTCCATAGAAAAGACAATATTCCTGATTGACCGGAAAGATCTGGATATGCAGACGAAGATGGCGTTCCAATCCTATGCGGAAAATGACACGATCATTGTGGATGATACGGAAAATGTGGATGCCCTGATTCGGCGTCTGACAGATGGCAACCGACAGATGATTGTCACGACGCGGCAGAAGCTGCAGACGATGATTACCAAGAGACTGCAGGAGGGAACAAAAGAATATGACAAAATCCGCAACCTTCGGGTTGCATTTGTGGTAGATGAATGTCACAGAGCCGTCACGCCGGAGACAAAACGTAAGATTGAACGATTTTTTGCACATTCTCTATGGTATGGATTCACAGGTACGCCAATCTTTGAGGAGAACCGGTATGAGCAGAAAGGTGATCTTCCGCAGACAACCGATGAGCTGTACGGAGCATGCCTGCATAGCTACACAATCAAGAATGCCATTCATGACGAAGCGGTTCTCGGATTCATGGTTGAGAATCTCGGACCGAAAAAAGAAGATGTGGATGATGCGGTATTTGAGACAGAAGAGCATATGCGACAGGTTCTGGATGTGGTGCTCAATCAGTCTTATACGAAATTAGGCATGCAGAATGGAAAGGGACGAACATACGAAGGCATTTTGACAGTCGGATCCATCGCGAAAGCACAGCGATACTATGAGTTGTTGAAACGGATCAGAGAGGGCAAAGATGCATTAAAGATAAATGAGGAGATTTGCAAGGTAGTTCCTGATTTCCCGAAATTCGCAATTACATATTCCGTGACGGAAAATGATGAGGCATCAACAGTAAATCAGGATAAAATGCGGGAGTCCCTGCAAGATTACAATGAGATGTTTGGCACACATTATGACGTGGAGAATATCAACGCGTATAATAGTAATCTGAATGATCGTCTGGCTCGAAAGGAAAAACGTTATATGGAGCGGAGTCAGCAGTTGGATCTGGTGATCGTTGTCAATCGTTTGTTGACGGGATTTGATGCTCCATGTCTGTCCACCTTGTATATGGATAGATCGCCAATGAGCCCACAGGATATCATACAGGCTTTTTCAAGAACGAATCGTTTGTTTGATGCAAATAAGACATATGGACAGGTTGTAACATTTCAGTCCCCAAAAGACTTCAAGAAAGAGATTGACCGGGCATTGCGGCTGTATTCCAGAGGCGGTGAAGGCGTAGCAGTATCAGAAGATTGGGAGAGCGTGCTTGATGTTTTTTCGATTGATGTAAAGACGATTCATGCATTGGGACGGACACCGGAAGAGATTAGTCAGTTGTCAAGGGAGCAGAAGAAGTCGTTTATCTATGCATTTCGGAGTTTGGATAAGAGCTTTGCACATTTGAAAGCATTTTCCAGATATCGGGAAGAACTGCTTGCAGACTATGATTTCTCGCAGGAGGAATATGAAAACTATGCGGCAATGTATAAAAATGTTATGGAAGAGCTGAAGAAACCGAAGGATGAGGCGGAAAACGATGATCCGGTTATGGACGACTATGATCTGATTGCGTACAGCAAGATGCGGGTGGATTTCGAGTATATTGTCGAGCTGTTGCAGGGATTGGTGAATTATCTGGATCAGTCGAGCAATGATTTTCAGAATGCGATATTTGCGAAGAACATTCTGGCGCTGCGCGAGATCTCGAAGGAATTTGCTGAGGATAATCAGAAGCTCGGTGAACTGTTGGAGCAGGTGATTGATAATATCGAACAGGACAAAGATCGGTACAAAGGTCAGGATATCGCAGTGGTTGTCAACCAGATGCGCTATGATGCGATAGATACGGAGATCAAGACATTTGCGAAGCTGTGGAATCTGAATGAGGACGATGTGCGTTATGAAGTGTATAATTACCGGGATGGCGAGATGGCAAATGAAAACACCTTCAAGGATCGTGCGTATGCATCCTATAAGGAGGGTGTAGAGGAACCTATGCCGAAATTCAAGTTCCGTAAGATTATAGTAGAGAAGTTCAAGCATGATCTGATGGAGAATGTATTGCCGCTGCGCGATTGATGAAATGTCGGGATGCGGATATATAGGACGCTTTCTGCAAACGACGAATGAAAAATTGATAGGCTGGAATAGACTGGGAATATCTATGGATGGTATTCCCAGTTTTATTATAAATCGACGTGCATATTTGGATGCGAAGTAGTTTAATTCAGGTTCGCAAGGGATCGCATGATGATGTCAATGTCCTTACTTTCCAATTCCTGAATAATGTGCAAATAGGTCTTCTGTGTGGTCGTCATGCTGGCATGTCCGAGGCGCCTTGCCACACTGGCGATGGAAACGCCGGCGAAAAGCATGAGCGAGGCATGGGTATGACGTAAACCGTGGATAGAGATGACGGGGATTCCGGCATTTTTGCAATGTCGTTCCAATATTCCGTTCAAGGTGGAATTATATATTTTCCCTTTTGCGAAGATCGGTTCATCTTCCGGAAGCTTTTTCACCAGTCCGGCAAATTGCATAACGGTTAACCAGTCAATCTGTATCTTTCGGACAGACGATTGATTCTTGGTTGGCAGGAAGCCGCCATTTCCTTTGTAATCCCATGTCTTGGAGATCGTCAGTATTTGCCGTGAAAAATCAAAATCCCTCGGCGTCAATGCAAGCGCTTCGGAAAACCGCATTCCGGTTTTGGCAACCAGAAGGATGAACCAATCCCATGATACTTCCGGCCCCAGATCAAGGTCTTCGATTAGTTTGTGAAGCTCAAACTGATTGAGAAATTTCTGCTTTTTCTCACGTGGCTTTTTGCCTTTGATGATCGCTTTCCGGGTTGGATCTCGCGGAATCAGCCCCTCATCCACGGCATCTAAAATGGCACATTTCACATGGTGGTGAAAATCCATCGTTGTCTGATGCTCATGTTCTTCTGCATATTCATTTAGTATTTTCTGATAAGAAATCCGATCCAGTTCGGAAATCGACAGATCGGGAGCCAGCTTTAACAGCCATTGATGCGCCATGTTGTATTTGCTCATGGTGACCGGACGGATCGCTCCTTCTTTGTAGACGTTGATCCATTGCTTGTAGTAATCACAAAACAGCATTGGATTTCTGGATGTTGGTGTGTTCATTTGTAAATCCTCCTTTTTGATAGTGGTGCACGTCGATGTATGAATGTATTAAATTAAATCGTGTCGTATCGGAGTTTAATCTTGTATTTTTTGTAGATTATTGTAATATAAATATATGGATTTTGGTTAATGGGGATATATAACTAAATGGGGATTTATGTTATATAGTTTTTCTGGCATATGTCTTAGTTTCTGTTACTTAATCCGTAATATTAGAAAATAGAAAAGTTGGTCATAAGGAGGAGAATATGTCACAGACAGAAGAAATTGATATTTTGGACAGGAAAAAAATTATTGATGATATAGAGCAAATTTTAGTGCTCCTATCTGAACAAAAACAGGGGCGAGTATTTGCGCTTGATGGTAAGTGGGGGTATGGTAAAACATATATTCTGGAACGGTTAGAAAAGGAGCTAGAGGTACTGCAAAATGAAGAAACGCAGGACGATCGATTTTATGTGTTCCATTATAATTGCTGGCAGTATGATTATTATGAGGAACCAGCGGTTGCAATTGTGTCGGCGATGTTAGAAAAACGTAATAAAGAGAAAAAAATAGAGACGGCTCTGACAGAAGAATATAGAGATTTAAAAACGGTATTAGGAAAAATAGCGGGAGAATTTGTTAAAAATAAAATTGGTATAGATTTAGTGCAATTATGTAAGGAATTGGAAGAGGACAAAGTTCAAGAAGCAGGAAATCCGTCCGACTTTGATAAAATGTTTTCTTTCAAAAAGACACTGGATTTTACACGAGATCAAATCCGAGAATTATCAAAAAATAAAACAGTATTATTAGTGGTTGATGAGTTGGATCGATGTATGCCAGAATATGCAATTAAAGTGTTAGAGCGTTTACATCATATGTTTGAGGGATTGGATAATGTGATTGTTCTGCTGGCAATTGATAGTACACAGTTGGAACATTCCGTGAAAGAAATTTATGGAGAACAGGTTGATACTGAACGATATCTTAGAAAGTTTATTTCCTTTCGTGTAAAGCTAGATATTGGAAAAGTGCAAAATAATTTTATTAATAAGTTTGATTATTATTTTAATAAATTTGATGATCCAGAAGATATAGTAAGAGTGATAAATGAAATTATTTTATTGGATGCAATAGATATTAGAAACCTTGAAAAAATTGTAGAAAAATTATATTTAATTCATTCTATATGTACAAGGGATGTTTTGGGAGCAGAAGTGCTAGGTTTTGAAATGATTTTTGGAATTATGGCATATAAAATTCAGTGTGCGAAAATGACGGGGATAGACACGACAGAAATAGGTGATTTTCATTGGATACCTGAGATTGATCATGACAGGTTTATTAATTTGGAAAGAGTTATTAATAATAGTACAATTCAGTATTTGAAAGATTTGAAAAAACAAATGGAAACTGGAATATCCTATTTAGATACACAGAATTATGTAAAAGTAATGTCAATTGGGATAATGTGGTATATCTTTGATAGAGTTTTTGCGGAAAAATATTCCCTTATGCTACCTAAAAACGTTAGAACTGGAGAAATAAATTTTGAAATTGATATTTGTAAATTGTTTGTTGATATTTATAAAAAAATGATATGAGATATAGAAATGTGATAGGGGGGAGTTTATGAACGCGTTAAATTTATATTTGTTATGTCAAAATCCAGAAAACTATGATATATCAGAATATTATAGAACGTTAGCCAATGTACATAATGATTCTAAATTGAAGAAATGTGAAATTGATACGTTAAAGCAATTTGTTGGTGAATTAATAGAAAATTATGTACAATTAACACATTTAGATAATTTTTTCTATGATTTTTCAATTCCTCATATATCCAAAGAGTTTGATTTATTAAAGATATATGAGGATGATTGTATAGTTAATATTGAATTGAAAAGTAGGGAAGTGGAAGAGGAAAAAATAAAAAAACAATTAGAAAAAAATAGATATTATTTATCACATTTGGAGAAAAAGATAATAAGTTTTACATATGTTAAAACAGGAGATACTGGAATAGTTTACACTTATGACGAAAATAGTGGATTAATACAGGTCCAAATTAGTGATATTATTTCGGCGATAGGGCGAGATGTTCCCTGCGTAACCGAAAAAATTGAAGAATTTTTTAGAGCCAAGGAATATTTGATATCTCCTATAAACACACCAGAGAAATTTATCCATGAACAATATTATTTAACGGACCATCAAGAAGAAATTAAGGTAAAGATTATTAATAGTATAAATTCTGGAGAACATAAAATGTGGGGAATACAAGGAGGTGCAGGAACAGGTAAAACATTATTGCTATATGATATAGCGAAGGATTTGAGTTCCCAATATAAGTTGTGTATTGTCCATTGCGGCATATTGTCACAAGGACATGAAGAATTAAATAAAATAATGAATAATGTCGATATATTGCCAGTTAAGGTGTGTTCTTTTGACACATTAAAAAAATATCAAATTATTTTAGTTGATGAATCACAAAGGATTTATCCGGCAAATCTGTATACCATTATATCGGCTTTTCAAATAGGAAAGAACTGTATTTTTTCGTATGATTATAAACAGGTGTTATCAAAAAGGGAGATGGAAAATGATATACCTACTAAATTGAGAGAGTATGATGAGTTTTATGAAGAGTCATTATCGGTAAAAATACGAACAAATTACAATATTTTAGAATTTATAGAATGTGCAATTAATTTGAAACGTATTCCAGGAGAATATGTTAGTTTTAGAAATATAGAGATTATATATGCAAGGAGATGGCATATGGCTATCGAGATTGTAAAATATTATGAGAATATTAAAGGGTTTAAATTCATATCATATACACCGTCTATAAAATCGTCAAATATAGATTATTTTAGAAATTACGATAATACACATGAAATAATAGGACAGGAGTTTGACAATGTGATTTTTAGTATGGATGATAATTTTCAATATACTGAAGAAGGGCGATTGCAGGGAAAAGAACATCCTAATTCGAATTATATTTTCTATCAATTGTGGTATCAGGGCGTTTCAAGAGCAAGGGAAAAATTGTGTATTTTGGTTATAGATAATGAAGAATTGTTTGAGAAGTTAATTGAGGTAAAAAGAAAACGTAAATGAATAGAGGTAAAAATGAACATCCAAATCTTCGGCACAAAAAAGTGCAACGATACAAAGAAAGCAGAGCGTTTCTTCAAGGAACGCGGAATTAAATATCAGTTTATCGACATGAAAGAAAAGGGCATGAGCAAAGGCGAGTTCCATGCTGTGGCATCCGTTAATGGTGGCATGGAGAATATGATCAATCCAGATTTTAAGGATAAAGATCTGTTGGCGTTGATTCAGTACATTGCCCCGGAGGATAAGCTGGACAAGATACTGGAGAATCCGCAGGTGATCAAGACACCGGTTGTGCGGAACGGAAAGCAGTCGACACTAGGATATCATCCGGAAATATGGAAGACGTGGTCATAATATGAAACTACATGAAAAAACAACCAAATCAAATGCGATGCTGCATGTCACACTTGCTTGTACCTTGGTGATTGCCATTGTGATATTCTTATTCGCAAAAGGCTATGTGGCAGACAAGCTGACATTTAACATTGTAAGATACATGAGCCAGAGGAAGATTCTGCTATTATATCTTGGCGTCATCAATCTCGTAACGTTTATCCTGTTTGGCATCGACAAATATGCGGCAATCAAGGGAAAATGGAGAATCCCGGTGGTGACTTTGTTAGGATTTTCATTTGCTGGCGGCGCAATCGGTGGTATAATTGCGATGTACTTATTTCATCACAAGACGCAGAAGAATTATTTCGCGGTGGGACTTCCGATGATGATCGTGACACAGCTTGTGGTGCTGTTTTATTGTATGAATGCGCCGTGGTAAGCCAATATAGTCTGGAAGCGAACCGCGCGAACAATTCGAATAGCGAGAGCACAATTCACATAGTGCGAGAACGATTCGAATAGAACAAAAACAAAGAATAAAATACTAGGGGAGAAAACAAAAACATGGGTATACTTGGAAATATTTTATGGTTTATATTTGGCGGTTTTGCAGCCGGACTTTCGTGGGTGATTGCGGGAATCGGCTGGTGCATTACGATCATAGGAATTCCAATTGGCTTGCAGTGCTTTAAGTTCGCTGGGCTTGCATTCTTCCCGTTTGGCAAGGAAGTTACATATGGTGGAGGGGCGATGAGTCTTATCGCGAATATATTCTGGCTGCTCTTGACGGGGATTCCGATGGCGATTGCAGATGTAGTCTGGGGATGTATCTTGTGCATTACGATTATAGGTATTCCATTCGGAAAGCAATTTTTCAAGCTCGCGAAATTATCGCTGATGCCATTTGGGGCAACGGTTGCATAGGAAGAGGAAATAGATCATGCAAATATTTGTAGATGCCGATGCCTGCCCGGTCGTGCGTATCGTGGAGGAAATCGCAGAAAAATATCATATCCGGACGACACTGCTTTGCGACACGAATCATGTCCTGAACTCTGATTACAGTGAGGTAATCGTGGTTGGTGCCGGCGCGGATGCAGTGGACTACAAGTTGATTAGTCTTTGCCATAAGGGCGATATCGTTGTGTCGCAGGATTATGGTGTGGCGGCGATGGCACTTGGGAAAGGTGCGTATGCCATTCATCAGTCTGGGAAATGGTACACAGACGCGAACATTGACCAGATGCTGATGGAGCGGCATTTGAATAAGAAAGCACGGCGCAGTTCGGGGAAGAATCATATGAAAGGTCCTAGAAAACGGACCGAGAAAGATGATATAAGATTTGCGCAGTCGTTTGAAAAAATGATAATGAAAGCATGTAAGAAAATCTGATATACATACATAAATGAAAAGAGAATTAGAGGGGGAAAAGAACATGAAGTTGAAAACACAAATTAAAAAATCACAATGGTGGGTAAGCTTATTGGTGGCAATTGCGGTATATTTCGCTGTGTTGATTGGGTCGCAACTGAATGTAGTGGTGTTTAGTGGTGGAGTGTTACTTGGTTTGATCATATTGCCGTTTGCTTTTATAAAATGCATCATTGATGAGTGGAAAGAAGGATACAGGATTACGGTTATTGGATGGTTGATAGACATTGCGGTAGATGTTTATGCTACATATATATATCTAACATCGATTGGAAACGTTTTTGTCTATGTATTCAAGATATTCAAGAGCCAAATTCCGTAGTATAGAATTGCAAGTGTGGAAATCAGAAATTATAATAAATGAAAAGTGGACATGCAATCCGAAGGGAGGAGCCTTGGAATGAAAAGTATACTTATCAAAGATACGACGCGGGAGGAACGAATCCGGATCGTGCAGGGGGGACTGAATCAATGTGGCGGAGCCTGCGATTTCTGCAATGGCTGTGATAACTTAGGCGGCGGTTCCGTAGATGCGTTTTACGAGCCATATATCAACGGCGAGAAAGAATTGCGGGAATTGAACGAATCATATACAAGCAATTCCGGCATGGTTCATTAAATTATAAACGACAGAAAAGAGGAATAGACATGAATCACATTGCAAGAGAAGACGCATTTGAATTATTGAAGAAGTACAACAAGGATCCATTTCACATCCAGCATGCGCTGACGGTGGAAGCGGTTATGAAATGGTATGCGAACGAGCTTGGCTATGGCGATGACGCTGAGTATTGGGGCATCGTTGGATTGCTGCACGATATTGATTTTGAATTGTATCCGGCAGAGCATTGTCTGAAGGCACCGGAGCTGCTGCGCGAGGGCGGTGTGTCCGAGGATATCATTCATGGTGTATGTTCGCATGGTTATGGAATTACGGTTGAATGTGGTGAGACGATCGATGTGAAGCCAGAACATGAGATGGAAAAAGTGCTTTTTGCAGCCGATGAGTTGACCGGGCTGATTTGGGCGGCCGCGCTGATGCGTCCGTCGAAGAGTACAAAGGATATGGAATTGAAATCTCTGAAGAAGAAATATAAGAGTAAGGGATTTGCAGCAGGATGTTCGCGAGAGGTAATCGAGCGCGGGGCCAAGCAGCTTGGCTGGGAGTTAGAGAAGCTTCTGACGATGACGTTACAGGCGATGGCGGCAACCGAGGATGAGATTCAGGCAGAGGTGGAGGTATACAACGCATGAATGAATATTTCAAAAGCATTATTGATCAGGAACGGGTATCGGTTGTGATCTGTAACCTACAGCATGAAATTATTTACATGAACCCTGCAGCAATTAAAAATTATGCAAAGCGCGGTGGCGAGGCACTCATAGGGAAAAGTCTGCTTGCCTGTCATAACCCGGAATCGAACAAGCGGATTCAACAGGTGGTTGATTGGTTTGCAACAGATGTCAACCACAATATCGTATATACCAGTTACAATGCAAAGCAGAACAAGGATGTATACATGGTGGCTTTGCGGGACAGTGAGCAGAAATTAATCGGATATTATGAGAAACATGAATATCGTGACCGGGAGACGATGAAGTTTTATGATATGCAGTAGCTCGCGGCGTCAGAAATCGAATATTACGATGTGATTTTTATGGATATTATGATGCCGAAGATGAACGGACTGGAAGCGGTGAGAGCAATTCAGACTTTGCAACGCGACGACGCGAAGAAAATATTATGTGCAAGCAGTAAAATGTTATAAACAAAAAGCCTTGAAACACAATGTTTCAAGGCTTTTTCACAAGCAGGGGATGAGAGAATCGAACTCCCGCCAAAGGTTTTGGAGACCCCTATCATACCATTTGACCAATCCCCTATAATTGGGTGTGTCCGCAAGACACATGTACTATTATACAGTTTTATCGACATTTGTCAAGAATTAAATTTTGCAAATTGCAGGAAAAAAATTAAAAAAGAGGCTATAAAAAGAGAGAAAAAACGATTGTGTATTCCTATTTATTATGATAAAATAAATTGATGTATGAATCAAATAGGCGTATATGTTCATAATATGGTTGAACGTTTCTACCAACTACCGTAAAGAGTTGACTACGAAAACAATTGTTTCGTGGTCTTTTTTTATGTTTTGATTTTGGGAGGTTATTTATGAAGTATGATGTGATCGTAATTGGTGCAGGACCGGGCGGTATTTTCTCTGCGTATGAACTGGTACAGAAAAATCCAGATTTAAAGATTGCTGTGTTTGAAGCAGGACATGCATTGGACAAACGGCATTGCCCGATTGATGGAGATAAGGTGAAAAGCTGTATCGGCTGTAAGAGCTGCTCGATCATGAGCGGATTTGGCGGTGCGGGCGCATTTTCGGATGGAAAATATAATATTACCAATGATTTTGGCGGCACGCTGTATGAGTATATTGGCAAGAAACAGTCGCTCGAACTGATGCAGTATGTCGATGAAATCAACATGCGTTATGGTGGCGAGGGCACGAAGCTCTATTCGACGGCGGGTACACGGTTCAAGACAGTATGTATCCAGAATGATCTGCATCTGCTCGATGCATCTGTACGGCATCTGGGGACGGATATCAACTATGTCGTGCTTGGAAATCTGTATGCGTATCTGAAGGACAAGGTGGAGTTTTTCTTCGATACACCGGTGAATTCGGTTGTCGCAGAAGAGGCGGGCGGCTACACGGTTGTCTGCAAGGATGCATCCTATGCATGTGAGAATTGCATCATATCGGTTGGACGAAGCGGAAGCAAATGGATGGAGAAGATTTGCGATGATCTGGAGATTCCAACGAAATCAAATCGTGTGGATATTGGTGTGCGCGTGGAGCTTCCGGCAGTTGTATTTGCGCATCTGACCGATGAGCTTTACGAGAGCAAGATTGTGTACCGGACTGAGAAATACGGCGACCGCGTGCGTACCTTCTGTATGAATCCAAAGGGGGCTGTTGTAAATGAAAATACAAATGGCATCATCACTGTAAATGGTCACAGCTATGAAGATCCGGAGAAGCAGACGGAGAATACAAATTTTGCATTGCTTGTGGCAAAACATTTTTCTGAGCCGTTCAAGGATTCAAATGGGTATGGTGAGAGTATTGCCAGACTTAGCAACATGCTTGGTGGCGGTGTTATCGTACAACGGTTTGGCGATCTGATCCGAGGCAGGCGCTCGACACAGAGCCGGATTGATGAGGCGTTTATCACACCGACGCTCAATGCAACACCGGGAGACCTGAGTCTGGTGCTTCCAAAGCGTATCTTAGATGGCATTATCGAGATGATCTATGCGCTTGACAAGATTGCACCTGGCACAGCAAACGAGGACACACTGCTCTATGGAGTGGAAGTCAAATTCTACAATATGGAAGTTGATGTGGATGAGAAACTGGAGACACGTCATAAGGGACTATATATTATCGGAGATGGTAGTGGAATCACGCATTCGTTGTCACATGCATCTGCCAGCGGTGTCTACGTGGCTCGAAATATAACGGATTTTATAAATTAAAGTAAATATAGGGTATAAATGCCGGTGATTTTATGCTATCATTATTAAGTTAAAGTAGAATCAGTGTAAAGTTGCGAAAGAAAAAGGCACTGCTCGTGATTTGGCAGTGTCTTTTCTTTTGGTATGTGGTGAAAACAGCCCATTGTGGTTTAGTTTGGATGGAGAACAAATCAGAGTTAGGAGATAGAACATGATACAGAACGAAGTAACTGAGATCAAGAAGATTATGACGAAGAACGACTGCTGCATTCACGGGCTTGCCGGATGCTATGTCGATGCGAATAAAGAGATGCATATTCTGGAGCAAGGCAAATTCCTTGTTCTGCAGGAGGAAGAACAGCACAAATATTTTGACCTGATCAAGAAGGGCTTGTCCGGGCGGATCGGTAAGAATCTGCTGAATCTTGTGTTTCGTACGGAAAATGGAATTACAGTGCCAAACCGTGATACACTCATGCAGGTGTTAAACAGTGAACTGAAAGATCCACAGGTGCTGCAGGCATATTTTGAGAAGATACGCGATTCGTATGCGTATGTGGATAATTATTATATTATGCTGGTGTATGGTGTCTACGATGTACCGGGAAAGACCGCGGACGGAATCGAGATGGAGGATGCATCCGATGTTGTGTACAAGTTCAATTTGACATTACTTTGTCCTCTCAAACCATCGAAGGCAGGGCTGATGTACAATCCGGTCGATAACAGTCTGGAGAATGCGATGCGGAATATGATGGTCGAGATGCCGATGAACGGATTCTTATTCCCGGCATTTAATGAACGCATGAGTGATGTACATGCGGCACTTTACTATACGAAGAAACCGTCTGAGTTAAATGACAGCCTGCTCATGGATGTGTTTGGTTGTGAGATTCCGGCGACTGCTGGCAAGCAGAATGAGATGTTTATCAATGCCATTGAAGCCGTGGAGGAGATGACATTTGATAAGGCGAAAGCGATTTACTCAAACATGCGGGAGCATGAGATGGAGTTAAAGGACAGCCAGGAGGAAGTCGTGGTTGATAAGAAAGAAACGGCGCGTATCTTAGAGGAAAGCGGATTTGAGGAAGAGGAGATTCAGGCGTTCACGAAGACCTTCGATGAGGCAACCGAAGAGAACGGAAAGGTACTCTTAAGCAATGTGTTCGAAGGAAGCAATAAGCTGAAGATCAAGTCGGGCAAGACGGAGGTCTCCCTTCCGGTTGAACAGACGGATGCGATTGAGGTACGCAAGATCGATGGCAAGAACTGCATCGTGATTGAAATCAGTGATGACTTACTTGTAAATGGTGTGAAGATCAATAAATTTGATGGACCGATTGATCTTTCTATATAGTCTAGCAGTACACCCGTGGAACTGCGGAGTTTACAAAGAGCGGATTGATCCGGAATGTCACAGAGTCTCCGATAGAGACGGGAGCCTTCGACACATCTAAAATACATGAATTCATACTGATCTGACCAAGAACTGGCAGGGTTTGACCTTCAAACTCTGCCGTTTGCTTTTTCTGGAAGCAGGCATGCTTGCACAGGCGAAGCAGACGAAGCGGCGAGGGACGTTTCGGAGCAGCCTCACGTGTCATACCAAGTCCGTGAAAATATCCAGCCGATACAACGGCTGTTGTCGAAGCCTTGGACAGACGGCAGGTTTTACCGTAGCCGATGTTGTGTCTGGCAGGAAGCTCATATACGTCGTCCACACTTGCAGTCAGATTGCAGACGTTTTCAAATCCACAGGAATTCGAAACAGCAAGACGCCCGAGAAATGCGGAACCGATACGGACCGCATCCAGATTCATATACGGAAAACGGACGAGGGAGGAAGAGGAGGAGATATGACGTATCCCAAGTGGAATCCCTGCGTCCGTCAGAGTAGAACAAATGTCGTTAAAATCCTCAAACTGCTTTTTGACAAATCGCTCGTTTTTACAGCAGGCAGCATAGAAATGGGAATAGATTCCCGTGACCTGTACGTGCGTCATGGCATGTACGGTGTTGATGATGTCGCCAATCTGTGAGGTTTTGCTGCATAGGAAACCATAACGTCCAAAGCCTGTATCAATGCACAGGTGTGCATGGGCGCAAAAATGATTTAAGCGTGCGGCAGTATCCTCCAAGATCTGCCCGCATGAAACGCTTGTGATACTGAGTGTGATGTCGTGTTTGATCGCGCGTGTAATATCTTCTGGATGATAAAGTGGTGTCAGAAGAAGAATCTCCCCGAAGATTCCTTTCTCTCGAAGTTCAATGGCATCTTCAATTTCCGTGACTGCGAAATGTCGGATTCCGCGTGCCTGTAAGAATGTCGCAAATTTGCACAGCCCCAAGCCGTATGCGTTCCCCTTTAATACGGCTATGATCTGTGCGTCAGCAGCCAGAGATTTGATGATCTCGATATTGTGTTCCAAAGCACGAATCCGAATATTTAAGGTTGTCATCGTCATTCCTCCTTTTTTAGCCAGCGGTGCAAAAACTATGTTAAAATATTTCACTCTTGTATCTGCTTGCAGTATAGTGTATTATTGCATCGAAGTTGTATCATAACTGTAACGAAGTTGCAAAAGATTTGTTTACAACTTGCATATTTTGAAAAGAGAAATATATAGAGGTAACTACGATGGAGACATTATCAAGACATGCAAAGATTCAGACGTCGGAGACATTCTTATTAAGTGCGATTCTGGCGTTGTCAGGGGGATTTCAGGATGCGTACACATACAATGTGCGAAATGGCGTATTCTCGAATGCACAGACCGGAAATGTTGTGCTGATGAGCCAGCATCTGATGGAAGGAAACTGGATGCGCGCGCTGCACTACTTGTTCCCGGTGCTTGCGTTTGCATTTGGCGTACTCGTGGCAGAACGGATTGGACATACTTATAAGAATGCTAGAAAGATCCACTGGCGGCAGATCGTTGTTTTGATTGAGATATTGATTTTATTAGCGGTTGGTTTTATGCCGCAGAAGTTCAATATGGCGGCGACGATGCTCGTGTCGTTTGCCTGTGCGATGCAGGTACAGACGTTCCGGAAGGTAAATGGCTATGGCTATGCGAGCACGATGTGTATCGGAAACTTAAGAAGCGGAACCGAGAGCCTGTCCGTCTATATCCGGGAGCACCAGAAGGGGGCACTTCGCAAGGCACTGCATTACTATGGAATCATATTGATCTTTGCAGTCGGTGCCGGTGCCGGTGGAATCTGCTCAATGCAGATCGGCGTGCATGCAATCTGGATATCCTGTGTCCTGTTGCTTGCCGGATGTCTGCTTATGATTAAGGAGGAACGTTAAAAATATCGTTTTCTGTTAAGAATCGGAATAACGATCATGGTTTCAAAGGAATCCTCGATATATTGACTCCGCATGTAACCATGATATTTTTCCGTGATGATCTTTATATTTGCCAGACCGTACCCGTGATCCATTCGGTGATCCGGGTACTTTTTTATTTGGTCTTCCGGCAGACAGGTGTTGCGCATATGTATAACAAACGTATTATTTTCAGAGATACATACATTGAAATGCACATATCGGTTCGGATTTCTGGATTTACAGACCGCTTCGGATGCGTTATCCAGCATATTTCCGACGATCGTACACAGGTCATAGTCCGAGACCGGAATCTGAGTTGGTTGCAATGTAATCTTTTGGGAAAAGGCAAATTGCTTCTCTTTTGCGAGCATCTCGAAGCTGCTGATGAAGGCATCCAATACAAGGTTGCCGCTGTTGACACTGATATAATTCGCTTCTATGTCGTTGATTGCAGAGTGAAGATATGCATCTAACTGCTCCGTCTGTTGTTGCTTGAGCATCTCGGAGATTGCAAAATAATGGTTCTTCATATCGTGTACGATGCTGCGGGTTTTCTTGTAGGCGGTTCCCAATTGGAAATATTTTTCCTGCTGAAAATCAATCTGTCTGCGCATAGAAAGGTTTTCGTCCTTGATCTGCTCCATCTTAAAACAATTATCCAACAGACAATAATTCAATATATTTAACAGGGCAATCGCTAAATAGGCGATGATCATATAGTACGCATTGTTTGACTGGTAATTGCTGCGGACAGGAATACAAAGGGTAATTACCAGAGAAAGCACGGGCGTCGTAAATAATAACAGGTTGTATTTATAATCGTGATATTTTATGTGTCGGTTCCAGAAGAAAATCACAACCAGAATCAACAGGAACAGCATGATCTTGGAACCGAGATTCATGAGGATCGAAAGCTGGCGGAGAGGGAGCTCTATAACTGCCGGGTTTATTATTTTCACCAGAAACAGGAAAAAGCTTTCTCCAAGCAGAGCAAGAATCTGGAAGGAAATGGATACAAATATGCGGTTTGACAAGCGCGTCCTGTATAGGAAGGTCAGGGCAAAGGTCGTAAGCAGACTTACGACGCTTGTGGCTATTGTAAATTGCTTGGATGGCAGTCCGGTGCACAGAGTCTGGTTTACATAGATAAGAACCTCCATGATAAGAAAGCACGCAATATAGAGTGGATAGGCTGTGCGGCGGTTTTCCTTATGGAAGATGCCGTTCATATAGATGATAATTATGACCATATCAAAGAGATAGGTAAGTGCTTCAATCGCGTAATACATAGTTCTCCCCCTAATCTAAATCATTTAATTCTACAATGTGATTCATGTAGATGGAAAGCAGCTCCCGTCTGGCATTTCTGCTCAGGGGGAGGCGTTCTCCGTTATCCAATAGTACATCTTTGTTCTCAAAATAATGTACATGCTTCAGATTCAGCAGGATACTGCGATAACATTTGTAAAAGTGCCGGGAGGCAAGCGTTTCCTGCCAGTATGAAAGCGTTCCGCGCACAGAGATCGTGCGGTTCGTAAGATGAAATAGTAATGTCTGTGCATCACTGTTTTCAACCTCGATATAGAGAAGATCCTGAATATAGATCGTCATCTCCCCTTCTGTGGTAGAAACGATGGAATAGATCGTATGACTTTGTTCGATTTCGTTTATCACATTTTGCAGTACTTCTTCGACATCCTCTGTGGTGTACGGCTTCGTCAGATAGTAAAATGCCCGGACGGTAAAGCTTTTTTGCATGTATTCAGGATAATTGCTCACGAACACGAGCAAGGCATAACGGTCGATGGTGGAACGCAGGATGCTTGCGGTATCCAAACCGTTTAGCTCCGGCATTTCTACATCCATGAAAATTAACTGATATTGTCCTTTTTCTGTATAGGAATCTAAGAATGCTCTTCCGCTTGTAAATGTTGAGATAGAAACCTCCACATCAAACGCAAAATAAAAATGTGTGATACAGGATTTTAAATATTCAATTGCTGCTTCGTCATCGTCACAGATTGCAATGTTCAGTTTCATTGAGAACCCCCTTTGCTGATTCGCCCCAATAATTGGTTTATCCATATTACGATAACACAAAAGAACATAATCTGGATAGAATCAAATCTAAAAAAGTTAAAAAATATAAGGTACAAGCTTAGTAGCATTATCGAATATATTGCAGTCAGGTATTTTAATCGACGTTTCTTCTTTTGAGTCAGGCGATGGCTTTTTGTATCCACAGGTGCAAGGATGATGATGGTAATCAGCAATACACAGAAACACCAGAAGGCTGGAAATGTCTGGATTGCAGGGATTGGCAGATAGATCGTGACAATTATTCCAATACAGAAGGTGAGATAAGAAATAATATCACATATGCCGCGCGAAGATGCATGCATGCCTCCGGCAAGCATCTTGAGTGGAGACATTGTAAAAACGTAGACGAGTGCCAGCCATCCATGATGGAAAAAGATTCCAAGAATCAGAAGGCTGAGATTATATAGGAATAAGTCGAAACAGAAGTCAAAGCAGTATATGTAAGCTGCCCGTTGCTGAAACGGTAGAACGTGATTATCGATAAATATATCCGTGATTTTTACGCTGAGCGTTTCTGTAATTTTCATTCGATTTACCTCCATATAAGCATCATAACATAGAACAATTGGTAATATATAATTTCCCGTAAATGGTCAAAAACGGGGGGTGAAATGCACTTTACCCCCCGTTTTTGACCATTCGCAGAAAAAATGAAAGAAGCATCTGTGCGTATGATAGGATAAAAATGGGTTTAATAATTATTTACAGGAGGGAAAAGAGCATGAAAAAAGTACTGGAATTTCTTGTCAGGCATAGTGGAAAGCTATGCGCATTCGCGATTGGTGTAGCAGCTATTGCACCGGAATGCTGTCGTGGAAGCTGGTATGAACCAGAAGAACCAGAGGGGCTGGAAGAAGTATTGAAGAAAAGTGGAAATGTACAGTAGAGGAGTTACATGTATTATGCAAAAAGTAAGTAAAGTAAAACGGTTTATCGCAATGACTGCGATGGCAGCCATGTTGTCAATTACAGGACTGGGTGCAGCACAGAATAATGCGCAGGCGAATACAAAGGATGAGGCATGGCCGTTTTCGTTGGCTGCTAATTCATATGGTTTTCATTTCATTAAGTCAAGACCAAAGGAGAATGATTCAAAAATTTATTTTTATTGGAGTAGTACATATGGAGGTAATTTGAAAGCATTAACTGTGACGCCATATGGCACAGATTCACATGGAAACATGGTTAAAGCAGGTACGAGTGACCGTGGAGAAGCAACATATTCTGTCAATCAGACAGGAAAATACAGAATCACGAATTATGTTCATGAGTTAGGTTTGCCTCAGGCGACGGTAGGCGTTCGATCAAAGACAGGTTCAGGTACAGCGAAGGGAGTATGGAGTCCGGATTGTGCAGGAACTTATGAAACTTTGCAGTAAAATATAACGGAATAAATAGTAAGCATCTGTGTTTAGTTAGTGCAGATGCTTACTTAGATATTCGAAAGGGTTGTGGATTACGATGAAGAAGAAAATATGGGTACTTTTACTGGGCATACTGGTATTGGCAATAGGTGTAGTCATAGTGGGAATATTGAAACGAAATGCTGAAAAAGAGGATACGGCAGAACAAAAGGAAGCGGTTCATACAGTCATAGAAAGTGATGAGGAAAATATGGTGGAAACAGATGGGGAACCGAATGAGGAACAACAATATTTCGAACAGTTAGAAAAAGACAAAGCAAAGGCAGGAACGATTTATTCGAGAGACAGTTACCCGATATACAACGGCTTTGGCTTTAAAATAATTGATTTAAAAATTTTTAATACTTATAAGGAGTTTACAGAAAGTGAATACTTTAATCCAGATTTTGTATGTTATGATCCGACAAAACTGAATGGATTTACAGAGGACGAACTTTCGGAGACCATGCTTGCATATGCGGAAGTTGAGATTACAAATGAGGACCGATATGAAAAGGAATATTTGTCCAATGATGCAGTTATTGTATGTGCAGGAGATGGATCAAAAGATAAAGAAGGATATTATAATTTTGGTGGAGCGGATAATTGTTATGCAAGTATGGTAGATAATTGGAAGAATTTTAATGATGAAAAAGAAAGGGATTATTTCCATATTGAACCGGGAAAGTCCATAACAATACAGATTGGTACGGCCGTTCAATATGCTTTGGATGGAAGAATAGTCAGAGCAGACAAAGTGTTTGATAATCCTCAATATTATCTTCAAGTACAAGGGAATGTTCCTTCCAACGGAGAACAATCCGTTTTAGAAAAAGATTTAACACATATTTTTATTGAATGTCAGTAAAACTGTGGATAGTGTCAAGAGACGTATGAAAAAACGTAACAAAGAAAAAAGGCACTTTCGTACCTTGAAAACTGTAGATATTTTTGCTATGGCAGGGATGCGCCACCCTTGACAGCACAAAAAGAACTGCTGGGAGGGTGTTACCGACGGCGAAGAACTCAAGAACAGTTCGTTTAATCCGTCGCTCACAGCAGTGTAGCAGTTCTTTTTATGTGTGGTCAAGGGCCAAGCCGCTTGCACGGTGGCTCATAAATCCCTCCGGCTCAGAATCTAAGAACAGTCAGCCGCGTTGCGGTTCTGCATATTTTTGATTGTCTGCTGACCGAGGAAGATTAACAGCTGCCATTTACCAGGCATGTTAGGGGCACCCTTCTGTATATCGACCTCGTTTAACACATTGTATCCGGCGTGCTTATGAGGACGGAGAAAGTTATAGTAGGCAAATCAGAGCGCAAGGTCATAGTTGGCACCGTCGATGTTATCAAATCCGTTTGTCGGTCTGTTTGATGCTTTGTAAGTGCGATTGAGACGTTCAATCATCTGCTTGTATGGACGGAACTCTTTTGATACAGCATCGTCGTTGGTAAGTCCAATTACCTGGGTGATATCAAATTATATTTTACCTTTTGAATGTCTGAAGAACTGCTGTGCAGCTAAAGGATAGGCTCTGTATCCGTCAGCAATAAACCGGAAATTCTTGGGGATCTCCTTCAGGTGTTTGAAAGCCATACGCATGGACATGATGCTTGGACCAACGCCATGGTTATCAGATATCTGATAACCGATGATTGAACGTTTTGCAGCGTCGATGATAAACCAAATGTACCCTTTGATTCCACGGATTTTGATGTATGTCTCATCGGCAGTAAAAACGTTTTTACTTGATAATTATAGTTATCTACAAAGGGTTTTACGCATATGGCTGCGGTTTTGAGATAGTTTGCAACCTGCTGGTGAGAGATCTTGATACCATGGATCTCGTGAAGTGCGTGGGCAGTTTTGTGCAGGGATAATCCGAGATTGACTTTGTAGGAAAGACATAATCCCATGACATTCTGATCAAACTTGGAGAATCTGAGAGATGAAGCGTTCTTAGGCGCGGAGTTTAAGTCCATGCGAAAGAAATCTATCTGGAATTCGCGGTAGATATAGTGGAGTTTGTACTTGTATTTATTCTTTTGTAGATCTGCTTTATCAACTTTTTTGAGGTTTCGGAGATAGTAAGGACATTTCGGATTAATATATTTATGTATAACGAAGTGTTTGCGGTCTTTCGTATGTACGAGAGTGTGGCTGCAGTGAGGGCATTTCAAGACATGCGTTTTTGAAAATCTGCTTCAGCATTAGGCTTGAAACGAGATTGGCATACTTTGCATAAGATCTGGGTCTGTTTTTTCCATCGTTCCACATGAGGTAATGGAACGGAACATTACAGGAGAAACAGCGGAGATCTTCAGGAACGTTGCATTCGCCATGACGGAACACGGGTTTGATTGTCTTGTGGTATCGCTGTTCATAGTATCCAATAAGATCCTTCCAATCCCAATCCTGCTTGTAGGAAATGATTTTTGGTAGTTTGTCGATTTTGAATTTTTGATACTTTGGAGAGTGTGAATCGTCAAAAGCCCACTGCTTGAGAGGAATGTATTTACAGATAAAGTTAAAAGTTGACCAATAATTTTATATTGGTATTGAATGATGTTAAGTAAATAAAGTATAATGTTCATGGCAATAACCTTTCTATGATGATAATGGTTTGTGGTGAATTCATTGTACTTCTTTTTAGGGGGGTATTGCTTTTTTATTTGTAAAATCCCTTAAAATAAAAGATTTATAAAGAAAAAATGGAGTGTCTTTTGACACTACCTTTGAATTAAGGAGAAGGATAATATGAAAAAACGGGTGATATTTTTTTTAGGCAGTGTTATTTGCTTTTCCGTGATTATTGGCATGATAGGATTTGTAAAAAATAAAAGCTCTATTGGAAATGGGAAAGTAACGACAGAAGAAGTATCATCGTCCGTGGCAGCAGAAACTGCCACGGATATGGCTGCATCGGCATCAGATAAAGATGAAGAACAGCAATTTTTTGAGCAGGCAGTAGAAAATAAGGAGAAAGTAGAACAGGATGGTTCCGTATTTTCCAAAGGAAGCTATCAGATATATAATGGATTTGGATTTACTGTCACGTATTTCCACGTATACGATACATATGAAGCGTTTGTAGAGAGTGAGCATTATAATTCGGACTACGTTGAGACAGATCCTAAGGATTCCAAATGGATAACAGAAGAGTTTGATAATGGAGCGAACTTTGTATATGCGGAGATTGAAGTAACAAACGAGGATCGGTATGAGAAGGAATTTTTGCCAACTATGTGTGAGATTGTGTGTACACAGGATGATTATATCGCATATGTAGACGGAAAGAGTTTCTATGGGTATGCGTATAACGATTTCTATATGTCAAAAAGAGACGGCTGGGAAGAAATACAGGGTGCGGAGATCGAAAAACTTGCCAGATATTATCAGATTCGACCAGGAGAGACGGTAACGATAGCTATTGGAGGAACCAGTTATGTTGAATGTTATACAGAAGGGGATGGGAATGGCGAAGATCCATATGAATTCATAGGAGAGAAATCCGTGGATGAGGTTTTCACTTCTCCGAAATATTATCTGGAAATAGCTGGGAATATGCCATCTTCTGGAGATCAGGCATGGCAGGAAAAAAATATCCGTGATGCGTTGACACACATTTATATAGAGTGCCAATAACTATGAAGGAGAAGCATATGTCATGAAAAGAAAAAAGGTCTTGATTTTAATTGGTATCCTGCTTGCGGTAACTGGACTGGGTCTGCGTATCTGGTATGTGAACACCCATACATATTCACCAGAAATAAGGGAGGTTCCGCAGGGACAGACAGCGGAATATTGTGGACTTTCGTATACAATCGTAAATGCCGAGATGTGGAACAGCTCAGATTTCTATACACAGCATCCAGAGCTTACCGATTATCAGAATCCGAACATACCTGCAGATGAGATGAAACTATTGGTTGTTGAATATCAGATTGGAAAAGTACAGGAAGCAAACAAACTGGATCTTTATATTCCGATTCAATATGCGCATTTGTTTAACGGACCAGATCCATTTATGACGCAGGATATGAATCCGTCTCTTTCGGATGGGAACTTCCGGTCGGGTGATACAGTCGTGATTCCGTATGAAATCTATAAGGCAAATTTATCGGAAGCGCAATGGAAGGATGTGGAGAATGGAAAGATGGAGTATGAGACTGTACTCGGAACGTATCCGGTCAAGACGGAAATGAAGATTCAGGATATCCGGTATGAAGGAGGAAAGGGACAGTGAAAGAAGTTATTACAACAGAGATGAAAAAAGCATTCCGTTCCAAAGGATTTCTCGTAGCAGCATTGTCCGGCGTTCTGCTCGCAGTCATACAGACAATCTGGGCGTATCAGAATATTTATCAGGTAAATATGAAAGAAAGGAATCATATTCTTGGATTACCTGTGACCGATGAACATTACGGTTCGTGGTTTCAGACCTGTATCATGCAGGGGTGGATCGGATGTGAATATTACTCATCTTTTAATCAGTTCCTGTTTTTGGCGCTGCCTCTTTTTGCAGTGTTACCATACAGTATTTCCCTGTATTCGGAATGGAAATCCGGGTATGCAATGCAGATGCTTGTCCGGCGGGGAAGAAAGCAGTATATCATAAGCAAAGCGGCAGCAATTTTTATAAGTGGAGGCTGTGCGGCTGCCTTGCCGCTGTTGGTAAGTCTGTTACTTTCCGCCTGTTACCTTCCAGCGATTGGAATTGATCCTATTTCCATGCAGAATGTCGTGGGTAATTCCATGATGTGGAGTGCGCTTTTCTTTGAAAAGCCAGTGCTATATGCCATCAGCTATACAGGAATTGTATTTGTATATGGGGGAATCTATGCAGAAATTCCACTTCTGTGTGTTGGATGGATGGAAAACAGATTTGGTACATTGATATTTCCCATGTTACTTCACTGTATGCTGTTTTATGGTGTGTATAATTTGTTCCCGGAGTTTGCAGCTTACAATCCGGCTATGTTTGTAAATCCGAGCCAGCTGGTTTTTGGGATAACATTTCGTGGGATTGTGAGTGTAACAGTTGCGATTCTGGCAGTGGAAGGATTACTGTTATGGCTTTCAAACCGTCGGCGGGATTTTCTATAATGTCCGGTGATATCTGTCAAGAGAGGAGTGTGCAGGGAAAATGGAGATAAAGTTAGAACATGTGACAAAGAAGATAAAGGGAGTTCCGGTATTGCAGGATGTGACAAAGACATTTACCGGGGGCTGTATCTATGGTTTAAGTGGCAAGAATGGCTGTGGGAAAACGATGCTGATGCGGACGATGGCAGGACTGATCTATCCGACCAGCGGAGTTGTGAAGATCAATGGAAAGACGCTCGGAAAGGATATTTCTTTTCCGCCAAGTATGGGACTTCTGATTGAGAATCCTGCGTTTCTGCGAGGATATACCGGCTTGGAGAATCTGGAGATACTGGCGAAGGTGCAGGGCGGTGTGCCGCAGGATGAAATCCGGGCAACCCTGGAACAGGTGGGGCTTGATCCCGACGACAAACGGAAGTATTACAAGTATTCGCTTGGTATGCGTCAGAGGCTTGGAATCGCAGCTGCAATTATGGGAAAGCCGGATATTATCCTGCTGGATGAACCGATCAATGCGATCGATGCGGAAGGTGTCAGTGTGATCCGGGATGCCATCCGGGCGTTGATGGATGACGAACGGATTATTATCATTGCCTGTCACGATAAAGAGGAAATGGAGTATATGGCGGATACGATTTTGTATATGTCAGAGGGACGGTTGGAGGAAGCATGATATGAGATTATTGCACTTCTTGGAATATGATATCAGTGAGGGACTGATCCGGTTTTGGAGAAGGTATCTGTGGCTTATCGTACTTGTCTTTATTACGTGTCTTTTGCTCGACCGGGCGAGTGGAGACTATCTGGGAATGTATGGTGAAAGCTGGTCACCGCTTGGATATATAGTCAATGAGTTTTGGGGACAGAGACCATTTCATTTTAACCAGAATACACCGGATCAGTTCAGACTTCCACTGGCTTGGATTCTGCAGTATATTCTGCTTGCATACTGTATTGGAAATTA
>NZ_DBMFCD010000018.1:0-32512 GCF_056872695.1 Wujia sp. | reverse complement strand
TTTGAGAACGGAAAGATGGATTGTTGATTGGATAGATATAAGATCTTTGTATGGAGTTCTGAAGGTACAGAAAGAAAAGACCGATACGGTCTTTTTTTTGTTATGGCGACGAGGAAAATGCACGCATTTATGCGGTGCATTTGACGACCGCTAATCAGAGCAAGATGCGCAGAGCGCAACTTGTCTCTGTATCATATTATATATGTGACAGAGGGACACTCCTTGTGACAAAAGCGTCCCCGAAGGAGCGCTATGGAACAACAACACCAGATACATACAATTGCACCAGTGTATAATGAAGCGTCTCGTATTCTGATACTGGGAAGCTTTCCTTCTGTGAAGTCAAGAGAAGCAGGATTTTTCTATGGACATCTGCAGAATCGTTTCTGGAAAGTGCTTGCGAATGTATTTCAGACGGAGGTGCCAGGTACGATTGCGGAGAAGAAAACATTTTTGCTGGAACATAGGGTTGCAGTCTGGGATGTAATCGGACAGTGCGAGATTGCAGGGTCTTCGGATAGTTCAATCCGTAATGTAGTTCCGAATCCGATTCAGGAAATTCTGGATGCGACGAAAGTAGAGCAGATTTTTGTAAACGGGAAAAAAGCAGAACAACTTTATAAGCGATATATTTATCCGGAAACAAAAAGAAATGCCCTCTGCCTGCCATCTACCAGCCCGGCAAATGCAAGCTGGAATCTGGAGAAGCTGACAGAGGCATGGAAAATTATATTAGGATGATGTGAAAGTCTTGATCATAATTTTAATCAGTAGAAATGCTGCGTCAGAGATGGAGTCACTTGTCTCATGCGGCAATTTCTTTTTCGTCTGAATGATTGTGCGGATATCTTTTAATTTTAATGTAAGAAAATCATCGACTGTTTCAATTCCGGCGGCATCCAGAATCTGAAAAACAGCTTCTACAATTTCTTTTCGTTTGTCCCTTGGGATTAGCGCAATCCATTCGCGGATTGCCTGATTTGCAAGTACACTTTGATTGGCAGGTGTAATTGCGTGAACAAAATGATTTCCAAGTACTTCCCAGGACATGGCATCATGTTGCTTCAGACCTTTATTTTCACTTTTAATAACGATGTAGTCCTCTTGATGTTCAAATAATCGTCCTACAACCGAGGATTCCGGTACAATTGTTGTGACGACAGGTAACAGATTCTGATATGCCGTACTCATAACGACATCCCTTGAGAATCCCGGACCATCATTGTTGTAGATAGCAATGATTCGATCACGCAATGATTTTTCACAGTACATTCCAGCGTAGATGGCGAAATTTCCACCTTTGGAATGACCTCCCAGACGAAGCGGCATAGACAGATCTGTAAAGGTGTTCAGATACGCAAGAGCTTTTTCTTGTCCTGGTGTCTGTTTTAGATAAAGCATATTGAAATCTTCGTGCCAGCCGACAAGCGTTGCATCTGTGCCAGAAAACGCAATATAGATGCTGTTATCATCCAACTGAATTGTGATAGCGGAAAATTGTGATTGCTCCTGCTCACTGATATCGTTGACATATCGCGATAATTTTGCATTCTTAAAACGATTACTCTTAGCCATTTCCTTGAGAACAAATATAGCATTTTTTGTCATGGATACATGATCAAGTAAATCCTGCTCATTGTTTTGCTTGAAAAAGTTCTTCGATGCGTCAAGCAGGGAGATGGCGTGTGCTGCGTTATCAGATACAATATTATTAAGTTCTACATAGACTAATTGTGATAGAATCAGATTGTCAATTTCATTAAATGGATCCTGTGAAAAAGTCAGGTCTCCACGCCATTTTATATAATCAATGATATTACTCATGAAATACCCCCTTTTTATGGATTCTTTCATAAAATAAATTAAAGATATTGTACCATATATGGATGGAAATTATAGAGATAAATAAAAATTTAATAGAAAATTCATTATTTTTTTGCGTGGGATGTTTTTTGTACACATAAAAAGTTAAGATGGGTACAACAAGGTGAGATTTCAATAAAAGAAAGGAAGCGCAGAAATATGAAACAATATGTAAATGGCAATAAAATTATAGAAGGAATCTACGTATGCAGTGCTGTGACAGGTGGTATGGTTGTTATCTCTATGCCTTTAGTTGGAGTGCTGTTGTTAGTAATCGCATTTTTAGCAAGACGTCTTGTAAAGCAGGCAAATATGGAAGACGAATATATGACTGAACCTAAGGTAAATAAGGTGACTGCCTGTAAGATACATGCAAACCGGGCAACTATGGCAGAAAATAAAGAAACAGTATCGCGCAAGAGTGAACGTATAAAGAAGGCAGCATAAGAATAATCCGTTGGAAAATGGCGCTACATTCGTGTCATTTGAACGGAGAATTGATTGACAAAAGAACTCATGTTCGATAATATGTCTATATATGACAGATATTGAATGTATGGATAGATTGGAGATTGGATATGAAGTTCCCCGATAAAATTACAGAAGAACAACAGAAAATTATACAGGCAACGGAAGGGTATATTCGTGTAGCGGCGGTGCCTGGATCCGGAAAAACCTTTGCACTTACTTATCGAATTGCATATCTGATTACAGAATTGTATGTAGATCCGGCATCCATTGTTGCATTGACATTTACAAATAAAGCAGCCGGAGAGATGAAACAGCGATTGAAGGATATCATAGGAGATAAATGTAACTGTTTTGCAGGTACTTTTCATGGTTATTGTAACAAGATCCTGAAGGAGGAGATTCATCGATTGTCGTTTCCAAAGACATTTTCTATTCTGGATAAGAAGGCAGAACTTGAACTGATTCGGGAAGTGGCAGATGAAGTGCATGTGTCGTTAAAGCAGAGTACTGCGCGGAAAATGATGGAAGAGATTGATCGGAAAAAGCTGGATACTACCTATATTGAATGGATGACAGAGCCGGATCTGTCTCATCTGGAGCAGATGATTGCACAGACAGATGAAGCATATCAGAAGGTGTTCTATGCGTATATCAAGAAAGAACGGGAGAATTATGTTCTTGATTTTGAGGATGTGATTCATTTTGCACTTTATATCTTTGACCATTTTCCAGAAGCACGGGAGACGTGGCAGGATCGGTGTATGTATGTGCTCTGTGATGAATTTCAGGATGTGAGTGCGGAGCAGTACCGGTTGTTAACGGTACTGAGTGGAAAATATGGGAATTTGTTTGTAGTTGGGGACGATGATCAGAATATATATTCCTGGAGAGGATCCAATCCTGAATATATGATTCATTTTCATGAGAATTATCCGGAGGTTAAAAGTTATCAGTTGACAGAGAATTTCCGGAGCACACCACAAGTGGTGGCATTGTCAAAATCATTGATTCACCAGAACCGGAACCGACTGGAGAAAGAAATGTTCACGAACAACCAGCCGGGAGCCAAGCCTGTGTTTAATCAGTTGAAAACGGAAAAAGAAGAATCTGCCTGGATTGCAAACTGTATTGCAGATGGGCAGGCACAGGGCAAATTGTATTCGGATTATGTGGTGCTTGTACGTGCATCTTCCCAGACACGTTCGCTGGAAGAAGCATTTGTCAGAAAGAAGGTTCCGTATAAGATCTTAAGTGGTGCCAAGTTCTACGAAGCGGAGGAGATTCGGACTGTGCTGGCATATCTGCGAATGATCTATAGTCAGACAGATCTGGATTTTCGATATACGATTGCACGGCCAAGACGTGGGTTTGGAAAGAAATCACAGGAGAAGCTGGCACTTTATGCAAAAGCGCATCAATGTACGATGTTTCAGGCGTTAGGGGCAGCGCTTGCGAGTGGGGAGATTACGAAGGAACCTGTTGTGCAATATTATCAGGAGATGCAACGGTTGCATGAGAACTATGGGAATTACTCTTCTCACGAGCTTGCGAAGGCATGCCTGGAACTTGGATATCGTACGGAGTTAGAACAGGATTTTGATCAGACGAAGCTGGATAATGTGTCAGAATTGCTGGATACTATTCAGACATTGGAAAAAGAAAATATGGAGCCGGTTCCACTTGGAGATATGTTGGAGCATTTTGCGCTTTTTACGGCACAGGATGAGGATACAAAGCACAATGTTGTGCGGGTGATGACGATTCATACGGCAAAAGGATTGGAATTTGACACCGTGTTTATACCAGGATTGATAGAAAATCAGTTTCCAAGTTACCGGCTGAAAAATGAAGATGAATATGAAGAGGAGCGACGATTATTGTATGTCGCTATGACGCGTGCAAAAAAGATGCTCTATCTCAGCAGTTATAAGAATAAGGTCGAAGGATATCCGGCACGAACTTCGTCCCTGTTATGTGGAATTGATACAGACTGTGTGGCATGTATCAATGGCAGCCGGTTACCATACGGATCCGTGACGGAACCGATGCGGGAAAAGATGCAATTTAAAGAGGGAGATATTGTTTGGCATAAGATTTTTGGAAAGGGTAGGATATTAAAAGCAGATACAGAAGCACAGGTTTATGAGATTCAGTTTGAACAGTTGTCTGCGATTAGACGGATTCAATTCCGGGCAGAATTAAGGTCAGAAGGATGGAATGATGATTGATTTTTTGTGTGAAATTGGCTATGATAAAACAGGTATGTCCTATGGGACAACAAAATAAATGCAGGCAAGGAGCGGTTTGGTTTATGGGAAATTATGTATTAAGCTGCTGTTCGACAGCGGATCTTTCAAAGGAACATTTTGAAGCAATCGATGTAAAATATATATGTTTTCATTTTGAATTGGATGGAACGCAGTATGAGGATAATCTGGGTGTCAGTATTCCGTTTGATGAGTTTTATGCGCGCATGGCAAATGGCGCAGACACGAAAACGTCGCAGGTCAATGCGGAGGAGTTTGAGGAGTATTTTCGCTCCTTTCTTGAGCAGGGACTGGATATCCTGCATATAAGTCTGTCGTCAGGAATCAGCGGCGTGATCAATTCGGCAAATATTGCAAAGGAGACACTGCAGGAGGAGTTTCCGGATCGGAAGATCTATGTTGTGGATTCTCTGGCAGCTTCATCCGGATATGGATTGTTGATGGACAAGCTTTCGGAGCTTCGCGCACAGGGAAAGACGATCGACGAGGTGCGTGATTTCGCGGAAGCGCATAAGCTGAATCTGAATCATTGGTTCTTTACTTCCGACCTCACATTTTTTATCAAAGGTGGGCGTGTGACGAAGACGGCAGGATTTATCGGGAATGTGCTGAACATCTGTCCACTTCTGAATGTAGACTATGAAGGAAAGCTGATTCCGCGATACAAGATCCGGACAAAGAAGAAAGTGATTCAGGCAATCGTGGATCGTATGGAAGAATGCGCAGAGGATGGACTTGACTATTCGGGCAAATGTTATATTTCCCAATCAGCGTGCTATGAAGACGCACGTGCGGTCGCGGATCTGATCGAGGCGAGATTCCCGAAGCTCGATGGAAAGGTAGAAATCAATCATATCGGTACGACAATTGGAAGCCATACAGGACCGGGGACAGTTGCGCTGTTCTTCTGGGGAAAGAAGCGGGAAGACTAATGAGGGAAGAACAAATATACAAAATTATCCGGATCGATGAGGAAGATTTTGGCTGTGAAGGCAGACCGGAAGGACAGCCCCCGATGGTACGCGTAGTGCTGGAGTCGGATGCGGGAGAGACGATGGTCGTGATGATGGAGGATGCCGTGATGTATGCCCGGAAACTGGATGTCGGAGAGATGACAGTATTGGGTATGGACGGGATGTTGTATCAGCCCGGAACAGCGATGGCGATTTCAGAAACAGAAGTTTTGCCGGTGAATATTGAGAAACAGGCAGAATGGATGGAAAGTTATTGGGATGCGCTGGAGGAATTGGAAGATCAATGGCAAAATCAGAGAATCAGAAATTAAAGCTATTATATATACGGAAATATCTGTTGGAACATACGGATAAGGATCATCGTGTGACAACGGCAGATATTATCCGGGAATTGGAAAAATACGAGATTAAAGCGGAACGCAAAAGTATCTACAATGATATCGAATGCCTGCGGGAATTCGGGATGGATATCAGACGGGTGCAGAAGAATCGTACCTACAGCTATTATGTGGCAAACCGCCCGTTTGAACTGCCGGAATTAAAACTTTTGGTGGACAGTGTGCAGAGTGCGCGGTTTATCACAAAGAAGAAGACGAATGATCTGATCAAAAAGATCGAGAAGCTGGCGGGGCAGTTTGAGGCATCGCAGTTACAACGACAGGTGTTTGTCGCAGGTCGTGTGAAGACGATGAATGACAGTATCTACCGGAATGTGGATCGGCTGCATATTGCGATATCGGAGAATTCCCAGATCCGGTTTCATTATTTTCAGTGGAATGTAAAAAAAGAACCGGAGCTTCGCCGGGATGGTACATATTATACGGTAAGTCCGTGGGCACTGAGCTGCAGTGATGGAAATTATTATCTGGTGGCATATGATGCGGAAGAAGCGAAGATCAAGCATTTCCGGGTGGATAAGATGCTGGATATTCAGATGACGGGAGAAAAAAGACAGGGAAAGTCTGTGTTCAATAAGTTTGATACCGCCATCTACGACAAAAAGCTGTTTGGGATGTTCAGCGGAACTGAAGAGCGTGTAAAGCTGCTCTGTGATAATGCATTAGCCGGAGTGATTCTTGACCGGTTTGGAACAGACGTGAACCTGATCCCGAAAGGAGAAAACCAGTTTACGGTCAATGTCGACGTTGCAGTGAGCCGCCAGTTTGTATTCTGGGTACTGGGACTTGGCGATGGAGCCAAGATCGTGGCACCGGAATCGGTTGTAGCATTCGTGCGGGAAGAAGTGACCCGGTTGGAACAACAATATATGTAAAAGTAATACTACATAATTGAAATAGAGTCAAAAGGATTGAACGATGTGTTCAATGACAAATGCAGTTCGACCAGATATACTGGACATCGTAGAAAAGACGATGAAAGAGTAAAGAAATGGAGCGTGATGCAGATGTCAGATGTAAGCTTAAATGTTTTCACAAGCCCGCATGAACGGCCGTTTGAAAATGTCAAGTACGGATTTAATGATGGTGCAGTCGATGGTGCAGTCGTTATCTTTGAAGATTCCAAAACCAGACAGGGCTACATAGATATATATGCGATTATGCCGGGCAATCCGCCGATGGATGAAATCAGGGAATGTAGAGATTTTGCCCGCAAACGGTTTGGTGACAGAATAAAGCCGGGAGCACTTCAGATCATGATACTTCCTGCTGTAGAGCAGATGAATGTTACGACAGGAATTACGTATTATGAGGGAAGCGCTGACGGGTTCTGGAAGGATGAAAAGGAACTTGTCCGTGACCTGTGCAGACGTGTGATGCGGGTGTTTCAGGTTCCGCAGAAGTCAATCTATCTGTATTACAGTGAAAACGATGATACAGGTTCGATTGCCTATTTCGGCTACTCCATCCGTTATTTCCAGCCGGAACAGATTGGGGCGCAGAGAGATGGAAAAAACGTAAAATGCTGCACGTTCCGTGAATTCAATGCAAGAAACAGACGCCTGGCTGCGGAGTCAGCAAAAGGGAAGGCAGAAGAAACCCAAAAGAAAAAAACATCGAACACTAATCAGAACAGCCAGGATGAAATGTTGGACGCTGCTACAGAAGCCTTTATGAAGCATTGTGATGCAGAGACTTACCAGCCGGAAGATGTTGATTTATGGGAGGAAGCGGATTATGGGGATACCCATGAGCCTACCATGCAGGAGCGGATTAAGATTTTTTTGCAGAACAATTCCTTTGCCCAGATGTTGTACTTTATGCAGGCAAGAGTGAAGGGGCAGCCGGAGCTGCCTAAGATTCTGGCAGGCGTATACCGCTATCTGCAGTGTATCGCAGAAAATAAGCAGGTGCATAATAACATCCTGCTTGCAGCACCTTCGGGCTGCGGTAAGACGGAGACCTTCCGGGCACTCAGAGATTTCTTTCGTGTGTATCTTCCGGACTTCCCGGTTCTTCAGGTTGATGTGACATCCATCACGGAGGAAGGTTTCAAGGGACCGGATACAGTCGAGATCGTCCGTGGATTGTTTGAAACAGCGGATCCAACGGGTATCGGAATTGTCTTTATGGACGAGTTCGATAAGAAGCTGTCTCCATCCTTTACAAGTGGTGGCAATAACGTGAATGCGGCGGTGCAGGCACAGATCCTTACTTTGCTGGAAGGACGAACAGTCACGCTGCAGAATCAGATGATTGACACGGGCAATACGCTGTTTATCGGACTCGGATCTTTCGACGCATGCAGACAAAAACGTGAGACAAAGCGTGGTGGTCTTGGGTTTGGAGCGACTGCACAGAGTGAGCAGGAAGATCATTACCATCCGATCTCCAGAGCAGAAATGATCAAGATGGGGGCATCCTATGAGTTGCTTGGACGGTTCCAGATCATTGCGAATTACTATCGGTTATCCAAAAAGATGGTAAACGAAATTATCGACAGACGATTGGAAGAGCTGTCGGATTCCATTGGCTACCGGGTCGAGGTTACAGACGATCTGCGGGAGCAGCTCTGGGAGCAGGCAAACGGAAAGTACGGATGCCGTATGTTGGAGAACACGCTGGTCGATCAGGCAATGTCGATTTTGCCGACACTTCTGGTCGAAGAAGCTTCTGCAAAAAATGCAGTTGTGGTGCTGGACAAGAACGGACAGTCGCGTGTCGGGAAGCCTGAAACAACGAAAAAAACAGTAGACGTAGACGAATTGCCATTTGTGTAAAACAAAAAAGAATGGATCCAGGAGTTATCCCATGGATCCATTTTTTGCGCTGTGTATGTCATACAGCATATGATTGTGCAGTGTATGTCATACAGCATATGATATTCAACGAGCCGGCAGGCGGGATGTGAACCTTCCGGGCACTGCACGATTATATGAGCATGCATATGCCGAAGGTATCGGTTACACAGATAGACATAACCTCTATTACAGAAGAAGGGTATAAAGGAAAAGACACAAATGCCATTGAGGAACCACTCTATAGAACAGGAGTGCCGCATGCTGCAAAGTATCTTGCAGGAAGGCGCTATGACTGCATATTCGGACATCTTGAAAATGCGTGAGGCAGGAAGACGCTATCAGGTAATTCTGGATGTAGGAAACGGGTACCGGATTGAAGAAATCATGGAATATGAGAAAATATGGGATTAAATATCAAATAAACCTCATATACAATCGTATAATAATTGCAATAAAAATAGCTGTTGTAAAATTGACAAAAATGTGGTTTCATAGAACATAGGATTATTATGCGATATTATAGAAAAAGAGGGGAATTATAGTATGCCAGTTTTCGATTTTTCGAATTCATCGAGTACATCAGACAAGCAGGCAAAGCCTGTCTGTACGTACATGACATTTTTGTCTGATGCCAAAGAGAAAACACCGGAGGAACCAATCCTGGTGTTAGATAATACAAGCCGTAAATGGGCGCATCATGCGTCCGGCATGTTTGCGAATCAGAGCAAACATACGGCGTTTGAATTCAATGATACAGATGGAACATGGTCTGCGGATATTCTGCGTGTAGATGCGCGGTTTATCAGTCTGATCAAATGGCTCGGAGATAACCGGATTCCAATCCGTCTGTCCGGACAGAATATGGAGGATGGCTATGCCGTCTATAAGATCCGGGAGACTGCATATGGCGGTGCGACAAAGCTGTCCGCAGAGGATGGTTTCCTGCAGTTTATGATCGAGCGGCTGCTTGCAAGTAGTGCAGCAGAGGAAGTTGAGGAGGACGAGGACGCGGACGAAGTCGGTGATGAGATGAAGCTGACAAGCCTGCAGAGTATTTCCGATTTCATGATGTGCGCAGGTAAGACGATGCCGGACAATATTCGTCTCTGGGCACGAAGAAATCTCGCGGTCGCGCGTTCGAGTGAGGTGTCACAGGAAGAACGACGTCATGCACAGCGTGCTCTTTCTATTATGCTGAATGTGCAATGGAAGAGCAATTATTTCGAGGCGATAGATCCGGTGTGGGCGAGGAAAATCTTAGATGAAGAGCTGTACGGATTAGAGCGTGTAAAACAGAGAATCATGGAAACAATCATCCAGATCAACCGGACACATACATTACCGGCGTATGGACTTCTTCTGGTAGGACCTGCCGGTACCGGAAAGTCGCAGATCGCGTATGCGGTAGCACGCATCCTGAAGCTTCCGTGGACAACTCTCGATATGAGTTCCATCAAGGATCCGGAGCAGCTTACCGGAAGCTCCCGAATTTACGCGAATGCGAAACCGGGAATTATCATGGAAGCATTCTCGAATGCAGGTGAATCGAATCTGGTATTTATCATCAACGAGCTGGATAAGGCGGCATCCGGCAAGGGAAATGGCAACCCGGCGGATGTGCTTCTGACGCTTCTGGATAACCTTGGATTTACAGATAATTATATGGAATGTATGGTGCCGACGACCGGTGTCTATCCGATTGCAACAGCAAATAATAAGGAAGATATCAGTGCACCGATCATGTCGAGATTCGCAGTGATTGATATTCCGGATTATACATTTGAAGAAAAGAAGATTATATTCACGAAGTTTGCAATGCCGAAGGTACTGAAACGTATCGGGCTTCAGGAAGAGGAGTGTGTGGTGACAGATGCGGGCTTAGATGCAGTGATTCATCAGTTTGAGAATACCACAGGAATTCGGGATATCGAGCAGGCGGCGGAACATCTGGCGGCAAATGCCTTGTATCAGATTGAGGTAGAGCATGCAGGGCATGTGGTATTTGATGCTGCACAGGTAGAGATGTTGTTTGCATAATGGGATAGAGGAAAACAGGGAGATTAATATGTGTGAAAAGTTGGAGTTCGATGAGAAGTACAAAGCATTTACAGAGGTATTGCACCGGGAGGCTCAGACATTTGAACAGTGTGAGAAAAATGTGGTGCAGGCACTTGCAATTGTTGCAGAGAATCTGAAGCTTGGCAAAGTGAAATATGAGCTGGACGCTCCGGTATCCAAGATTCGTCCGCACGGGGAGCATCGGGCTGGAAAATTATTTGACAATCAGAATGGGGCATATGGAAAGGCAAAGCATCAGGTATTTGTACTGCCAGATGGCGGAACGATGACGTTTTCTGTTTATCCGTGTGAGGATGTGGACTACTCAAAGGAAGATCAGGATACACAGCAGATTTTGCTGAGGGAGATATATATTCAGTTTAGTCATGTTATGATGCAGGGATTACTGCGCGGCGTATTGCTGACGGATATGGCAACCGGTGTTGCGAATCCGGAGGCATTTATGCAGTTTATTGGCAAACAGTTAGCGAACGGACAGATTCATACCTATACGGTATTTTTCTTCAATGTGCATAATTTCAAATATGTGAATAAGATTTTCCCTTATGAAGAGGGAGATGTTATATTACGCAATTACGCCGGAATGGTAGATAAGATGTTGCTGGACGATGAGATTATCGCGCGTCTCGGAGGTGACAATTTTGTCGCATTAGTAAAAAATGAGCGAAGCGGGATTTTTTTATCAAAAATTCAGAATCTCCGTCTATATCATCGGACCGAAATCAAGGAAAAAGAGTTTGTATTTGGTGCGACAATCGGTGTCAGTAAGCTGGAAGATATCCGGGCGCCGAGAGATGTAATGGCACGCGCAAGTATTGCATATCAGGCTGCCAGACAGAAGGGCAGCGGAACGGTTGCATTTTATTCGACAGAGATCCAGAATAAAATAATGGAGGCACAGGGAATCATTGCAAGCGTTCTTCCTGCGCTCGAAGCACATGAATTTGTGGTCTATTATCAGCCGAAGGTTGATGTTAATTCGAACAAAATCTGTGGTGCAGAGGCATTGGTACGTTGGATGCACGAGGGCAGACTGATTCCGCCGATGCAGTTTATTCCACAGCTTGAGCGGGAGGGAAGTGTGTGCAGGCTTGATTATTATGTGTTGGAAGAGACCTGTCGGTTTATCCGCAAGCAGCTGGATGAAGGAAAAAAAGTTCCGTGTATCTCTGTGAATTTCTCCAGAAAACATCTGGAGGAGGATTGTCTGGTGAGAAAAATCGTCAATGTGATTGACAAGTACGGTATCGATCACAGTTATATCGAGATTGAGCTGACAGAGAGTGAGGATTTCCAGAACTACGAGATTATGTCGGAGATTGTCAATGGACTTCGTAGCGAAGGCATCGCAACTTCGATTGATGATTTTGGAACCGGTTATTCATCTTTGAATATGATCAAGAAGGTAGATTTGAATGTAATTAAGATTGATAAGTCATTTATTCCAATGGAGACAGAATATCCGGGCAAAGAGACAGATATGGTAATGTTTGTAAGTATCGTTGATTTGGTGCGCAAGCTTGGTAAGAAGACGATTGCAGAAGGTGTAGAGACGAAGGAACAGTTACAATATTTAAGACAGGTTGGCTGTGATATTGTGCAGGGATATGTATTTGATAAGCCAATGCCGGAAGCGGACTTTGAGACACGTCTGGAACGAGGATATGAAGATGGAGAGTAGTTTATGAGTAGTGAAGAAAAACGATATGCATTATTGATTGATTCGGATAATGTATCTGCAAAATATATTGATTCAATCTTCGATGAACTGACAGACCGTGGTATGGTAACGGTGCGAAGAATCTATGGAGATTGGGCAAAAAGTGTGAATGGCTGGAACCGGACGACGCTGCTCCGGAATTCTATTGTCCCAATCCAGCAGTTTGCTTATACACAGGGTAAGAATGCAACGGACTCCGCGATGATCATTGATGCGATGGATCTGCTCTATACAGGCAATCTGGATGGATTCTGTCTCGTATCGAGTGACAGTGATTTCACCCGGCTGGCAGAGCGCCTGCGTGAGGCAGGCAAGGAAGTGGTCGGCATGGGTGAGAACAAGACACCGGAAGCATTTGTCAAGGCGTGTACGAGCTTCAAAATGCTGGATGCACTCATTCGTGAGGATATCTCACAGACCACGGATGAGAAAAATGTTGCGAAAGTATCAACCGAGAAGATAGAAAACAGTTCAAATATTACAAGCATTAAGTCTATTCAGAAGGTAATCTATGATATCATTGATGGCAATGCGGATAATAACAAACTGACGCATGTCGGAGAAATCGGAAGCAAGCTTCAGGCGCGATTCTCTGATTTTGATGTGCGGAATTATGGGTATTCGAAGCTTACAACATTTATAAATGAGGCATTTGGAAATTTCGAGGTCATTTCCCAGAATCGTCAGAATTATGTGAAGATAATCGATGATGTTGTACCGAAGAGAGAAATTGAGGATCAGATTATTCAGATTCTGAAGAAGAATCCACAGAAGAACAGCAATATGGGACTCTTAAACAGTACGTTAAAAAACGAAAACCGGAATTTCAGTATCAAAAAATATGGATACAGCAAATTCTCCAGCTTTCTGAAGAGCTTTGGCTGTTTTAAGATTGATGGAGATAAGGTGTCGCTACAGTAGGCGGGCATATGAGTTATATGTATGGAAGCGGAAGGAAACGATACGGATGAAAGCGTAAAATACACATAAGGAGAAGACATATGGGCAAATCCGGAATGAGCGAAATGGAAGAAGATACAACCAGAGGGGATGAAACGGAAGCGATGAAAGTGCAGGAACATGGAGAAAAAAATAAACGAAAAACGGTTGAGGATAAAGGCAGAAAAGCATCGACACGTGATGTGGTAAAGCTCTTGAAATGGATTGTGATTCTGGCAGTCGTAGTCATCCTGATTGGAGCCGGTTATAAGCTTGCAAAGCAGCTTGGCTGGTTCGGACTGAAGCCGGAGGTAAAGACGACGATTCTCACAAGCAGTCAGTTAGAGGAAGTCCTGCAGATCGACGATCTGGCTGTGAGCACTATGACATATAACGGAGTCGCGGCAGTGCCACAGAAGAAGCATCCGAACAAGATTGCTTATTATGTATCCTATAATGCCTGTGCAAAAGCAAGCATGAACATGGAAGAGATCAAAGTGAACATCGACGAGGATGTCCCGGAAGGACAGGCTAAAAAGATTGTAGTCACACTTCCGCGAATCCAGGTGAAAGAAGTTGTCGTGGATATGGCATCTATGGACTACATGTTCATAAAAAAGAGTGCAGAAAAATCCGATGTATCCGAAGAAGCCTATGCGGCATGCCTTGCAGATGCAGGTGAAGCGTGCAGAGGCAATGAAAAACTCCTCGAAATGGCAAGAGAAAATGCGGAAGATACAGTAAAAGCGTTGATCAATCCGATTATCGAGAATCAGGATGCGCCATATGAACTGGTGATTGAATAGAAATTTCGGTGGGAGAAAATGAGAATGGAAAAGACGAATAAAAAGATAAGGGGATTGAACCCAAATAGAAAGATAAAAAGACTTGCAGTATTTTGCCTTGTCGTGTGTATGCTTTTTTCAGCCTGTGGCAAAAAGGAAGAAGCACCGAAGGAAGATTTAAGTCTCACGCAGATGAAATCGATCTGTGAGCTGGCAACGCTCAAATGTTATTATCATAATGTCGCAAAAATCACGAAGGAAAAAGACGTGCTGTGGTGGGACACAACCGCAGAACTCTGGATCGAGTATTCCGGTATCGTAAAGCTCGGCGTGGACATCACGAATCTGGATATGCAGGTCGATGGCAGTCAGGTGACGATCACGATGCCGAAGGCAAAGGTGCTTAGCTGTCAGGTAGACCAGACATCGCTGGATAAGGACTCCTATTATACAAACCGGGAAGGCCTCGGTGCAGAAAAAATCAACGCGGATGACCAGACGGAAGCCATCAAGACTGCACAGGAAAACATGCTGGAGAATGTCCAGTCGGATGAATCCTTGTTGCAGCAGGCGCAGAATCGCGCACAGGATCTGTTAGAGCAGTATGTGAAGAACGTCGGTGATGCGATGGGAAAAACGTATGAGGTGAGTTTTGTGACTGCGGAGGATGCAGGGACAGCTACGGACAGTACGGAAGCGGTATCGCCGGAAGAAGACAGTGCAAAATGATCGAAAAATTGATGTGTGTTTTGAGAACCATAAACTAAAAGAGCCGATACAACTAAAGTGTACCGGCTCTTTCGTTTCCTTGGAGGGATAGGAATCGAAATTATGTTAATCCTCGTCCTCGGCATCTCTGCGCAGATAAATCAGCTTCCGGAATGCCGGTACGATCTGTGCGGCAACGACTGCTTTCACAAGATCAAGTGCAATAAAAGGAAGAAAACCGGCTACAAAAGCAGCCTTGATACTGCAACCTGATGCGATCATGATCCAGAGAGAACCGACTGCGTCAACAAGAACAGCGGATAACATAGCAACGATAGTATAACGAATACGATTGTACTTCTTTCCACGGAAGATCGGAATCAAAATGGCGATGAAGATAAAGGCGAAGGAAAAACCGCCATAAGTGCCAAATAAGTATCCCGGACCTGCCTGTCCACCGACGAATACCGGAACACCGACCAATCCGAGTAACATCCAGATCAGACCGATGAAGAATGATTCCGCAAGTGGGAATACAAGTGCAATCAGAGTGATTACAAAATTTAAAAGTGTGATGTGTGTTCCGTTTGGCAGCGGGATGCTAATATAAGCAGATACACACAGGATAGCTGCGAAAAGCGCCATCATGACAATTGAGTAGGTTGAAAATTTGCTTTTTGCTGTTGTGTTCATTTCTTTTTCTCCATAGTTTCTGTTATAATAGCCGTGCTATTATTGTATTTATACATGGTTATGAAAATCATCCTTGCATTTGGGATTGTTGCGCTTCATTGTTAAGCATATAAATGAACGCAAGGAATTTTCCATAGCAGGTACATGATGTAGAATAGCAGATGAAAATAAGAATGTCAACCAAAATCAGATAGAAAAGTTGACATTGTAAACTTTGGGAAATATAATAGGAACATTGAGTGAGAAAATGGAATGTTTTAATATAGTATATTTGATATAGATAAAGAAAGATATCAGGACAAATAAGAGAATGAAGAGCGAATTTGAAAAAATATTTGAACATCTGGCGGATTTTCGTACGCTTGCCGGGTACGATGGCTGGATGATCGGGGCGTGCGTGTATGCACAGCGGGAAGCAGCAGGAGAACGCGTATCAGACACAGAATTTGGCTGTGAGAATGACCTGACAGTAGTTCAAAATCAGAAAATCAAAATTCAAAATTCCTGCAAGTCCGAGATTGTGAGAAAAACCTCAAGCTTTGCGGTTATGCGGAATCAGATGGAAGAGGATGGAATCTTGTATCAACTGGAGCTTCATGTAGTGAAACCGGAGGTGCAGGGCGCAGTTACTAGCAAACAAGCAGGTATGGAAGAAAATATGGGCATGAATGTAGAGAAATCAAAGCCGGAAGAACGGCAGATGGATCTACACCATTCGGTCGAAACGGAAGAAACCGCGGACACAGGCGAGGGAAAAACGTTTTCATTTACACATTTCGATATCCTTCGGTTTGTGGATGCAGTAGGCGACACGAATTCGATTCACCGGACGGCGCATGCCGTTGTGCCGGGGCTTTTGATGGTGGAGAGGATGCTTGACATGTGGATGAAAAAACAGCCGGAAACGGAGACTGATGTAGAGTTGCAGGCAGGAATGCGGGCGGGAATGAAGAACGAGATGCAGGCAGGCGTGCAGGTGGAAACGCAGAATGAGATGCAGGCGGGAATGCCGGATAGCGGAACGTTTATTTGCAGATTCCGTTTTGAAAAACCGGTATATGTTGATGAGAGACTACACGTGGAGATAAGAAACACGCGGGGAAAGCAGATCTATGAATGTAAACGAGAGGATAAGGAAATCGTATGGAACATGCGTATATTATAGACGGACGCCGTAGCTATATCGGTGTCGAAAATGGAATGTATAAACATCTGCCGGCCGAGATGCTTGCGGCGGAGGTACTCTGCGCGCTAGTACCGGAAGATGTGCGTCAGATGGTCGATGAAGTAATCGTCGGAAATGGCGTTGGAGCCAGTGGAAATATTGGCAGACTGGCAACGCTTACAGCACATTTCCCGAAAGAAGTTCCTGCATATACGGTGGATATGCAGTGCGGATCGGGACTGGAAGCACTGACGATTGCTGCGGCGAAGATAAAAAGTGGACAGGCAGATCTGATCGTGGCAGGTGGTGTGGATAGTTCATCGACGGCACCGCGCCGGGCGTACAACCGGAATCATCCGGATTATGAACGCTATGGAGGCGAATCATCTTTTTATTCCGTCGCAAAATTTGCACCCGGCGAGCATGATCCGTATGCGATGATCCGCGGCGCAGAGCGCGTGGCAGTGGATACGCATATGACCAGACAGGAATTAAATAAATGGGTATTGCGTTCGCATACGCTTGCCAAACAGGCAAGAGAAGCCGGTGTGCTTGAACCATATCTGGTCGGCGTGCAAGGGGCTGCTGCGGATGCGGGCATCCGGGATCGCATGAGTGAACGGTTCTTAGATAAGCTGCCGCCGCTTTTGCCGGACGGAGCGGTACTGACAGCCGGAAATACATGCTTGATGCATGATGGAGCGGCATTTCTGATGGTGGCATCGGAGCGTTATGTGAAGGAATATAATCTGACACCGCTTGCAGAAATCGTCGATTCCGTAACGGTTGGCGGCAACCCGGACAAGAGCCCGGAGACAGCAATATTGGCGATTCAGAAATTACTTGCCAAGACGGGACACACGGCAGAGGATATCGCAGTGTTTGAGTGTAATGAGGCGTTCGCAGTAATTGATGAGCTTTTTGCGCGTGCCTATCCGGAAGCAGTTGACCGTTACAACCGGTATGGTGGGGCACTCGCATATGGACATCCATATGGCGCCTCAGGCGGTATTATCACGATACATGCATGCCGGGCGCTGCAGGAGACACCGGGCTATGCGGTATGCAGCATTGCGGCAGCGGGAGGAATCGGACATGCGCTGTTGCTGCGGGCGAGGGTGTAAATTATCACAAATAGTCTGGGTGCAGGTCATGCATCCGGCAGAATGAAAAAGGAAATATGACATGCAGTATATTGATTATCTGGTAAAACAACCATCGGACAAAGACGCAATCATCATTAACGGTGATTGCTATACATATGGAAAGCTTTATGCGCTTGTGCAGGATGCACGCGCGCGTCTTCCACAGGTTGCAGAAAAACATCTGTACCCGATCCGGGAGACCGGAATCCTGAAACAGTTGATTTTATTTCTGGCGTGTGCGGGAACAAATCAGGTACCGGTCATCGTGCCGGCGGACAGCAAACTCGAAGTAACAAATCCGCTGTTTGATACGCCCGTGCCGGAACGAGCGGTAATGGCAGTGATGACATCCGGGACAACCGGGATTCCGAAGATTTTATTCCGAAGCTTTGAGAGCTGGGCAGATTTCTTCCCGATACAGAATGCGGTGTTTGGTGTGGATACGGACAGCCGCCTGTTCGTGCAGGGAAGTCTTGCATTTACCGGGAATCTGAATCTCTATATGGGACAGCTTGCGGCAGGTGGCACGCTGATTGCAGAGGATGTATTTCTGCCGGGTAAATGGGAGCAGGTGATGGCGCGCGAAAGGGCGAATGGCATTTACCTGATTCCGTCCAAATTGCTTATGTTGCCTCGTGTATTTAAAGGCGTAAATGCGAATATCCGCACGATTATTTCGGGCTCGCAGAGCCTTGGAAGAAAGGATGCGGAAGTGTTGAAGAAGATATTTCCGAATACGGAGATTACTTTATACTATGGTGCGAGCGAGTTGAATTATATTACGTATGTGAAGTCCGCGGACATGACGGAAGAGCGGAACCTGATCGGCAAGCCATTTCCGGGTGTGCGGGTGTTCATACAGGATGATGAAATGTACGTGGACAATGCATTTCACGTGGAGAATATTACGGTACCGTATTCACTTAGAGACAGTGGACGGATGGATGCGCGGGGGAACTTTTATTTCCTTGGGCGGACGGATGATATCGTCGGCGTGCGCGGACGCAAAGTGTCGATGATGAAGATAGAAAATGCGCTGGAGGAAGTCACAGGAATCACAGAGGCGGCGGTTGTTTTGCTTCCGAAGGAGAAGGATGCAGATATGCCGGCGGAAATCGTGAGTGCATTTGTGACAGTGGAGGGCACGGATGTGCCAGAGAATCTGCGACAGCAGTTGAAGGAGAAGTTGGCGGATTTTGAGATTCCGAAGCGGGTGATCGTGCTGGAGGCATTGCCGAAGAACACAAGTGGGAAAGTGGATAAATCGCGGCTTAGACAGTGGTGGATGGATTCGGAGTAAAACAGGAAGAAAGAGGTGGATTGCTCCAAGTTGAGAAAAAGAGAGCGAGCTGGAGTTGGAGTAAAACAGGAAAAAATGGAGGACCGGACGGTGATACGGGCAGAACAGGTAAGATTTCAATATAAAAAGCGCGATGTCGATGGAAACGTGATCGCTACGGAGGAAATCTTAAAAGGTGTAGATCTTACAATTAAAAAAGGTGAATTCATCGCGTTGCTTGGCAGAAATGGTTCCGGCAAGACAACATTCTCGAAGCAGTTAAATGCAATCCTTCGACCGTCAGAAGGTACGGTAACCGTAGATGAGATGGGAACCAGGGATGCGGAGAAGCTGTACGAGATTCGCCAGCACGTCGGTATGGTGTTCCAGAATCCGGACAATCAGATGGTGGCGGCAAATGTGGAAGAAGAGGTTGCATTCGGCCCGGAGAATCTGGGTATGGAGTCAGATACCATCGTGGCACGTGTGAAGCAGGCACTCGAACAGGTGCGGATGTGGAAGCGGAGAAAGACGGCACCAAATCATCTGTCGGGTGGACAGAAACAGCGGATTGCGATTGCAGGAATTCTTGCGATGCACCCGGATTATATCGTCTTAGACGAGCCGACTGCGATGCTTGATCCGAAAGGACGGAAAGAAGTGGTGGAAGCGTTACAGCGGTTGAATCAGGAACAGGAAATGACTGTGATTCTGATTACGCATGATATGGAAGAGGCGGCACTTGCGAGCCGGGTAATTCTGCTTGCAGACGGACAGGTAAGATTCGATGGAACACCGGAGAAATTCTTCGGAGCGGATGTGCTGCTTGCGGAGATGGGAATGGAGGCACCGCTTTCTTATCGGGTGCGGAAATTAATAGATAGTGATGTGTTCGTGGAAAAGGTTGGAGATGCGAGAGAGGATGAGGCTACGACTGGCAAACGGAAGAACCTATCAGAATATGATAAATCAGGCAGAGAATGGGAAGCAAGCTCTGAGCTGGTAGATAAGAAAAAAAACGAAAAGGCTGAAGCAGAGACAGATGAAAAAAATCAAGCTCTCATCTCCCTGCAACACGTTAGCTATATTTACAGTCCGGGAACCGCATACGAGAAGGTTGCCTTAGACGACGTGAGCCTGTCGCTTGGCAAAGGAGAGATTGTCGGACTTGCCGGGCATACAGGTTCCGGCAAATCCACCATGGTCCAGTTACTGAACGGGCTGCTGAAACCGACTGGCGGAACGGTTACATTTGAGGGAAAGGATATTCATGCAAAGGGATATTCCGGAAATTATCTGCGTAGTAAGGTTGGTATGGTATTCCAATATCCGGAGCATCAGATGATCTGCGATACCGTGTGGGAGGATGTCGCATTTGGACCAGGTAAGCAGGGCTTGACCGAGGAAGCATGCAAGACGCGTGTGGAGGAAGCACTTCGGTTTGTTGATCTGCCGGAGAAATATTATCAAGCATCGCCGTTACAGTTATCAGGCGGACAGAAGCGGCGTGTGGCGATTGCTGGTGTGCTTGCGATGCATCCGGAATATATCATATTGGACGAGCCGGCAGCAGGACTGGACGCAGAAGGAAAACGTGAAATATTCGACCGGATCCGGCGGATGAATCGGGAGCAGGGAATCGGTGTTCTGCTTGTCTCACATAGTATGGAGGACCTGGCGGAATACGCAGACCGGATCATTGTGTTGGACGATGGAAAGAAGATATTGGATGACCGACCGGCAGAAGTATTTGCCAAGCGGGAGATGCTTGCAGACTGTGGACTGGATGTACCGGAACCCGTGAAGCTGGCGGACAAATTGCGAGCAAGCGGGTATCAAATTCCACAGAATGTGATTCGTGAGAAGGAACTGCTTGCTTGTCTTGGCGATTGCACAAATAGTACAGTAGGAAGAGAAAACGTTGATATCAAGAACAGATTTGATGAAAGGAAGCAAGGAGACAATTTATGATTCGAGACATTACAATTGGACAATATTATCCTTCGGGGTCACCGATTCATCATCTTGACCCGCGTGTGAAGTTATTCGCAACGTTGCTCTACATCATCGGACTGTTTCTTAGCAAAAATTTGATCGTATTTGCGGTGGCAGGCGTAGTATTGATCGCATGTATCGTGATATCCAAGGTACCATTTCGATATATGATCAAGGGGTTAAAGCCGGTCTGGATATTGCTGGTATTTATCTGTATCGTAAATGTGTTCTTCGGAAAAGGGGAAGCGTTGTATTTCCATTGGAAGTTTATTCACATCTACCGGGAAGGAATCATGCAGGCGATTGTCCGTGTCGTGCGGTTGATGGAGCTGATTTTAGGTTCGTCACTTATGACATACACAACGACGCCGACCGAGCTGACGGACGGCCTGGAGAAAGCATTTCATCCGCTTACGAAAATTCATGTACCGGTGCATGAGATTGCACTCATGATGTCAATTACGCTGCGCTTCATTCCGATTCTGATCGAAGAGCTAGACCGGATCATGAAGGCACAGACGGCGCGTGGCGTGGATTTCGAGGCAGGAAATGTGTTCCAGAAGTTGAAACGTACCGGACGGATTCTGATGCCGCTTTTTGCATCCGCAGTTGGACGGGCAGGCGATCTGGCACTCGCGATGGAAGCACGTTGTTATCAGGCTGGCAGACCGAGAACGAAGATGTATCCGCTTCGATATGCACGTGCGGATGGTGTCGTGTATGTGTTGGCAGTTGTGTATCTGGCAGGGATGATCGTGATGAAGGTAATGGTTGGATAGAAGCACTGCGGTGTGCAGGTGAATGTAAATAAAATTGTTATGGTAGAAGCGGGTTTGAAAAATAACCTGCTTTTTTATCCCAACCCTATTGACAAATAAAATAACACTGTTATAATAACGATGTTACGAAAAGCAAAACAAGATAAATGGCAACAAACGAACGAAGAGAAGGAGTAGCTCATGCGACGTGAGACAACCGGTGTGACGGAATCCCTGCTTCAGGCAGCGAAGGAAGAATTCTTTACCTATGGATTCCATGATGCCAGCATGCGGCGGATATCGGCAGCATGCGGAGTCAGTACCAATTCCATATATACCCGGTTTGGTGATAAAAGCGGACTTTTTACCGCGATTGTACAGGAAGCGGCGGATGGCCTGATGAAGATGTATATGCAGAGTATACAGAAGGCAACCGGGAATCCGGACATGGATCACGCCATCAAGGAGGGCAACGAAGGAACCGACCAGGTATTGGCATATATTTATCAGCACAAGGAAGAATTTCAGCTTCTGTTCTGTCATTCGGAGGGAACCGAATATGAAGATTATTTTGACAGACTCGCGGCAATCGAGGAGCAGTATTACAGTATATTTGCAAAGCAGTATGCAAATGAGAATGCGACCGCGGATGATTTTTTCATCCATGTATTCTGCAGAACCGGCTGGCAGTATATCTACGAGGTGTTGACGCACGACAAGCCATATGATGAGGCAGCAGCCTTTATGAAGAATGTACAAATCTTCAATTTCGCAGGCTGGAAAGCAGTTTTTGGATTGTAAATAAAATGGAGCACGCGGATGCGTGCGCAGGTCATCAATCCTACGGGTTGGTGCCATATGATAACAGGCAGTGCATAGCGATGTGCACTGCCCCAAAAATTACATATAGGTTAGTGAAACCTAACTAAATATAAAATCATTTTACAAGGAGGTTTTGTCATGAAGGCAAAAAAGCAAAGTGCATTGTCAAGACTTATGAAAATTGCCGGAACGCATAAGTATTTTTCTTATGCATCCTGCGTCCTGGCAGCAATCAGTGCATGGGTTGCGCTGATTCCGTTTTATGATGTGTGGCGCATCATAAAGGAGGTCTTGGAAGTAAGACCGGACTATTCCAAAGCAACGCACATCACATCCTATGGATGGCAGGCGGTAGGATTTGCCTTGCTCGCAATGGTGCTTTATATCGGAGCTTTGATGTGCTCCCATAAGGCAGCATTCCGCGTGCAGACTAATATGCGTACTGCGATGATGAATCACATCATGAAGCTTCCGCTTGGTTATGTGGAGGCAGAGGGAACCGGAAAGATCCGGAAGATCGTTATGGATTCCTCCGCGGCGACAGAGACATTTCTGGCACACAACCTGCCGGATAAGGTCGTATCAAGGGCAACGCCGATCGGTCTGCTCGTACTGATGGCGGGCTTTGACTGGCGCCTTGGTCTGATCAGCCTAATTCCGGCTTTATTCGCATTTCTCATCATGGGTACGATGATGATGGGACCGAAGATGGCAGAGGATATGAAGAAATATCAGAACTCGTTAGAGACGATGTCATCCGAGGCGGTGGAGTATGTGCGGGGCGTACCGGTCTTAAAGACATTTGGACAGACGATCTTCTCATTCAAGCGGTTTAAGGCGGCCATCGATGAATATGAGAGATGGACAATCGATTACACGAAATCCATGATGATTCCGATGATCGGATTTACCGTATTTTGCAATGGTATATTTGCAGCGCTGATTGTAGCCGCGTATACATTAGGTGGAAATACAGTCACAGACAAATTCGTATTGAACCTGATCTTCTACATATTGGTAACTTCGGTACTTACCACAACGCTGATGAAGGTTGCATATGCAGGCGAATCACAGATGCTTGTCGAGGATGCATTGAACCGGATGGATGAGGTGCTAAATGCGAAGGAACTTCCGGAAGCAGCAAACAAGCAGACACCGAAGGACGCATCCATCGAGTTGAAGGACGTGACATTTGCTTACGATGAGGCAAAGGCAAATGCCATCGACGGCATCACGCTTTCCGTCAAGGCGGGTTCCCATATCGCATTTGTTGGTCCGTCCGGTGGTGGTAAGACGACGCTGGCATCACTGATTGCAAGATTCTGGGATGTCAAGAGTGGCAGCATCGAGATCGGCGGTGTAGATGTGAAGAACATCGACAGCAAGGAGCTGATGAATCACTTGTCGTATGTATTTCAGGATAGTAAGCTGCTGAAGACTTCGATTCTGGAAAATGTCCGTATGGGAAGACCGGATGCGACAGATGCCGAGGTAATGGAGGCGTTGAAGAAAGCACAGTGCAGCGACATCATCGAGAAGCTTCCGGGCGGTGTGAATACGGTGATTGGTTCAAAGGGAACATACGTATCCGGTGGTGAGATGCAGCGTCTGTCGATCGCGCGGGCATTTCTCAAGAATGCGCCGATTCTGATTTTAGATGAGGCGACCGCATTTGCTGATCCGGATAACGAGAGACAGGTACAGCGCGCATTTGAGAACCTGTCCAAGGATAAGACGGTGATCATGATTGCACATCGTCTGTCGACTGTGACAAATGCGGACCAGATCTATGTATTGAAGGACGGAAAGATTGCAGAGTCCGGTACACATGATGCGCTGGCAGCCAGGGATGGCATCTACACACATATGTGGAACGAATATAACAAGTCCGTGAACTGGCAGGTAGGAAAGGCAGGTGCAACCGCATGATCGAGAAATTGAAACATAAATACGCACTGTCCGAAAACGGTGCAAAGAATATGATAAAAGCGTTTGTGGCAGTTACGATCGCGAATCTTGTGCTGATGCTGCCGGTTGGTCTTCTGTATCAGCTTACTTCGTATCTGCTTGATGGCAAGGTGCCGAAAGATAAGATTGGATTCTTCATCGGTGGAATCGTTGTTGTATTTGTGCTTGTTGCCGTTACAACTTATTTCCAATATAACGCAACCTTCTTTTCAACCTATGTCGAAAGTGGTGTGCGTAGACGTGCGCTTGCCGAGAAGCTTCGCCGCCTGCCGCTTTCCTTCTTCGGTAAGAAGGATCTGTCCGATCTGACGAATACGATCATGTCAGACTGTGCATTGCTCGAGACCGGAAGCTCCCACTGGATTCCGGAGCTGATCGGTTCGATGATCTCGACAACGATCATTGTGATTGGTCTGTTGTTTTTCAACTGGAAGATGGCGCTTGCCGCTGTATGGGTGATGCCGATCGCATTTATCATCGTACTGACTTCGAGAAAGGGTTTGAAGTCTGTCCAGAAGAAGACGATGACATATAAGCTTTCCTGTCTCGACGGAATTCAGGAGGGACTGGAGACGATCCGTGACCTGCGTTCCAACAACATGACAGAGACGTACATGGAAGGACTTGATAAGAAAATCAAAGACGTAGAGAAAAATGCAATCGTGCTGGAATTCAAGAACGCAGCCTATGTATGTTCGGCACAGATGATCCTGAAGTTCGGCATCGGAACGGTTGCATTGGTCGGAAGTATCCTGCTTGTAAAAGGCGAGATCAATGTACTGACTTTGTTCGTGTTCCTGCTTGTTGTAACAAGAATGTATGAGCCTTTGCAGATCGCATTGCAGAACCTGTCAGCGCTGATCAGTCTCGAACCAAGCTGTGAGCGTATGGATGAGATCCTGTCACACGAAGAGCAGACCGGCGCAGAGATACTGACGAACAAGGGCTATGATATTGTATTTGACCACGTGGCATTTGCCTATGACAGTGGCGAGCAGGTGCTCTCCGATGTCAGCTTTACCGCAAAACAGGGGCAGGTAACAGCCCTGATCGGACCATCCGGTGGTGGTAAGACAACCGTATCGAGACTGGCGGCAAGATTCTGGGATATCCAGAAAGGTACTGTTACAGTTGGAGGTATGGATGTATCGAAGGTCGAGCCGGAGACATTACTTTCCCTGTATTCCATTGTGTTCCAGGATGTGACACTCTTTAACAACACGGTTATGGAGAACATCCGGATCGGTCGCAAGGATGCAACGGACGAGGAAGTTATGGCAGCAGCCAGGCTTGCAAACTGTACGGACTTTATCGAGAAATTACCGGACAAATGGAATACCATGATCGGGGAAAATGGTTCCGAATTATCCGGTGGTGAGCGTCAGAGAATTTCCATCGCACGTGCATTCTTAAAGGATGCACCAATCATCCTGATGGATGAGGCAACCGCCTCGCTGGATGTAGATAATGAGTCCGTGATTCAGGAATCCATCTCCAAGCTGATCCGTAACAAGACGGTTCTGGTCATCGCGCACCGTATGCGTACGGTCAATGGCGTGGATCAGATCATCGTGTTAAAGGATGGAGTGGTAGCCGAGCAGGGAACACTGTCAGTGTTGAAGGAGAAGAATGGTATCTATAAGCATATGGTCGATGTGCAGTTAGAAAGCGAGCAGTGGAAATATAATTAAGGTATAAGAACGAGATGTGAAGACATTCTAGAGTATAGACTTTGGAGTGTCTTTTCTTTTACAAAGAAATGCAAATGCTATCTTGTCTGCGGATCAAAATAAGCATACAATAAGGACAGTGTTGGGGAAAGGGAGGAACGCTGACATGCGTTATTATATTGCAGATTTACATTTTTGCCATGATAAATTGAATGATCGTATGGATTGCCGAGGCTTTGAAAGCGGTGAAGCTATGAATGAATATATGATTACACAGTGGAATTCGCGTGTGCGGAAACAGGATGAGGTTGTGATATTGGGTGATTTCTGTATGTCAAAAAAAGTCGATATAGCAAATGCCATTCTGGAGCGCTTGCACGGAAAAAAGTGTTTGATCATTGGCAATCACGATCATTTTATTTCAAAGCCTGGGTTTGATGCATCCCATTTTGAATGGATTACACATTACAGGGAACTCAATGATAATAACCGTAAGATCATCTTGTGCCATTACCCGGTTATGTGTTACAACGGACAGTACCGCCGGAATGCAAAGGGTGCGCCGAAGACATATATGTTGTATGGACATGTGCATAATACATATGACGAATATCTGCTCAATGAGTTCCAGAATCAGACACGAGCCTGCAAACGTTCGGTGCTTAGTAAGGACGGGAAGGAAGAGGAACTCACAATTCCGTGTCAGATGATCAACTGTTTCTGCATGTTTTCCGACTATGTGCCGCTTACACTTGATGAATGGATCGAAGTGGACCAGAAGCGGCGGGCAAGCATGAAGCGGGAAGACTTTTGTTAAGATTTCTTTCCGGAAGCGGACTCCATCCGGCTGTACCGAAAGTCACAGCAGGCTGCACCTTCCGCGATCGTTTGTGTCCGGACTAAGCGCATTTGCATCATGTCGGCAAGCACATAGTCCATGCGGCAGAGATATTTGGCGAGTTCGAAACATCCCTCATCCCGGCACAGACTGCAGATGCCGCATGTATGATAATCGTAGCCAAGCTCGAAATCATCATTCGCGCCGCCCTCTAAGATGTCAACGACCCAGTCATTTTCGTATTTGCGTTTATGGGAGTCGGCAGACCACTTTTTCCGGGCTGGAAGCTTCTTCGCATCGAGATAGCTGTCTGCATTTCCCACGACCTTGTGGAACAACTGATTGGCGGAGAGTCCATCCTTATACAGGGCATAACATTCCTCCGGGGATAAGGTTGTGTTCCGGGTTAATGCGATGAAATATGCGCCCATGCAATAAGAACTCATCAGCCGGGATTTGCCGATATCCTTGGCACGCGTCAGGATGGCGCGGTATTCCTGTTTGATTGCCTTGCTGTCAATCTGCAAATGCTGTCTTTTTGCCTGCTTCATGCAGGAGCTGTGATAAAAATATCCAAATAATTTCTGTGAGAATCCGTACTTCAACTAAATCATCCCTTCTTAGCAAAATCTATCTCAATGATCTGGCACATCTTGGACTTGTCCAGATGCCGGAACACCATGTTCGTTATGAAACCGAAACGCTTATCAAGCGGGCGGTAGCCTTCCAGATAGCCGTTGCTTTGGGCGGAGGCAATGTGACTGCTCCAGCCTTTCAATACAGCGACATCGTCAACGCTGAAATAGACATTGATGTCTTTCATCTCGAAGCCTTTGAGCCATACCTTCAACATGCTCTTTAATCCCTTTTTCTTTGTTGCGTCGAAGACGAGCTTCCCGCCTGGGAAACGTTCCGCCATCGCTGAGAAAAGCCGCTTCACATCGTCAGTCTTGAAATAATAAAACACACCGGACGCAAAAAATACAATGCCATCTTCTGGGTGGAAATCAATCTGATCAAACCACGAAAGATCATTCAGATCGCAGGCGATATTTGTCTCGCGTTCGCGGTCTCCAAGCAGTTCATTGCGGGCGGCAGTCGCATCCGGAAAATCCAGATTATACGCGCGCGCCTGTCCGTTATCTACCTGTCGGAATGTTGTATCGAGTCCGCATCCAAGGTTTACGACGCAGGCTTTCGGATGGTCTTTTAAGTATGTGCGGCATACGCTTGCCATATCAAATTGCCGTGTGGCACCCATGATCGAACCGATCTTTCCAATCTTGCCGCGCATCTGGTCTGATACCTGAAAGTCGACGTGGGAGAAGATATCCTGACAATCGTGATCCATGAAGATATCAGGGTATCGGTCCATTGCCTGTTTTCTTCCATAGAGTGGAATTAAGAGTGTCTCCTGTACGGTTCCGGGTTCAATTTTTATCTTTTCCATAGGTTCCTCCTTGTAATCCAAGTGCCGCTTCGATACCGTGCATCAGCACATCCATCGCCTCTAAAAATGCCTGTTTCATTTCATGGGTAAAGCCGTCCTTGCAGGTATCATCGGCGATCATCTCGCAGATCATCGAGAACTCAGACAGAGACAGCATGTAACATGTTTTCTCAGATAGTTGATTCTTCGCAAGTCCACGCACATATAATTCATGATAAAAGCGTGTTGCGAATTCGTTGCATCGCGTGATATAAACTTCGCGGAAGTTCCGGATATAGGTGCCGGAATCATTCTTTAACAGCATGTGGAAGAGCTGCATATCGTCCTCTAACAGCTCGAAAGTCCGGATGGATATGCGGGAATAGAATACCTGCATCAGCTGCTCGTCGGACATCGACGAAAAGTCAATATCCAGCATGGACTCACTCAGTGCCATCAGCTTATTTCCGCTCTCTGCGAATATCTCACCGAACATTTCTTCCTTCCCTGAAAAATGCTTGTATATCGCACCGGGGGTAATGCCCGCCCGCGCAGCGATCTTTCGCATGGACGCTTCCTGATAGCCGCATTCTAAGAAAATCTCTTTCGCACTTTGTAAAATTGTCGCTCTGGTCGCTTTTGTGCTCTCGCGCATAATGGTACTCCTTTGGTAAACACTGTTTACTTTATAGCACAGGAAACGGGGAAATGCAAGGGGCAACTTGACTATAACAGGAAAATATGTTAGTCTATCATCAAAGCATAAGTTTCATATAGTAGCGGCTAGATAGCTACTTTCTACGAATAGTCAAATTATTTATTCTTGAACATTCATGCTTTTAAATTCAATTCATTTAATTTAAGATGCAGGGGTATTCAAGGAAGATAGTTTTGGGCTATGTTTGCAGATGGATTTCTCCTGCGCAAGCCAAAGGAGGACGAAATATGGCAAACAGAGAGTACAAAAGTGACGTGTTTAGTATGTTGTTGGAGGACAATGCAAGGGCGCTGGATGTCTACAATGCGATGGCGGGGACAGCGTACACTGATCCGGAGATCATCGAGATTCATACGCTGGAAAGCGGTGTATCACTTACGGTACACAATGATGCATCATTTGTTGTGAGTATGGATTCGGTTCTGAATATCTATGAGCATCAGTCAACGTATAACCCGAACATGCCGCTTCGAGAACTGATTTATTTTGTGACGATCATCAAGAAGCTGGTAGAGAATAGATATCTGCTCAGTCACAAGCTGGTGAAGATACCAACACCGAAGTTCGCAGTGTTCTACAATGGAGAAAAAAACAGACCAGAGCGTGAAGTGCTGAAATTGTCCGATGCATATGAAAACCAGTCGGACGAACCGCAGTTAGAGCTGATATGTACCGTGTATAACATCAATCCGGGAAATAATGAGGATTTGAAGAAGCGGAGCCAGACACTGCGGGAGTATATGATATTTGTTGGATATGTAAATGAGAATCTTGCAAAGGCAAAAAAGGGCGACAAGGATTATGAGACCGCAATCAGAGATGCAGTGAATCGTTGCATTGCAGAGGATATCCTGAAGAAATTTTTGCTGGAACGCGGAGAGGATGTGCAGAAAATTATGATGTTTGATCTGACATACGAAAAGCAGATGGAGAATGCAAAACGGGAATGGTTTAACGATGGTGTGGAAGAAGGTCGCGCAGAAGGATATTCATCTGGAATTGCCAAGGGAGATGTTTGCCGTCTTGTTAATTTAATCATTAAGAAGCTTCAAAAGAATAAATCTCTTGAACAGATTGCAGAGGAACTTGAAGAAGCTGTCGAAGATATTCAGCCAATCTATGATATTGTAAAGAAATATGCGCCCGAATATGATGTGGATGCAATTACTGCCGAAGTGCTGGAAGTGCGTGAAAACAAAGAGAAATAGAAAGGCTTAAAATCAATATATGAGGAAAAGGTCAACTGATATGATGTCGGTTGACCTTTTTGCTGCTATAATCAAAAATTTTATTTTTATCATCCGAACAATTATGATAGAATTAAGCGTAAGTGAATTGTAACAGAAGCGACGAATGAGGGAGGATATAGAAATGGCAGAAGGAAAAGATTTATTGCAGGTACTATGGAGTGGGGCAGATGTACTGCGTGGAAAGATGGATGCCAATGAGTACAAGACATACTTGCTTGGATTGGTTTTCTATAAATACTTATCAGATTCGTATCTATCAAAAGTGTATGATCTGCTGAATGATGCAAAGCCGGATAGTCTGGAAGAGGCACAGACAGCCTACGAAGAAATTATGGAGAGTGAAGATGCAGAGGAGCTGCTGGAGGAATTGAAAGAATCTTTGCATTATACATTAGATCCGGACATGACCTATGTCAGCATCTTAAAGGATGCGAAAAACAACTCATTCAATCGAGAGAAATTACAGGCAGCATTTAATCGGATTGAAGAGTCGGATGAATTGTTTCATGGACTATTTGCAGATGTAGATCTGTATTCGAATCGTTTGGGAACCGGAGATCAGAAGCAGAGTGCAACGATCGCAGAAGTAATTAAGGTGTTGGATGATGCAGATCTGATTCATACCGAGGGCGATGTACTGGGAAATGCATATGAATATCTGATCGGTCAGTTTGCTTCGGAAACGGGAAAGAAAGCAGGAGAATTCTATACACCACATGGACCGGCGCAGATCTTATGCCGGATCGCGATGACCGGACAGGAAAATAAAAAAGGACTACAGGTATATGATCCGTGTATGGGTTCCGGTTCTTTGATGCTTAGCTGTAGAAATTATTCCACAGAACCAGACTTTATCAAATATTACGGACAGGAACTGATGCCATCCACATACAACCTTGCTCGTATGAATATGTTCCTGCATGGCGTACTGCCGGAGAATCAGCATCTGCGAAATGGAGATACCCTGGATGCAGACTGGCCAACCGATGAAGAAACAGAGTTTGATGCAGTAACGATGAATCCGCCGTATTCTGCAAATTGGTCGGCGGCAGAAGGCTTCAAACAGGATGAACGATTTATGGATTATGGTGGAAAGCTGGCACCGAAATCAAAGGCAGATTATGCATTTTTGTTACATGGGTTCTATCATCTGAAACAGACAGGAACTATGGCGATTGTGTTACCGCATGGTGTGTTGTTCCGTGGAGCAGCAGAGGGGAGCATAAGGAAGACCTTACTGGAAAATGGTTCGATCTATGCCGTGATTGGTCTGCCATCGAACATGTTCTACAATACGTCGATTCCTACTTGTATTATCGTGCTGAAGAAGCACCGCGAAGGGCGCGATGTGTTATTTATCGATGCATCCAAATTGTTCGAAAAAGAAAAAAAGCAAAATGTGATGAAAGAGGAACATATCGATCATGTTCTGGAATTATACAATAATCGTAAAACGGTAGAGAAAGAAGCATATCTCGCGTCTTATGATGACATTGTGGCAAACGATTTCAATTTGAATATCCCAAGATATGTGGATACAACGGAAGAAGAGGAAGAAATCGACTTAAATGCATTGACACAGAGTATGCGCGAGACAGACAAGCAGATCAAAGAGGAAAATGCAGCGTTAGTCGGAATGATGAAAGAACTGACCTTTCAGGATGATGCGACGAAAGAGGCTGTTGAGGCATTTATTCGTGTGCTTGAGGAGGTGTAAAATATGAATACACCGAAGATTCGATTTAAGGGATTCAAAGACGATTGGGAACAGCGTAAG
>NZ_DBMFCD010000017.1:0-35662 GCF_056872695.1 Wujia sp. | reverse complement strand
ATTACAAGCACTGGAATTGTTTGCCATGGTTTATATGTGGACTTATGATTTTAATACGAGGGAATATAAGCAGATTCAACTATGGTTCAATGTGGATTGCATTGCTGGTAATGATGTGGTTTTTCTGCCCGACGGAAGATATAAACAAATTATACGAAGCAGAAAGCAAAGGAGATGATGATATGCTGGTACTGCCGATTAAGAAAAAATGGTATGACATGATTTTGTCTGGAGAAAAGACGGAAGAATACCGGGAAATAAAATCGTACTACGATTCAAGGTTTGAAAGCGTGTTCGGGTGTCAGTGGCTATTTCGAGGCATAGACGGAGTAGGCGACACGACACCGCCTGAAAAGGAAATCATATTCAGAAACGGATATTCCAGAAACTCCAGACAGGCGAAAGCAACCTGCACGCTCACAAAAGGAACCGGCAACCCGGAATGGGGAGCAGAGCCGGGCGTTGAATATTATGTGCTGCACATCAAGAAAATACAGGAGGCGTGACTATGGGAAAAACGAGAAGCTGCCGCAGGACAGAGGACGAGAACAAAATACATGATAAAGCTGTCAAAATGCGAAAGATGACAGACGAGCAACTGGTACACTATGTCGAGGACCGAGTAGAGAAAGCCAGAAGCGAGGGTTTCAATCAGGGAAAGAAAGCAGCTCCAGAAATCGACACAGACAAGATTCTGGAGAAAATCGGAACGATTAAAGGAATCGGAGCTGTTAAGTTACAGGAAATCAAAGGTATTTTAGAACAGTGCAAATAGTTCCAATGACCTATGAGGTAACGATTGTTAATCTTGACAGGCTATGGTAAAATGATAAATATGCTTATAAAAGAAAGATATTAAAGCGAACCAGACACATAGGGGACGCCATGCTGATTCTGTAAAGATAGAATCAGTGATTGTGTTGATAAGAAAACAGAATTCGATTATGATAGTATGATCACATAAATATTGATAAGGAAATGGAGGAAAAGGTTATGAGTCGTTTAAAGCAGGCAGTGAAGATGCTTCAGTATAATTTTTCCTCCATTGCTTTTTTTGAGGTTGTTTACCGGGTGTTGTCGCTGGCAATCCTGACTCCGGCGATGTATGGACTGCTGAATGTGTCGATGGACATTGCGGGAGTTTCGTATCTGTCATCCGGAACGATTTACCGGTATATGCGGTCACCGATTACTTATGTGGCATTCCTGCTGATTTTGATTCTGATTGCATTTTTCTTACTGATTAATCTGTCGGGAATTATTTACAGTATGGAAGCATCGGTGCGGCGCGAGAAGCTGAATCCGATGGATATTTTGCTGCATGGAATCGGAAATGCCTGTCGGAGTCTGACACCGAAGAATCTGCTGACACTCGGGTATGTATTGTTTGTCCTGCCATTTACATATTCTCTTACGTTGTCGGGCACGTTGCTCGGATTGAAGTTGCCGGAGTTTCTGACACATTTTTTGAAGAACTATAAGTTCGGAGTAATGGGCGGACTTGCAATCTATCTTGTGCTCTGCCTGACCTTCTTCAAGGAGATTTTTACACTTAATTATTTTGTCTTGTATAAGGTCAGCTATAAGCAGGCACGCCGTATGAGTAAACAGGCGATGAAACATCATGCACTGCTTATGATGATTGGCGTGATCGCACTGAATCTGGCGATAGCAGTGACCGCGGTTTTGCTTGAAGGCGCATTTGCAACCGGAATCTCGAAGGCCGTGATGGGCCTGATTCCAAACAAAACGGTTGTGACGGTGATTGATACGATCTTCCGTGTCGCGACGGTGATTCTTTATGTGTTGATCGTCATAGTGGCAACGCCGCTTATTCATGCTTATATCTGTGCGCATTTCTATGAACGGGAAGGCGATATGGAATATGAAGAGTTTAAGAAGCTTCACGTGAATAAGATACAGGAGCGGGAAGAGAAGATTCTTCTGAGCCGTTCCCGAAAAAAACAGCGGACATTTCTTGCGTCGGTTGTTGCACTCGGACTTATTATGAATGGCTGCTATGTGTATCTGTCAACGAATAATTATATGTCCTTCCGCATTGCGTATCCGACGAATGCGTCCGTGACAGCGCATCGGGGGGATGATGCACATGCACCGGAGAATACGATGCCGGCATTTGAGAAGGCGGTCGAGGCCGGTGCGGATATTATCGAGTTGGATGTACGGCAGACGAAGGATGGCGTGTATGTCATCATGCATGATGAGAGTCTGAACCGGACGGCGAATGTTAAGCACAAGGTGGGCGAAGTGGATTATGATTACATCAGCAGGCTGGATGTCGGAAGTCTGTATGACCGGGCGTATGATGGCACGCGAATCCCCACATTGGAAGAAGTGCTGATTTTTGCCAGAGAAAACGATGTGTTCCTGAATATTGAACTGAAACCGGCAGAGACGGATCAGAATTATGTACAGGGAATTGTTGATCTGCTGCATGAATATGATTTTGTGGATCAGTGTATGCTTGGTTCCCAGAGTGTTGCAGCGTTGCGAGAAGCGAAGGAACTAGACCCCGACATTTCGACATTGTATATCATGACGATGGCGTTTGGAGATTTTGCGGGGATGGATGGTATTGATGGATTCAGTATCAAGCATACGTATATCAGTAACAATATGGTAAGTAAAATTCATGCAAAGGGCAAAAAAATCTATGCATGGACGGTAAATAATGAATCGGACATCAAGAACCTGTTGTTGCTGGATGTGGATGGGATTATCACGGATGATCCGACTAACACAAAGGAAGTTATATCCAATGCAAATGATTCTATCATCGAGGATTGGATGAAACGGCTGATTTATAAATATTAGATTGTATGCGAGAATAGAATGATTGGGAATGCAAAGAGGCTGTCGGATGAGGCAGCCTCTTTTGTTGCGGCGACGAGAAAAATGCACGCATTTATGTGGTGCATTGATGACCGCGAATAGAACAAGATGTGAGGTGCGCATCTTGCTCTGCGTGATGCATATTGAATTTATGATGCAATCAGTTTATTGTCTGAAAAATGCAGTAATCAAAGCGGCTAAAGCAGCGTAGTCATCCTGGTGCATCAGTTCGCTTGCGGAATGCATTGCAAGAACCGGAATTCCAATATCGCAGGCACGCATTGGAAGATAAGATGAAACGATAGGTCCAAGTGTCTGACCGCCTGGCATGCCGGAACGGTTCACGGTACGCTGCAAGGCAATGTGGTTTGCGTTGCATAAATCAATAATGCAGGCGCCTGCTTCGCTGTCGCAGACATAGCGCTGACTGGCACTGGATTTCAGGACAGCACCCTTTCCGAGCAGTACGGTGTTGGTAATATCGGCTTTCTCACTGTAATTTGGATGTGTGGCGTGTGCGACATCCACGGACAGATAGAATCCATCTTCAATCAGTGAAAGATGGCTGCCTGCGGTCAGACGATTCACAATATCGGAGAGCAGCATACTGTCGGCACCCTGTTTCGATCGGCTTCCGATTTCTTCGTTGTCAAACAGTGCACCGATACAAAGTGTATCGGAAGGCTCGGTGTCCGCCAATCCTTCTAAGATGGCACAGACAGAGGAGATGTTGTCGATGCGGGGGCTTGTTACAAGTGCATCGTTTATACCGACGGTCGTTGGTGCATCGCAGATGTACAGGTATAAATCGAAGTCCAGAACATCTTCTGGGTGAACGTTTAGTTTTTCTGCCACATAAGAAAGTAGGAAATGGGAATCAGGATTTTTCTGTTGCGTCTGCCCGTCCGATTGGTTTGAGGAACCATCCATAGAAACTGCCATGTCCACAATTGGAATCAACTCCTTCTGTACATCCAGTTCTCCTTCTTTGCTGCCGCGTTTCAGGTGTGGAGCAAGGTTTGGAATGATAGCAACCGGCTTTTCGGAATCAAACAGCTTGATTTCCGGATGGAAGATGGAATCACTCTTGCAGATGACTTTTCCTGCGAGTCCGAGTGGACGGTCAAACCATGTTTCTTTGATAAGTCCGCCGTAAGGTTCCACGTTTATTTGCAGATACCCCTGCTTTTTTAATTCCGGGTTTGGCTTTACCTTGAGCATCGGAAAATCTGTATGTGCACAGGCAATGCGCACCTGTGTGCTCTGCGTACCTTTCACAAATGGAATCACAATCGAAGAGAATGGAGCAAGGTAGTATTTACCGGCGGCAAGTTCTGCCAGCTCTTCACGGTCAGATACTGGTATAAATCCATGTGAATCTAAATATTCTTTGGCAAGAGCGGCGACGTGAAATTGCGTTTTGCCGTTCTGTAAAAAACGTAATAATGTTTTCATGTGATGATCTCCTTTTGAAAAAGTGTGAAACATACTATGATTTGAATATATAGTTGTATCAGCATCTGCCACTATACGATGTATTGAAACTAAGAAGTACTAGATGTTCTGAAAAGGTGTATTGAGAGCATACGCAACCGCCGCCAATTCGCCATCCGTGGCTCAGTGGCGGCTTGTTTGAACATCGTGTTCAAACATTGCTGGGAATGTACAGAACATCAAGAACTTCTAAGTCCCAAACATATGTATATTGCCAGATACTGATAGAACTATATATATCCAAATCATAGTATGTTTCGAAATCGTGTGGTTCCTGTATGTAGTATAGAGAGTTCCTTGGGAGATTGCAAGGCTGGAAGGGAACTTTTGACGGGAAAATGGATAGGAAGCTAATCTATGCTGGCGAAATGGGCGCAGAGAGGAAATTTCCGGGGAGAAAACCCACGTGGTGGGCGTAGGGGAGAGGCGGAGGGGGCGGAAAAACCCAGAGATGGCTTGTGTATATGGAATAAGGAACGTATAATGGATGTAGCGTTATATATGTAGCATAGGATGCACAGTAGGGCATGTAGAATGGAGAATGGGTTCGTGGGGAACACGTAATGAATGTTGATAGGAACAGGCAAGAGATGAACATGGAGAGGAACATGCGGTGAATATGGAGAGAAGTAAGTGATGAAAAAGATTAAAATAACACTGAACTATATGATAGCCTGTCTTGCCATTACAATTTCACTAGCCGGATGTGCGACCGGGCAAAACACAGCGGATGATGCGACAGCGATAGAAGCACAGGCAGATACGAAAAATGCGGATGAGCAACTTGCTGAGGAAATAGGAGATATTACAGCAACTGATCATACAGGGCTGATGGAAGATGCCGCAGGATCAGCGGTAGCAGCCGATTCTGACACACAGGATATAACGAAGAATCCTGATATGCAGGATAAAGACTCGCAGCCGTATGCACAATCGGAGAACGGACTTCCGCGTGCAATCCAGAAGGGAACCTCAGTTACACTTGCGAACATTCCGGTCTACGACGGAACTCCATATATCCAGCTTGAAAAAAACATCCCGGATTTTACGGAGGATGAAAAGAAAAATACCGAGACGTTTGAAACATATAGTGGGCTGGATTCGCTTGGGCGCTGCGGACAGGCATATGCAAATATCTGTCCGGAGATCCAGCCGATGGAAGAACGGGATGCAATCGGAAATGTCCGACCAAGTGGCTGGCACACGGTGAAGTATAATGATCTGATTGATGGCAATTATCTCTACAACCGCTGCCATCTGATCGCGTACTGCCTGGCCGGCGAAAATGCAAATGAGGAGAATCTGATCACCGGGACAAGATACCTGAATACCGAAGGGATGCTTCCGTTTGAAGAGATGGTCAATGATTATGTGGATAGGACTGGAAATCATGTGCTGTACCGCGTGACACCACAGTATGAAGGAGATAATCTGGTTGCTTCCGGCGTGGAGATGGAGGGATGGTCCGTTGAGGATGCAGGAACCGGAATCTGTTTCCATGTATACTGCTATAATGTACAGCCGGGAATCGAAATCAACTATGCAGACGGAACAAGCTGGGAAACCGTTTCCGATAATCGTGAGAACGCGCAGAAAACAGAAAGCGTTGGGCAGGAATCAGGATGCACAGGACAGGGAACCAGACTGGAAAGTGATATTACCACAGAGCAGCTGGAGATTGCCAATGGCGATTCAGACCGCCGGAACAAAACGGCACAGACTTATATTCTGAATACAAATACGAAGAAAATCCATCGACCGACCTGCTCGAGTGTCAGTCAGATGAAGGAGACAAATAAGCAGACCTATGAGGGAACCGTAGAGGAGTTAGAAAATATGGGATATGCTCCGTGCAAGAAATGTAATCCGTAATCGTAATCCGAATTCACGTATGTGCATCAAGACAAAATAACACGACAAATAATAAGCGTACAATACGCGGCTGTGTGCAAAACGGTACGTAAATCAGTTGTTGCGGGAAACAAGCCGTGCTATAATGATGTAGATTTTTATAACAATACGTTCGTACATGAAGATGGAAACATGAGGTGATTCTGGATTTATGAAATGGGATTAACCTGAGCGGCGTTCGTTCCGGGGGCAGGATATGCGATATTTATTTAGATAAAATCAGACATACAGAAAGAGAGAATATTATGAAATTATCAAGAGTTCATGGACTTTCCGGAGAAGTAGTAGTGCCGGGAGACAAGTCCATTTCACACAGAAGCATTATGCTTGGTTCCATTGCGAAAGGCAATACAGAGGTAGAAGGATTTTTGCAAGGCGCTGACTGCCTGTCTTCAATCGCCTGCTTCCGGAAAATGGGGGTTGAGATTGAGAATAATGGTGATAAGGTATTGGTGCATGGAAGAGGACTGCATGGGCTGACGGCACCGGATTCTGTGCTGGATGTTGGGAACAGCGGAACGACAACACGGCTGATGTCAGGAATTCTTGCAGCACAGCCGTTTGTGTCAACGGTCAATGGGGATGCATCAATTCAAAAGCGCCCAATGAAGCGAATCATTACTCCGCTTTCCCGGATGGGGGCAGATATCCGCAGTTTACGCGGAAATGATTGTGCACCGCTGGAGATTCATGGCACGAATCTGCATGGGATTCACTATGATTCACCGGTAGCTTCGGCACAGGTCAAATCAGCGATTCTGCTTGCTGGGCTTTATGCGGATGGCGAAACATCTGTGACAGAACCGGAAGTGAGCCGGAATCACACCGAGCTGATGTTTGAAGAATTTGGCGTGGATATCCGTACAGAAGGAAAGACTGTGTATGTGAAACCGGCAGACGAACTGTATGCAAAAAAGGTAATCGTGCCGGGAGATATTTCTTCGGCAGCATATTTCCTTGTGGCAGCAGCAATCACACCAAATAGCTGTGTGACAGTGAAAAATGTAGGGATTAACCCGACAAGGGATGGAATCCTGCGTGTGCTTTCAGATATGGGAGCGGACGTTACAGTGGAGAAGACATCTGGAGAAATCGGAGAGCCGACTGCCGATGTAACAGTGCGTACCTCGAATCTGAAAGGCTGTGTCGTTGGCGGAGAGGTAATCCCGACTCTGATTGATGAAATCCCGGCGATTGCGATTCTTGCCTGCTTTGCAGAGGGTGAGACGATCATCAAAGATGCGGCAGAATTGAAAGTAAAAGAATCAAACCGGATCGATGTTATGGTAGATAACCTGAAGAAAATGGGAGCAGATATTGAGGCAACGGAAGATGGTATGATTATCCGTGGTGGCAGACCACTTCATGGAGCCACAATTGACAGTCATCTCGATCATCGGGTGGCGATGAGTTTTACGGTTGCTGCGATGAACGCAGATGGCGAGACGGAGATTACCGGCGCAGAATGTGTTGATATTTCGTATCCGGGATTCTATGAAGATATGCGCAAGCTGGTAAAAATGTAGAACAGACGAATAAATCAGGCATACAATGCCAATACATAGGAAGTGTTGGGCTTTGCAGCTAAAAGAAAAAGTTCGATGAAACATTCATTGTCTCATCGAACTTTTTGCTTTTCCATGAAAGCTGCTGCATTTGAAATATAAGAATGTCGGATTCTCGGCAATTACTCAGCGTCAGCATCCTCAGCCTTTTCCTCAACAGGTTCTTCTGCTGCAGCATCCTCGGATTTTTCGGAATCATCCGGATTAATCGTCACATAATCACGATCGGCATCTTCCATTTCAAGATCCAGATCGTCTGCAAACAGATCATCCTCCTCGATATCATCTTCGTTGTCAAAGATCTTTGGCATCTTGTCTTTGATCGTAGTTTTTACTTTGTTGATCTTCTCATCAACATTGTTATCCTGATATACCTTAGATTCTTTGATCTTGTCCTTGAATGCATAGCACAGACCGCCAACTGCGGCTGCGGCAACTGTAAATTTTACGACACCCTTAAAAAACTTACCCATGTCTCAATCTCCTTTTCCATAATTATCTATATTTTACCACAATTATATAAAGACTATTCTAATACATGCAATAATAAAAAGCAAATAGAAATCTGCGGTTCACAGAAAGTTTAGAATTATTCCTTTGCCTTGCCCTGTATGATATGGTAGACTAAAAGATAATAAAAAAGTCCGGAGGATGATATAAAATGAAAAATTTAAAAGAAACTGAGAAGAATTTTCTTACCTGTGCGATTTTGATCGCACTTGTTGGAATAGCATTGGTTTTCTTAGACCAAACTACATTAGGAATCCTGAGTATTATTGCTGCAGGGGTATTCGTAGTAATCTTTTTTAAGATGGTGATCACAAGGAAAAAAGAGGAAAAAGAGGAAGAAAAGAAGCATGTTGACAGTAAGTGAAAATCGGAAACAGTTCGAACAGTGGACGCTCGACTATCAAAAGAAAAAGGAAGATGCGGATCGTTTGTTTGGAAGAATTTCCACATTGCGGATTCTGGCATTTTTGATTGGCGCAGCAGCCTTGATCATTGGAGTCACAGAAAAAGAAAAGACATATGCAGCATTACTGCTGATCGTAGGAGTAATGTTTTTGATTGGTTTTGTGTTACTTGTGAAATGGCATAGCGTTGTTGCAGAACGTCAGGAACTGCTGTCCGAAAAATGGGAGGTCTGCAAACGGTACTGCAACCGGTATACAGATGGCTGGCGTAAGTTTGAGGAAAAAGGAACCACTTATCTGCGGGAAGATGATTGTGTTGCTGCGGACATTGATCTGCTTGGAGAAAACTCCCTGTATCAGATGATTTCTGTGTGCCATACAGACAAGGGAAAACAGTTTTTGGCTAATCATCTTACAACGAGATATATAGACAGTTCGGAGCGGGAACAGCGACATACGGCGATACTGGAGCTTGCCGGGAAACCGGAGTTTGCGGTTGAATTTGAGACAGCCGGACGAAAAATGGAATCGGAAAAAGAGAAGTTTGATGCAGAGGCGTTTGAGGATTTCTGTGGAGATCCGGCACAGGGAAAGCTTCCTGTATTTGCACATATATTACGATTTGTATTTCCGGTATGCGAGATTGTAAGTCTGGCATTGTTTCTGGCAGGCGTGATCTCTTATGGCGTTCCATTGATTGGGTTTCTTGTTTTGATTGTTATTTCATGGCTGACCAGGTTTATGACGGATGCCATTATCCAGCCGGTTTCATATGCGGGTGCGGTAAGTGGAGAATATGAAGTGATGCTTTCGCTGATTGCAAAACAGGAGTTCCAGAGTGCGGTACTTTCTGATATGCAGCAGCATGCCGGCGGAGCAACGGGAGCCGTTCGCGCGTATCACAAATTAAAAGCCATCGGGCAGGCCTATAACATTTCCTTTAATCCGTTAGTGCATCAGATTTTGTGTGGATTTTTCCTCTGGGACTATCAGCTTGCGGCGGTTGTTTCCCGTTGGAAAAAAACATATGGATCGCAGGTCGCCGGATGTTCGGATATGATCGGAAAGCTTGAGGAACTGATGAGTTTTTCAGTGCTTGGTATGGTGCGGGAAACCGGCGATAGTACGATTGATTATAGTGGAAACAGGGTACATTTGGAAGGTAAAAATCTGTATCACCCGTTACTGCTGCCGGATCAGGCACAGGGCAATGATGTATGCCTGAAGGATGGCATTACAATTATTACAGGATCAAATATGTCAGGGAAGACGACATTTCTTCGTACAGTTGCAGTTAATCTGGTGCTTTCGTATCTTGGGGCTCCGGTTTGCGCGGAAGCCCTGCATGCATCATATATGCGGATTTTCACATCCATGCGTGTCAAGGATGATGTGGCACATGGAATTTCAACATTTTATGCAGAGATTTTACGAATTAAGGATATGGCGGGATACCGGAAAGAGGACAAGCCGATGCTCTGCCTGATTGATGAGATTTTCAAAGGAACAAATTCTGCGGACCGGATCGTCGGTGCGACGGAGGTTATTACAAAGCTTGCGGGAACCCATTGTATGACGGTTGTCTCCACACATGATTTTGAACTTTGTAATATTACAGATCGGAATCAGACACCTGCTGTGAATTATCATTTTCAGGAATATTATGAAGGCGATGAATTACGGTTTGATTATAAGATCCGCGATGGCAGATGTACGACGACGAATGCACGGGCGATCCTCCGTATGGCAGGGTTTGAGGTAGGATAGAATTGTGCAGGATTGTACAAAATGGATAAAAAAATGCCGGACATTTGTCGAAAAAGCTTTGTCAATTATGCACAATGCCAATTATGAATTATTGACAAAGCGAAGGTTGACTTTGTCGCGCATTTTGTTATAAAATCGAAGTAGTGAAATTCAATTACAAGGGGGTATATGGCAATGGCATTACCAGCAAATATTACAGCAGGTTCTGACAGCAATGTCCTTACGATTGCGGCATCCAATAATAAAGGACTGCTGATCCGTTTCCTGAATGACCAGGTAGAAGATGGCTTTTATGCTTTGGTTATTGACTATTTGAAGGACAGCAATTTCGACCTCAAGAATATGATGGTCGATGACGATGTAAAAGCACAGTGTACAAAGCTTTATGAATTGGGTGAATTTGTAGATACCAATATTAAAGCAACCGGACGATATGAGATTGAAGAGTGGATTGAACCGCTGTTCAAATTTGTGTATGGAGATATTGATCCGCTGGATGTGGATGCACCTATCAGTACATCCGGTATTTATCGTTACAGCATCTGGCTGATTTATCTGTATCAGAGAGAGTGCTTCGGCGATGCAATGCGTCTGATCGGTGAGCGTATTGCGCCATTGCTTATTAATCTGAGCTATCAGATTTTAGAGGATGATGACAGACCGAAGAACTTTGATAAGGCAATCATGGGATACCTTGATCTGATCAATGTTATCATGGAGATGGGACTTCCGGCAGACGATGCAAATTCAGATGCATACATGAATAATCTGGAAGTATTGTTTGACTATGTGGTAGAAGATCCGCATGTAGGAAATGATTACAAGATACAGTTCTCAATCGGACTGTTCAATGCGTATATCCATAACAAGGAATACAGCAAGGCATTTGAGTTTTACGGATTGAATGCGGAGTATATTCCAATTGACAATATGTCAGTTTATGAGAGCTTTAAGGAATTGATCCGTAACACGAACTCAGCAGCTGATACAACGGTATTGAGCAGAAGTGTTATCAACGCAATCTCAAAGCAGGAGATTTACAACAAGCGTATCGATACATTGATTTCAGAAGTGTCTTCGTTTGTAAGAAAAGTATATCTTTATATCGAAAACGAGCCAAACATGAAGAAGAATCTGCAGATTCTTGGTGCAGGTGCTGCCTTGAGTGACAAGCATAATATTTTTGAGGGTCTGTATGAGTATAACCTTGTGTTCTATGAGTGTGGAATCAAGGATCTGGTAAATCAGGATAATTCAAACAAGTCATGGGAAGAAAAGTATGAGATTCTCGATTTGCTCTATACAACATTGAATGTTATTTTTGATGGTTACAATGTATATGAGATTTCAAACAAGATTGAGCATCAGTATGTAGAGCTTACATGGATTGGAAATTATGTCAATGCAAATCCTTCTCTGCTCAAGCTGTTCTTCAGTGTAAAGGAGAAGATTAAGGCATTTAAGGTTCGTAAGAATTCTATTCTTGAGAAGTCTAAGACGAATTATGAGATTAAGCAGATGATTGATGATCGTCAGAAGGCACTCGTATTTATGACTGCAGAAGATATGATCAGCAATGGCTTGAACAGTGGAAAGATCAATATTATCAACAATAACTATGATCCAAAGATTGCGGAAAAACAGTTGATTAAGACTTATGCGGAAATCGTAGTTCCGGCCAAATATAAGAAGAATGAAGTTCCTCAGACCGGTGGTAAGTTCTTTGGTAAGAATTCTGCTCCTGCTATGGATCCGGATTTACAGAAGCTGTTGTCCGATACAAAGATAGAAGAGATGCTTTTAAAGTCTGAGTGGTTGTGGAATCAGTATGAGGATAAGGGCAATGATCAGCAGACACCAGAGGAAGCTACATACAGTGTTGTATGCCTGATCAAGGTAGTAGAGAAACTCCTTGACAGAAAGGGTGGAAACTCATCCCGCTCAGAATCCTCTCCGAATAAGAAAGTCATTATCACAAAGACAGGTAAGGTTATCGAGTTATCCGACGAGGGTGCGCAGACACAGAACAATAACACAACGCTTCAGCCGACTGTAATCGAGAACTTGAACAACATCATCGTGACCTTGAAAGACAAGTCCGATGCAAACGTGAAGTATGTACAGGCGTATGTAAATGACTGGTTGAATTCAGTTGTAGATGCGAAGCTGGATAAGAACTCTATGTTGCAGTTGTACGAGGCAGAAGAACTTCGTAACAAGACGTTGACTGTCATTAAGAAGCTTCGTGCAGATCTTTTATAATCAGACCACAAAAAAACCTTTATCATAAAGCGGGAGGTATCTTATGGATACCTCCTAATTTTATTCTGGACGCCTTTGATATGAATGCAATTAAAAAATGGATGAGAACAGTATATGGCAGAAAAAAGACAGAGAATTAATATAAATATTTATCGTGCGAGTCACAACGCAGAGGAAAGTCAGCATATATTTGATGTCGAGGAGGAACTGAAAAAACTTCCGAAAAGTCCTGGCGTCTATATCATGCACAGCAAAAATGATGATATCCTCTATGTTGGAAAAGCTGTGAGTCTGCATAGCCGGGTACGACAGTATTTTCAGACGGGACACGGACATGGAGGCTCGGCGAAGATTGCAAAGATGGTCTCGCAGATTGCGTATTTTGAATATATTGTGACAAGCTCTGAGATGGAAGCACTTGTGCTTGAATGTAATCTGATCAAGGAGTATCGCCCGAAGTATAATACGATGATGACGGATGACAAAGGATACCCGTATATCCGTGTTACGGTAGAAGAGGCGTTCCCGCGATTTTTGTACAGCCATTCGATGAAACGGGATCATTCTAAATATTTCGGACCATATACCAATGCGCGTGCAGTCAAAGATATACTGGAACTGATTAACAAGCTTTATCATCTTCGTACATGTAATCGCAGACTGCCACAGGATATTGGCAAAGAACGTCCGTGCTTATATTATCAGATCGGACAGTGTAAGGCACCCTGCAATGGGAAGATCAGTCAGGAAGAGTATGGCAGACAGGTGCAGGCGGCATTATCGTTCCTGAATGGAAATTACAAGGACATTCTTTCTGAATTACAGGTGCAGATGAGAAAACAGGCAGAGGAGATGGAATTTGAAAAGGCGGCAGAAACGCGGGATTTGATCGAAAGCATTCGACATATTGAGGACAAACAGCAGATGAATAAGGCGTCCGGGGAAGACCGGGACGTGATTGCGTGTGCATCGAATGAGAAAGACATTGTGGTGACAGTGTTCTTTGTGCGTGATGGTAAGCTGCTGGGCCGGGAAAATCATCATATGAATGGTAACAGTAAGGAACGATTACCGGAGGTGCTGACAGCTTTTATTAAGCAGTTTTATTCGGGGACACCTTATCTGCCAAAGGAGATTCTGGTGCCGGAAATGCCAGAGGAACGTGAGATATTGGAGGCGTATTTGAGCGAACGGCGCGAATCCAAGGTGCAGATTGTTGTGCCGCAGAAAGGTGATAAGAAAAAAATACTGGATCTGGCAGCCGAAAATGCAAGACTGGTACTGGCACAGGACATGGAACGCGTGAAACGGCAGGAGAAACGGACGATCGGCGCAGCAAATGAGATTGCGGAGCTTCTTGGAATTCCGTCAGCGAATCGGATGGAGGCGTTTGATATTTCCAATATTTCCGGTGTATTGTCCGTGGCATCGATGGTTGTGTTCGAACAGGGAAAACCAAAGAAAAATGCGTATCGCAAATTCCGGCTGCGTACGGTAACCGGACCGGATGATTATGCATCTATGAAGGAGGTGCTGTCGAGGCGTTTCACAGACGAGAAGATGGATATTTTACCGGATGTCATCATGATGGATGGTGGTAAAGGCCAGGTGAATGTCGCGTTGATGGTATTAGACAGTCTGGGACTTGACATTCCGGTCTGTGGTATGGTAAAAGATGATAATCACAGGACAAGAGGGTTATATTACAACAATGTGGAAGTGAAGTTTCCAAAGGGCAGTGAAGCGATGCTGATGGTGACAGCATTACAGGATGAGGCACACCGGTTTGCGATTGAATACCACAGACAGCTACGCAGTAAGAATCAGGTACATTCCGTGCTGGATGAGATACCGGGAGTCGGTGAGAACCGAAGGAAACAACTACTTAAATATTTTGGTGAGATAAGGAAGATCAAAGAAGCGACGGTTGGCGAGCTTGCTGAAGTGCCGGGAATTCCGGAATCCGTTGCAAAGAATGTGTATGATTTTTTTCATGTGGAATAAACAGCGCAAACAACATTCAAAATCGGATGAAGATAGACATAGGAGAATAACATATGTTTCAGAGATTTTTTCCAAACGAATATTATGACAGTACCTACCATATAGATTTTCAGGCCTTTTATGACAAAGGGTACCGGGCGGTGCTGTTCGATGTTGACAATACACTGGTGGAACATGATGCACCAGCCAATGCACGTGCAAAGACGCTGATCCGGCAATTAAAGGATATGGGGTATGGCGTCTGTTTCGTGTCAAACAACGACGAAGAACGCGTGAAGTCCTTCAATGATCAGGTTGGCGCGGCTTATGTATATAAGGCAGGAAAACCTTCGGCGAAAGGCTATGTACAGGCGATGAAGAAGCTTGGCACTGACCGGACAAACACGTTGTTTGTCGGGGATCAGATCTTTACAGATATCTGGGGCGCGAACAATGCGCAACTTTACAGTATTTTAGTGCAGCCGATTGCAAAGCATGAGGAGATTCAGATTGTATTAAAACGAATCCCGGAAAAATGGGTGTTGCACAGCTATCTGAAGAAACATACATTGCAGACAGGAAAGTAAAAAAGAAAACATACGAAAAAGAAAAAGACGCGAAAAGCGTCTTTTTCTTTGGGTTAAAATATATTTATCAGTAAAATAATTAAGCAAGCTTGTTAACAGCAAGTGTTAAACGGGAAATCTTTCTTGAAGCATTGTTCTTGTGGTAGATTCCCTTTGAAGTAGCTTTGCTGATCTCAGATGTAGCAACCTGAAGTGCAGCTTCTGCAGCAGCCTTATCGTTTGCCTCGATAGCAGCCTCAACCTTCTTAACTAAAGTCTTAATCTTAGACTTGATCATTTTGTTTCTTAAAGTCTTTGTCTCAATAACAAGAATTCTCTTCTTTGCGGATTTGATATTAGCCAAACCTGACACCTCCATAAATATTATAATAGTTAGTTTATATAATTATCACTTTGGTCAAGACACGAACAACCCGTCCACACCACCAGACAGATTGGACCAGTGAAAATTTCTAATTGTGTTTACACACAAACCATAGAATAGCAAAAAGCCATTTTTCTGTCAATAGTTTTTGACGAAAAAACCTGTAAAAACCTAAATTTTAGCTTGCAGAATAATCCTGAATCATCTTATCATAATCTGCAATTGGCATAGGCTTCGCAAATAGGAAGCCCTGACCGATTTCACAGTTGATGGAACTGAGCATTTCCAGCTGTTCAACGGTCTCGATACCTTCGCTGACCACACGGATATCGAGGGTGTGAGCCATCTCGATGATGCTGCGCAGGATGCTGACTGCGTTTTTGTCGTTCGTCGTTGAACGTGACAAGAAATCATGGTCGAGCTTGATGACATCGATCGGCAGATCTTTGAGTAGTGTAAGCGATGAGTAGCCAGTTCCGAAGTCATCCATATTGATGATGAAATCCATGGATTTCAGTTTCTTCAATACGTCGATCATCTGCGAGTAGTTCTCGGAGAAGATGCTCTCTGTAATCTCGAACTCCAAATAATGATGTGGAATATAGTATCGTTCCACAATTTCCTGAACCTTCGACAGGAAATCCGGATGAACCAGCGTTACCCGTGACAGGTTCACAGAGAACGGGATGACATAAATGTCAGAATCGAGATAACGACGGATGGACTTGCATGCCTGTTCCAGCATGAAACAGTCGATCTGATAGATGAAGCCGTTCTTCTCGAAGGATGGTATAAAGGCTGCCGGTTCCAGAAATCCCTTGGAAGGCGATAACCAGCGAACCAGAAGCTCACCACCAATCAGACTCTTTGATGCAATATCGTATTTTGGCTGTACATATGCACAGAATTCATTATTCTCGAGAGCTCCATGAATGCTGTTCTCAAGCTGCGCGTCGTTCAATACCTTTTTGTGGTATTCATCATCGTAGAATGCATAAGACACGCCGGTTGAAGCATCGATAGACTTGCCGGCCATCATTGCACGGTCAACTAAGCGGTTTATGCTGTAGCTGTGCATGGTTTCGTCGATGATCAGGATTCCGGTTGTGAAGTCTACAACGAACCGATCCTGGATGGCAAGACAGGAATCATGAACCTCCGCCTTGATGTTGTTGAAGATAGACATGAACTGATCTTCCGCCTTGTAGTGAATCAGCATGATATAAGTATCACTGATGACACGGGCAAATGTCTCGCCCTCCTGCATATATTTGTTCAATACATCTGCAACAGCCTTGAGTGTCTGGTCACCCACGTTGTGTCCATAGGTCTCATTGATGTATTTGAAGTTCTTAATGTTAAAGTAGAACATTACATAATCGGTATCCGGATTGTCGTTTAGGATAGCCTGTGCATCAACCTTGAACTTCTCGAAGTTTCCGTATCCGGTTACGATATCGCGGTAGGAAGCTTCGGCAATACGCTTCTCGATATTTATGTTCTGCTCGAGCTCCTTGCGAAGCTGCTCTGCCTTTGTCTCCTTGTGGGTGGAGGTGGAGATCAGGAATGTATGGCTTCCGGAATTCCAGTTGATTGTTGTCATATGGACATCCAGAGGCTCGTCCAGTGTGCGGTTATGCTTAATACAGCTAACCGTTGGATTGCCGTCGGAGATTTTGTGTACCGGACAATCCCTGCAAGGCGCACTTTCCTGTTGCAGACAAGAGTAGCATTTGCTGTTTAAAGCAAGTTTTGGAAAATATTCCCGCGCACATTCGTTGAAATACATGACGTCGTAGGAATCCTTGTCGACAACGACCATCGGATTCTGTACGAGATCAAACGCCTTGATCGTGTCATCACGCAGCAATGACATCGCACGGTTTGCCTGTTTTGTCTTGATCGCTTCTCCGAACAGGCGGAAGATTTGCTTAAATGCGGTCAATGTCTGCGCGTTCCATGTGACGTCTTTGTCCATGGAATAGAAGCTGATAAAGCCAATCCGTTTGCCGTTTGTATTGATATCGCACTGCATGAGCTTGCGGATGCCTTCCGCATACGGGTTCATGCTTGCGGTGTTTGTCTTGATCAAAGATGTATCGGAGGAATAGGTAATGCCGTCCGTTCCCATCGCAGATAATTCCTCCAGAATCGCAGCAGGCGTATGCTGGCGGAGCGTCATATCGTTGTTGATTCCCTTTTTGCACCATTGATGCGTACAGTCAACGAAGCTCTTGTTGTAGCTGTATTCCCAGATGCTGATCTTGTCGATGGCGTAGTGCTCGCCTACGATTGCCATTGCCTGTTCGATCGCAGTGTAGGTGTTGGTGCTGGCAAACAGTGTAGAAAGCAGGGAATCTAAAAGAGCAGAGGTTCCTGTTTCTTTTGCTGTCGGCTCGGAACGATCATTTTCGTACTTCCCACGTTCCATATCATCGGCATAGAAGAAGTAGCCGTTTTTGCCGTTTAACTTCGCCTGATACAGGGCAGTATCTGCGTTTTCCAGTAAGACATTGTACGGAATCTGCTGGTTCGTTGCGGCGATACCGATACTGAGTGTGACCTTGCAATCGTGCTGGTACAGCTCACGCAGACGATCGGCGATCATAACGGCTTTTTCGCTTGCAAGCTGGGTATCTAACACATTGGACAAAAATACGCAGAATTCGTCGCCGCCGAGACGCCCGGCAATGCCGTAATCGCCTTTGAATTCCTGCAGCGTCTTTGCGATGTCGACGATGACTTCGTCACCCTTCAAATGTCCAAATGTATCATTGATCTTCTTGAAATCATCAATATCGACCAACATCAGAACCTGATAGCTGTTTCCGTTTAGTTCACGCAGGGATGCTTGAATTTTGCTCTCGGTTGTCGCCTTGTTGTAAAGTCCGGTCATCTGATCAGTCTCTGCACGGATCAGCAGCTTTTGCTGTTCCACCTTCTGGGCGTGGATGTTCCGGAGCAGACCAACGACACGAAGCGGCGTTCCCTCCTCGTCGTAGATGGTGGAGAATGTGGAGAAGTACCACTGGAAGCCACCATTTTTCGTGTTTAATTTGAACTCTGTCGAATGATATTCTGTGCCGGCTTTTGCCAGATAAAACAGCTCCTCGATCGCGGACTGTGTATCGTAAGAGACGAGTCCCATCTTGAGCATATTTTCGGTCGGGTTCTCAATCACAGATTCACCTTCAAAGATATGGTTGAACTTCTCGGCAAAGGTGATCGTATCGGTTGCGATATCATATTCGTAAGGAAGTTCCTCGGAGATATCGGAGATGATCAGATATTTCTGTTCTTCGAGCATTGCCTTTGTCTCGGCAATCTTCAGACTTGTAATATCCGACATAACGAGGTTTACAACCGGGAAGCCCTGTTCCTCGGAACCGGAGCGGGCGATGACTGCATTGACCCATTTGATGCTGCCATCCGCACACTGGATACGGAAGTTCATGATCTTGGAATTCTCCTCGTTTTCCGTCAGGTCAGCGAGTGCGTCAATCACAAGCGCCAGATCCTCACTCAATACGAGCTGCAGTGTGCTCTTGCCGAACTTCTCCTTGTAATCATGCTCAGAGTAGCCGCACATATCATAAAAGAAATTATTTGCCCATAAAAGAGAGAGATTGTTGTCGAGCAGATGCTTGCTTACACCGCTCGGAACGGTATTTGCGAAAATCTCCAGATCGGTCTTGGCACGGACGGTCTCGTTCGCTGCATTTTCCAGATTCGTGATATCGGTAAAAACGCACTGTAATACGTCACGACCATCGTTCAAAGAAAATGCCTGTCCGTTGCAAAGCACCGTCAGAACCGTACCGCTCTTTGTCACGATCCGATGCTGGATACTGATCAGATTCGAGATACTTAACTGATAGTTCATGGAGGCGATCACTTCTGTGAAGTCCTCCACATATAACAGATTGTCCAGGGTACAGATCTTCTTGGACAATTCACGCGGAGAATACCCGGTCATTGTACAAAGTCCCTGGTCAAAGTCTAAAATATTGTATGGTGCATCTGTCTCCAAGACAAATGTAGCCACGTCATTTCCATTTACAAAATTGCTTGATGCCATTATCGCCCCACCACCTCATGCTGTATAAAAAAACTACTATTATTATAGAGGAAAACAGCATATGACGCAAGGCAAAAATGACGCAGAATTCCAGCGATACTGGACGCATTTATAAAATGGTTTCTTTACTTTGCAGGATGGAAATGGTAAAATAAATAAGCTTATAGATTTTTGAAAATTTACAGGAAAAAAGATTGTAATCGTTTATTATGAAAAGAGAAGAGTACAGAAAGTTTCAATGGCTGGCGAGTGTCTGCATTGCGGTGTTTATTTTGAGCTTTGCTGTGTGCCTGCTGGCGTTCAACCGGAGTGTGTACCGGCTTTCATCGACGGATTACCGCAACGGTGCGACGGTGGAGATTAGCAAGGCGGAAGCAGAACTTTATTATGGACAGATTGCAGACTCCTATTGCCGTTTTTTTACAGGAAAATACAGGATTGCCGGATATGAATTATCCGATGAAAATGTACATCAGCTAAACCGGTTGAAAGGGTATTACCGGTTTGCCTGGATATTATCAATTATGTCGCTGGCAGGAATAATATACAGCTTTCGCAGATTGTGGCGCAGGCGGGAGACGATGCCGTGTTTTTATGGCAGTGCAGGCGGCGCGTGTCTGGTTGCGCTTTTGATGCTGCGGATCGTGACATCAAAAAAAGAGGTCTATGCAGGACTTCGGAATATGATATTCCATGGGGATTATAGTTATTTTTCTTCTGGGGATGTGCTGTGTAAGATTTTACCGGAAGCTTTTGCCAGGAATCTGGCATTGCTATACCTTGGCATAGTTGCGGCGGAGATTTTTGTGTTTGTAATGATTCGTGTGATTGTCCGTCTGGCGGGACGGCCACACCGGTATTAGATTTAGAGAAGGATATTTTTAAGGAGGGTTACAAAATATGAACAAACGACTGGAAGACTGGATAAATTGGATTTTAATTGATGAGTTAAAAAGCGGGATCATCAATGCACCGAAGCATCTGCTCGGAAACCATGACTATGGGGATGGTCAGGTGATCATGGTATATCGTCCGCATGCGGAGAAGGTCTATGTCGTATCTCCAACCGGCAGGAACCGTGACGAGATGGAATGTCTGACAGAAGGTGTCTATGGATTTTACAGTGCAAAGAAAAAATATAAAGGAACAAAATACCGGATTGAGACGACATATCAGGATGGTACGACTGTTGTGACTGCTGATGCGTATGCATTTGATTCACAGATCACAGATTTTGATACGTATTTATTCGCTGAGGGCAAGCACTATGATGTCTATGAGAAGTTCGGCGCACATCCGATGACCATCGATGGCGTGAAAGGTACTTATTTTGCAGTGTGGGCACCGCATGCGAGACGTGTAAGCGTCGTCGGTGATTTCAATATGTGGGATGGTGCACTCAATCCGATGCAGATGATGCAGACTTCCGGCATCTATGAGCTGTTTATCCCAGACGTGGCTCCGGGAGCTGTCTATAAATATCAGATTCTGACAAGAGACGGGGAGATCTTATACAAAGCGGATCCATATGGAAACCAGTGTCAGGTGAGACCGGACAATGCGAACGTGGTTGCGGATCTGACCGGATATAAGTGGAAGGACATCGGATGGATCGACAACCGGAAGAAGCAGACGCGCGAGACAGAGTTGAAGAAGCCGATGGCCATCTATGAATGCCATCTTGGTTCCTGGAAGAAGAAAATAGAGGATTCCGATTTCGGATTCTATACGTACCGGGAACTGGCGAAGATGCTCTGTGACTATGTAAAGAAGATGGGATATACCCATGTGGAGCTGATGGGCATCGCAGAGTATCCGTTTGATGGTTCCTGGGGATATCAGGTAACAAATTATTATGCACCGACCAGCCGTTACGGTTCACCGGAGGATTTCATGTATTTTGTGGATTACATGCATGAAAACGGTATCGGCGTGATCTTAGACTGGGTACCGGCACATTTTCCGAGAGATGCGCACGGACTCGGAAGATTTGATGGCATGCCGCTTTATGAGCATCCGGATCCAAGACGCGGCGAGCATCCGGACTGGGGAACCTATATCTTTGATTTTGGAAGAAATGAGGTTTCTAACTTCTTGACAGCCAATGCGTTGTTCTGGGTGGAGAAGTTCCATGTGGATGCATTGCGTGTGGACGCGGTCGCTTCTATGCTGTATCTGGATTATGGAAAGCAGGATGGACAGTGGCTGCCGAACAAAGACGGTGGAAATGAGAATTACGATGCGATCGAACTGCTCCGCAAGATTAACACGGTTATGGAAGAACGCAATCCGGGTGCATTTCTGATCGCGGAAGAGTCTACGGCATGGGCGGGTGTCACAGCGCCGGCAAGCATGAAAGGACTTGGCTTCCTGTACAAGTGGAATATGGGCTGGATGAACGACTTCTTAGAGTATATGAAGATGGATCCGTATTTCCGTTCGTTCAACCACAACCGTCTGACCTTCAGTTTGTCATACACATATGCAGAGAATTATGTGCTTGTGATTTCACACGATGAGGTGGTACATCTCAAGTGCTCCATGCTCAACAAGATGCCGGGTGTAGAGATGGATAAGTTCGCAAACCTGCGTACAGCATATGGATTTATGTATGGACATCCGGGCAAGAAGCTTTTGTTCATGGGACAGGAGTTCGGGCAGCTTCGAGAGTGGAGTGAGGCAAGAAGTCTTGACTGGTTCTTATTAGATCAGCCTTTGCACAAGAAGATGCAGAAATGGGTGGCAGATCTGAACCATATGTATACAACCTATGACGCATGCTACTACAATGACAACAATCAGATGGGATTTGAGTGGACCAAGGTCGATGATGCAAATACAAGTATTATCGCGTTTGTGCGTCGTGGAAAGACGGTGAAGGATCAGTTGTTGTTTGTGTGCAACTTTGTTCCGGTAGAACGCAAGGATTACTGGATCGGAGTGCCTTGCCTGACCGAGTATGAGGAGATTATCAATTCGGATGCGAAGATCTACGGCGGTTCCGGCACGAAGAACGGCACAGTGAAGGCATTTGAAGAGAAATGTGATCGTATGCCATACGCAATCAGCATTGATATCGCACCACTTTCGATGATGGTATTCAAGTATGATTATGTAGATAAGAAACAGGCTGTTGTGGATGCACCTGCGACAGCAGCAATTGAGAAAAAGCCGGAGCCAAAGAAGCCGGCAACGGCGAAGAAGTCAACAGCAGCAAAGAAGCCGGCTGCAAAGAAAGCGGCTGTGGCAAAGACTTCCACAGTAAAGAAGTCAGTAGAAAAAAAGACAACGAAATAATGGCAAAAAGATATGAGTAAGAAAAAAGCAGATAAGAAAAAAGGCGGATTTGTGCGGGCAATCGGAAATGTGGTTTTGTTTCTGGTTGCGTGTGTATTACTGATTGTTCTTGGGTTGACAGGAATCTATATCTATGTTAAACATGATGTGAATCCCCGTTTGCTGACAGAGGAAGAGGCAACTGCGCTTTCGGATGTGGATTGTATTATCATTCTTGGGGCATCTGTGAAGAATGGAGACACACCTAGTCCGATGCTGCGGGATCGACTGGATGAGGGGATTGCACTTTATAAAGCAGGCTGTGCACCGAAGATACTGATGAGTGGTGACCACGGCAGCGAATATTATAACGAAGTCAGTGTTATGAAGAAATATGCCATTGAGCATGGTGTTCCGTCGGAGGATATTTTCTTAGACCATGCAGGATTTTCTACTTATGAAAGTATGTACCGGGCCAGAGCCATTTTCGGAGCGGAAAAGATTGTGATCGTCACGCAAAAATATCATTTGACGCGTGCGGTGTACAATGCCAAAAAACTTGGTATGGATGCGTATGGCGTGGCAGCGGCACCGATCAATTATGGTGGACAGACCATCCGGAATATTCGCGAGTATCTGGCAATCAGCAAGGACTTTGTTATGACATTTATCAAACCGGAGCCGACTATACTTGGTAACCCAATCTCCTTAGATGGAAGCGGGGATGTTACCAACGGCGCTGACTAACTTGGCCCACAAGGTAACCTGAGCGACGACGGATTGTGTATTTGAAAGAGTAGATTGGCGATTGCGAAGCAGAATTATGTGGATTGAGTTGTACAGATATATCAATTCATATGCAGACCATTGAAGCACATCAGCACTTAACGAGCTGCACCGGAAGTATGAAGGTGCAGGGAGTTTAGTGTCTGTTATGTGCTGAACTGAGCGAGAGCGCGTCTGCATAGAATTGTATATTCTGTACAACTCTTACATGATAGTGGGTGTTCGCAATCGACATGGATATTAACAAAACAAGAGGAGGAGCGAAGAGCGTGAAGATGATTTCATTGGAAGAAGAATTGAAGGGTAACGCGTACCCGGGAAGAGGTATCGTGATCGGAAAGTCACAGGATGGAAAGAAAGCGGTAACTGCATATTTCATTATGGGACGCAGTGTGAATTCACGGAACCGTGTATTTACAGAGACAGAGGATGGCATAAGAACAGAGGCAGCAGATCCTTCCAAGCTGACAGATCCACATCTGATCATCTATGCACCGGTGCGTGTATTAGGCAACAAGACAATTGTGACAAATGGAGATCAGACCGATACCATTTACGAGCTGATGGACAAGCAGCAGACATTTGAGCAGTCTTTACGCACGCGAGAATATGAGGACGATGCACCGAATTATACCCCACGTATTTCCGGTATTATGCATGTGGAAAATGGTTCGTATAACTATGCAATGTCCATCTTAAAATCCGCAGACGGAAATCCGGATTGCTGTGAGAGATTTACATTTTCTTATACAAATCCACTTCCGGGAACCGGACATTTCATTCACACCTATATGGGTGATGGCAATCCACTTCCAAGCTTTGAGGGTGAGCCGAAGCTGGTTGCAATCCCGGATGATATGGATGCATTTACCGATATGCTGTGGAACTCTTTGAATGAAGATAACAAGGTATCTTTGTTCGTTCGCTATATCGATATTGAGACAGGTAAGGCGACATCAAAGATTATCAATAAATACGACAGAGTCTAAGAAAGCGGAGGATGAAAAATCATGGCAAACGAAATTATGCTTAAGTATGGATGTAACCCGAATCAGAAACCATCCCGTATCTACATGGAGGATGGAAGCGAGCTTCCAGTCAAGGTGATCAATGGCAAGCCGGGTTATATCAACTTTTTGGATGCATTTAACGGCTGGCAGCTTGTAAAGGAGCTGAAAGAAGCAACCGGACTTCCGGCAGCAACTTCCTTCAAGCATGTATCTCCGGCAGGTGCGGCTGTGGGACTTCCGCTTGACGATACATTGGCAAAGATCTATTGGGTAGACGATCTTGGCGAGCTTTCTCCACTGGCGTGTGCCTATGCGAGAGCCAGAGGCGCTGACCGTATGTCTTCGTTCGGTGATTTCATTGCACTTTCCGATGTGTGTGATAAGGATACAGCAAGACTCATCAAGCGTGAGGTATCTGATGGTGTGATTGCGCCAGGCTACACAGACGAGGCAATCGAGCTTCTGATGCAGAAGAAAAAGGGCAATTACAATATCATTCAGATTGATCCTTCGTATGTACCGGCTCCAATCGAGCATAAGCAGGTATATGGCATCACATTTGAGCAGGGAAGAAATGAGCTTCCAATCAACGATGAATTGCTTTCAAACATTGTGACAAAGAATAAGGATCTTCCGGAATCTGCAAAGAATGATATGAAGATCGCCTTGATTACACTGAAATATACACAGTCAAACTCTGTATGCTATGTAAAGAACGGTCAGGCAATCGGTATCGGTGCCGGACAGCAGTCACGTGTACATTGTACAAGACTTGCCGGACAGAAGGCAGATAACTGGTATCTTCGTCAGGCACCACAGGTTCTGAATCTGCAGTTTGTAGATTCCCTTGGACGTGCAGACCGTGACAATGCAATCGATGTCTACATCGGCGATGAGTATGAGGATGTACTTCGCGAGGGCGAATGGCAGAAGCGTTTCAAGGTAAAACCACCAGTATTTACACGCGAGGAGAAGCGTGCATGGCTCGATGGAAATACCGACGTAACACTTGGTTCCGATGCATTCTTTCCATTCTCAGATAACGTAGAGCGCGCAAAGAAGAGTGGTGTGAAGTACATCGCACAGCCGGGTGGATCTGTACGTGATGATCTTGTGATCGAGTGTGCAGACAAGTACGATATGGTTATGTCATTTACAGGAATCCGTCTGTTCCATCACTAATCGGATGCTGTAAAGCAGAGTAATTACAGAAAGAAAATTGTGAATCCGCAAGGTCAGAAATGGCTTTGCGGATTTTTTGCACAATAAGAGGTATACAAGGGGAAGAAAAATATTGGTAAATCAGTAGAAATCACGTTTGACATATGACGGAATATCCGATATAATTCAAGCATGTATGCTCGGAAGAAGTCTGGGCAAGTATGTCGTGAAAGAAAGGAAAATAGAGATGGCTGAGAAGAAAAATCTGTTGACTAGAGAAGGTCTTCGTAAGTTAGAGGACGAGTTACAGGACTTAAAGGTAAATAGACGTCAGGAAATTGCACAGAAGATTAAAGAAGCAAGAGAGCAAGGAGACTTGTCAGAGAATGCCGAGTACGATGCTGCAAAGGACGAGCAGAGAGATATCGAGGCTCGTATCGAAGAGATCGAGAAGATTCTGAAGTACGCAGAGGTTGCTGACGAAGAAGAAGTAGAGCAGGGTGTTGTAAACTTTGGTTCAGAGGTATCTATTCTGGATATCGATATGGATGAGGTAAATACATTCAAGATCGTTGGTTCTACTGAGTCAAATATTCTGGAAGGAAAGCTTTCCAATGAATCTCCACTTGGCATGGCTATTTTGAAGAAACGTGTAGGAGAGACAGTTACAGTGGAAGCACCAGACGGAAATTTTGACTTCCGTATTTTGGATATTCGATAAGAAAGAGAGAAATAAAAGTGGCAGAGAATAAGCAGCAGGATACAAACAAGCTGTTGCAGGTGCGTCGCGACAAACTCGCAGAGTTACAGGCAGCAGGAAAAGATCCGTTTGAGATTACAAAATATGATGTGACAAATCACAGTGAGGATGTAAAGGAAACTTACATTGCGCATGAAGCGGAGCTTCTGGCAGGCAGACCAGCACCGGATGTAGAGGGACTGGATGACGAGCAGAAGAAGGAAGCTCTGACGAATGATTACAATGAGAGAAGAGCAATCATGGATGGCTCTCCGATTTATGTGAGCATTGCCGGACGTATGATGTTCAAGCGTGTCATGGGTAAGGCATCTTTCTGTAACATTCAGGATCTGAAGGGAAATATTCAGGTCTATGTTGCAAGAGATGTAATCGGCGAAGAAAGCTATGCAGATTTCAAGAAATCTGACATTGGAGATATCTATGGTGTGAAAGGATATGCATTCCGTACAAAGACGGGTGAGATTTCCATTCATGCCGAGGAGATGACACTTCTGTCAAAGTCTTTGCAGATTCTTCCGGAGAAGTTCCATGGACTGACTGATACAGATATGCGTTATCGTCAGAGATATGTGGATCTGATCATGAATCAGGAAAGCAAAGCAGTATTCATCAAGCGTTCCCAGATTCTGAAGGAGATTCGTAATTTCCTTGCAGGCCGTGATTTCATGGAAGTTGAGACACCAATGCTCGTATCGAATGCAGGTGGTGCCGCAGCAAGACCATTTGAGACACATTACAATGCATTAAATGAAGATGTAAAGCTTCGTATCTCACTGGAATTATATCTGAAGAGACTGATCGTTGGCGGACTGGAAAGAGTATTCGAGATCGGCCGTGTATTCCGTAATGAGGGTGTTGATACCCGTCACAATCCGGAGTTTACATTGATGGAGTTGTATCAGGCATATACCGATTACGAGGGCATGATGGAACTGACAGAGTCTATGTTCCGTTACCTCGCAGAGAAGGTATGTGGCAGCACAAAGATCTCTTACAACGGTATTGAAATCGACTTTGGTAAGCCATTTGAGCGTCTGACAATGAATGACGCGATCAAGAAATATACAGGTATTGATTTTGATCAGGTAGCAGATGATGCAGAGGCGAAGAAGCTGGCAGACGAGCATCATATCGCATACGAGGATCGTCATAAGAAGGGTGACATTATCAACCTGTTCTTCGAGGAGTTCTGTGAGGAGAAGCTGATCCAGCCAACATTTATCATGGATCATCCAATCGAGATTTCTCCACTTACGAAGAAGAAGCCTTCAGACCCAAGCAAGGTAGAACGTTTCGAGCTCTTCATCAATACATGGGAGATGTGTAATGCATACTCCGAGTTGAACGATCCAATCGATCAGCGAGAGCGTTTCGCCGCACAGGATGCAAATGCCGCTGCAGGTGATGACGAGGCAGAGCATACAGATGAAGATTTCCTGAATGCTTTGGAGATTGGTATGCCTCCAACGGGGGGTATCGGTTATGGTATTGACCGTCTGGTAATGCTGCTTACAGATTCACAGGCAATCAGGGATGTTTTGTTGTTCCCGACAATGAAGTCCCTCGGTGGTGTAAAATCCGAAAATGGTGTAAGTTCTAAAGAGGTTTCTACACCAAATTCAGAGCCTGAGAAAATTGATTTTTCTAAGGTAAAGGTTGAGCCTTTGTTTGAAGAAGATGTTGATTTTGATACATTCTCAAAGTCAGATTTCAGAGCTGTAAAGGTTAAAGAGTGTGTTGCAGTACCGAAGTCAAAGAAACTGTTACAGTTCACTCTTGATGACGGAACAGGCACAGACAGAACCATTTTAAGCGGTATTCACGCATATTACGAGCCGGAAGAACTTGTTGGTAAGACACTTATCGCAATCACAAATCTTCCTCCAAGAGCAATGATGGGCATTGACTCTTGTGGTATGCTTCTCAGTGCAGTACACGAAGAAGAAGGCGAAGAAAAGCTCCATCTTCTGATGGTTGATGACCATATTCCGGCAGGTGCAAAGCTCTATTAAGAAGTACCGTTTTACCTTACAAAACGGGATGTATTTCATTTGTGAAAAAGCTCTGAAAATACACAAATACACCAAATTTACACCAAATGGTGCTTGAAACGGTGCAGAGTCTTAAAAATCGCATAATTTTCAAAATATATGGGCAGTCCCAATCGGGATTGCCCATTTTCAGAAAGAAAAAGATAAATTGGTATTTATAAAGGAGAATATTGATGAAACTATTTTTATGTTCGCACTTTTCAAGTGTGGGAAGTCTGATAAAGGAAGAAATTGAAAATAAGAAAGTCGCATTTATTCCAACAGCTTCACTGCGTGAAGGCTACACCGGTTATGTCGGCTCGGCTCGAAAATTATTCAAAAAGTTGGGAGCAATCGTAACTGAAATTGATATTTCAACGGAGGCTTATTCAACGATACAGTCTGTTTTTGAAGAAGCAGATGTGATATATTTTACCGGCGGAAATTCTTTCTTTCTTATGGACCAGCTCCGTAAAACGGGAACTGATGGACTGCTGAAAAAGGAATTGGCAAATGGAAAATTGATGATCGGCGAGTCGGCAGGCGCAATTATATGCGCTCCAAGCATCCAATATATCGAGCAAATGGATGAAAAGCCAGAGGACTACTCACAAGAAGATGATGCAGGGCTTGATTTGCTTGATTTCTATGTTCTTCCGCATTATCTTACAGCACCATTTAAGAAAGTTACCGAGAAAATAATGACTGAGTTTTCGGATTTGAATCTATGCCCGATTAACAACCGTCAGGGAATTGTAATTGATGGTGAAGGTTCAAAGGTTATTTGCAAAGACTAATTTGAAAATTCCCATTTATCAAGCCCTTTGAGAGAGGAGAAATCTTTTCTCAAAGGGCTTTTTCTATTTTTACGGATATTCGCAAACTACAAGAAAAAGCCAAAACTTCATATACTCTAATCACAGAGGAAGTGGAGGTTTTGATATGAGTAACAGTTTAGCAGAAGTACACCCGGAGCTTGTTTCGGAGTGGTCGGAGAAGAACTTACCGCTTACACCTGATGACATTACTTTCGGTTCAAATAAAAAAGTATGGTGGAAGTCATAAAGTTCCGTGAGTAATGGAAGAAGCCAGCGTTTGTGAAAATATCACAATTTATGGAGGTAAAGTTTCAAATTCCACTTGCCTTTTTGCACTTGCTATGATATTATTAGTATACGTACTAAAACGTTTAAAGAGAGGTGATATATTTGCGGAGAGACAGCAGCGAAACAAAGAGGAAAATACTGACCGTATGCGTCCGTCTCTTTCTGGAACAGGGGTATAAAAACACCTCTGTCAGTCAGATTGTGGACGAAGCAGGCGTGGCAAGGGGAAGCTATTTGAATCTGTTTCCTACCAAGGACAGAATTTTGCTGGAATTAACCGAAACGATGTTCGGCGGACAGTTCGGCGTGGCAAGAAGCATTGCAGACAGCAAGCTGCCGCCGGTTTATGCCTATGCTGTGGAAACGGCGATCCAACTGACACTGACTGAACTGAACGAGAACCTGCGGGAAATCTACATTGAAGCCTATTCCCTGCCTGAAACATCGGAGTATATCTACCTGCATACCACGGCAGAGCTGAAGCAGATTTTTGGTGAAAATTTCCCCGATGATACCGAGAGCGACTTTTACGAGATGGAAATCGGCACGGCGGGACTGATGCGCAGCTATATGGCGAGAAAATGTGATATTCATTTTCCGTTGGAACGCAAGCTCAGCCGCTTTTTGACGGCGGCAATGCGGGTGTATCGTGTATCGGAGGAAGAGCAGGCAAAGGTGCTTGCCTTTATTCAATCACTGGATATTAAAGCAATTGCTACAGATGTTATGTATAAGCTGTTTACAATGCTGGAAATGAAATACGATTTTAAGCTGTCAAAGAACAACGAAATGGAGGAAACAAGATGAAGAAACGATTATTCAGTATCCTGCTTGCTCTGTGCATGGTGCTCTGCCTTGTGCCGACCACGGCATTTGCCGAGAGCGAGACGGAAGAACCGCCTGTTTGCAGCTGTGAAACAGCCTGCACGGCAGAAGCAATGAACGCAGATTGTCCCATCTGCGGCGTAGAGGGCGCTTCGGCGGAGAATTGCGCAAAATACGTCAAGGCCATTGAGAACGCAGAGCCGGAAGGCGAAGAGAACGAAAAACAGCCGGAAGGCGAAGAGAACGAAGAACAGCCGGAGGGGGAAGTGTCCGACCCCCAGCCGGAGACAGCCTTGACGGCGTTAATTGGCGGGAGCGAGACGGCAAAAGATGTCAGCACCGCGGAAGAACTGACTGCAGCTATTGCTGATGTTAATTTCGACACCGTCAGGCTGGCAGGGGACATTAGCATCAGCAGTACCCTGACTGTCAACCGCACTGTGACGCTGGACTTGAACGGTCATGTGCTCAAATACGAGAGCGCAAACAAGGGCAGCGTGATTGTGGTCGAGAACGGCGGGCAGCTGACTATCGAGGACAGCAATACGAGTAATCTCTCGCACAAATTCAATCCGAATGGCAAACTGTGGGTGCTGGACGATGCAAGCGGCACAGAGGCCGTCACCGGCGGCGTCATCACCGGCGGTACGGGTTATCCGTTTCCGCTCAGCAGCACACTATATTGTGGCGGCGGTGTGTATATCGCACCCGGCGGGCAATTGACCATGACCGGCGGCAATATTATCGGCTGCTCCGCAGAGTTCGGCGGCGGTGTATGTATTTATCCGAGGCAAAACGGCGAACAGATTCAGTTCTCTATGTCCGGCGGCAGTATCATCGGCTGCGTCGCCTCCCATAGCGGCGGCGGTGTTTATGCTTCCGGCAAGTTCCAAATGTCAGGTCCGGCGGTCATTCGCAACTGCACCGTCGAAAGCACGGACCAACTCATTCACGGCGGAGGCGTATATGTCGACGGTAGCTTTGAAATGTCTGGTGAGGCAAAAATCGAAGGCTGTCAGGCAATCTCCAATTCTGCCTACGGCGGAGGCGTATATGTCAACAGCAGCCGTAGCTTTGTAATGTCTGAGAATGCAAAAATCGAAAACTGTCAGGCAATCTCCAAATCTTCCAAGGGCGGGGGTGTCTATCTCTCAAACAATACGAAGTTCACCCTGTCGGGCAACGCCGTGATTCAAAATTGCACGGCAACAAATTCCGCCAACTCCGGCGAAGCCTACGGCGGCGGCGTAAGCGCCGCTAATGTGAGGGAGATTACCTTGGCGGACAGTGCGCGCATTGCCGGCTGTATTGCGGAAAACGGAAGCGGACTATACATTACTGGCTCTCGGAATAATTCCAACTACGGGAATCTTTACGCCAACGGCGGCTCGGTTGAAGGCGACGTCGTGCTGGGAGATTACGAAAACTATCCCTGTACCATTACAGGCACTGGTGAGACGGAGTTCAAAGGCAAGGTGACCGTCGCCCCCGGCAGCACCATCGAAAGCGGCACATTCAACGGCGAGGTCATCAACAACGGAACCATCACCGGCGGCACATTCAACGGCGAGGTCATCAACAACGGCACTATCACCGACGGCGTTTTTACCGGCATAGTCTCCGGCAGCGGCACCATCACCGGCGGCACATTTAACCCCCGGATAACCGGCAGCGGCACGGAGACAGACCCCTATCAAATCGGCACCGCCGAGGGGCTGAAATGGTTCCGGGATAAGGTGAACAATGCAAAAGCCAAAGAAGAAACCAAAATCTGTGCCGTGCTGACAGCAAATATCGATTTGGAAAACGAAGCATGGACGCCAATCGGCATTGGAAAGGATACAAGAAATCAAGACCTTCCCTACTCTGGCACATTTGACGGCAATGGGCATACCATCTCCGGCCTGAATGTCAACTACCGCGACAAGAACGGCGGTTTGTTCTGCTATGTGAAGAGCGCCACCATCAAAAATTTGACGGTAGCCGGTTCCGTGACCCATAGCAGTGGGGATGGCGTAGCCTACGGCGGCATTGTGGGCTGCGCTGATAGCAGCACCATTGAAAACTGCACCAATCGGTGTACCGTAACTGGAAATTGGTATGCTGGCGGAATTGTCGGCTGGAGCACGGACAGTGACATCATCGGATGCGCCAACTTCGGTAATATTTCAAGCCCCTTCCGCTCCGGTGGAATCTGCGGAAAAGTCGCTGGAGAAAAGGACGCTGATGGAATAGACGCAACAATTCGTGACTGCTATAATGTCGGAATGGTCTCCGGCAAATACGCCGGTGGAATCACAGGTCAATCTGATAGTGGGAGCATAGATATTCTGATTGCCAACTGTTATAATGTCGGCAGTTTGCACGGAAGCGACGATACGGGCGAAATTATAGGCGATCCGTTGTCCGCATCTTCTCTCACCACTATCGATAACTGCTACTATCTGCCTACAGGAAACCCAGCCAGCACTTCTAACCAAGTTATTGTCAAAAGAACCGACTCCAAGACCGCCGCAGAATTTGCCGACGGCACGGTGCGGAAGCTGCTCAAGGATGGCGAACGCGGCAACAATGCTGACCCGTGGGCAGGCGAATGCAAGTATCTGGATGCGGCGGGCAAGACCCTGCCGGTGTTCAATGGACAGGGCGATGCCCATGACCATCAGAGCAACGACTGGGAACACAACGACACGGAGCACTGGCAGGTCTGCACCTGCGGCGCGGTGTTTAATAAGGCGGCGCACTCCGGCGGCAAAGCGACCTGCAAGGATAAGGCCATATGTGAGATTTGTGGAGACAGTTACGGCAGCCTTGACCCGAACAACCACACCGACCTGAAACATATTGACGCAAAGGCCGCCACCGCTGCCGAAGAAGGCAACATTGCGTATTGGTACTGCGGCGGCTGCAAGAAGTATTTCTCCGATGCTGCGGCAATAAAGGAAATCGCCAAGGCTGACACCGTGACGGCAAAGCGGTCCCCGCAGATCACAGCCGGTGATGGTGCAGCAGTCACGCAGGGCGAGAAAAAGGAACTGACCTTCACTTCTGACGCATCCTTTGCCGATTTCCTTCGTGTAGAGCTTGATGGCACTGCGCTGGATGAAAAGAACTATACGAAGAGAGAGGGCAGCACCATCATCACGTTGAACCGTGATTTTGTTGCCACGCTTTCCGTGGGTGAGCATACGCTTGCGATTGTTTCTCAACACGGTACGGCAACAGCTAAGTTCACCGTCAAGGCAAAGCCGACGGAAACGGCAATCCCGCGGCCCACTGTGACCCCGCAGCCTACAGCGCAGCCGACGCCGACGGTGCAGCCTGTTTCCCCGATTCCGCGCACCGGCGACACCGCCAACCCCGCATTGTGGTTTGCGCTGCTGATTGTCAGCGGCGGTGCTGCCATTGGTATAACGGTTGCCAGCAGAAAGAAAAAGCACAACAAATGATGGAATAGCGTTCCCTTGCTCCATCTTCCGAGCAAGACAAAAGCGTCGTAGTAATACGGCGCTTTTGTCGGAGGAAGAAAATAGCGGATAGAATTATTTTGGAGGAATGAAAATGAAGAAGAAACTTCTCGGTAAAAATCCGGAACTTGTATTGTATAAGAAAAGATGAGAATAGCGAAAAATAGTAAGCCATTGGAGTTCATAATTTTAGTGCAAGCAAAGGAATTTTGAGGTGTTAGCAAAGAGGGCGATATAGTAGTTGCCCTTGTGGATAATCAGAATACATTGAAACGCTACTTCCGAGATGATGAGAATAAGAAAATCATTCTCCACCCGGAAAATAAGAAGATGAAAGACATCATTGTAGATGAGTGCTGCATTCAGGGTGTGGCTTGTCACATCATCAAAGAACTATAACAGAGGACAGTAACAGCTTACGCTAATAAGTTTAGCAATCGAGTGATTCAATCCATCGACATAGAACATTTCATTACAGAATTTCTTCTTGCCGAAAAGGAGCAAGGACGTCGCAGGTTTACAATGGCACACGAAGCGTCACATCATATCTTCCCGTATATGGAGAAGGAAAAACTTCCGGGACAGATTTTCTAAAATGTAGCAAACTTCATCAAATCTTTATTTTTCCCTGATAGATTATATTTCAGTAAGAAATAAAATATAGAAGGAAGGATAGAAAAGATGGAAATGATGTTGCAGACACAAAATTTGTGTAAATATTTTAAAAAGCAGAAAGCAGTAAATAATGTTTCACTCAATATAGAAAAAGGACAGATTTATGGACTGCTTGGACCGAATGGTGCTGGTAAATCTACTACATTGAAAATGCTGACCGGTATGATGAAACCAACTGCAGGAAAGATTTACCTTGATGGAAAACTATGGAATAGGAAGGATTTGTCAAAAATAGGAGCGTTAATTGAAAATCCGCCTATTTATGAAAATCTTTCCGCCAGAGAGAATTTGAAAGTAAGACAATTATTGCTTGGTACAGATGAAAACAGAATTGATGAGGTCTTGCAGATTGTATCACTTACAAATACCGGAAAGAAGAAAGCTGGGCAGTTCTCTTTGGGAATGAAACAAAGACTAGGTATTGCAATGGCATTGCTTGGAGAACCGGAACTTTTGATATTGGATGAGCCTACGAATGGATTAGATCCAATAGGCATCGAGGAATTACGAGAACTGATTCGCTCCTTCCCAGGACAGGGAATAACTGTAATTCTTTCCAGTCATATTCTTTCAGAGGTACAGTTACTTGCAGATAAAGTCGGGATTATTTCAGGTGGAATCTTAGGATACGAGGGAGCATTGAATCAGGGACAGAATCTTGAAGAACTGTTTATGGACGTAGTAAGGAAAAACCAGAAAGCAGGTGAAATCCATGGTTAATATTATAAAAGCAGAACATCAAAAAGCCAAAAGAACCATGCGAAAAAAGTTTATCTGGGGATTTCCTC
>NZ_DBMFCD010000016.1:0-42789 GCF_056872695.1 Wujia sp. | reverse complement strand
TACCGCGTGCGAAATAACCCTCGGAGGTTTCCGTTCCCCACACGGACATGCATATACTTTTGAATCATTCACGTTTCTACACACCGGACATATCCAGACACGACCAGCCTCAATATCCCCCTTCATTGCACGTGCTTTATCTGCCTGTACAATTCTTTCAATATCTACTTTGTCCACTTCTTTTATCTTAGGTTTTATAAACCACCACGCAACCAAATATGCCAATCCCCCAAATATAAAACCAAGCACATACCATGCTGTTGGATCATAGTTCTTTTTTCTCACTTCTTCCCCACATACAAAGGCCCAAAAAATTCCTGCAATAACATCTAAAATTACAACTATCATTGACGTCCACTCTCCTCTAGTTCCCTTATTTTTTCATATGTTGTACCCTCTTTTATAGCTTTGGAATAACTAGGCATCCAACCCTGTACCATATTAAATAAATCGCTCCATTCCTTAAGCTTATCAAGACCATCTTTTGTATCTTTTATAGCATCTGGAAGCATTTGATATTCAAGCATATTTTTTATGGAATCTGTTGAAACTTTTGTTGAAACTTTTTCTACAATAAATGTCGTCAAAAATCCTACACCCGTATATATCGCCTTCGCTCTGCTTCCCTCCTGCAAATTTACTATTGCTTTTGCCTCTCTATCAGTATCCCAAGTTGTAGCTAATTTTCCCGCATCCCAAGCTTCCGAACATTGATTAAGATTATAACTTGCAGAAATAATGCATATAGCTCTGAACAATGCAAATGCCTTTGCTGTCGAACTAAATGTGTATGCTATCGCTATAGCCGTTTTATATGCATAATGTATTTGCTTATCTTCCATCTGTTTATTTTTGTGTACAGCTAATAAATTTTGCATCTGATCTACATCATGCCTTGCTTGATCCGATGAATAATCAATTTGCACATAATAATTTGAATACATTTGATTAATATTTGATAGTCCCCCAAATAATTCATTCTGAAAATTATTACTTACCAGATTTCGACTTGAAAGCACATACCCAAATCCAATTAAAAGTAAATCCGCCATCAAATTATTATATAATTCTACTTCTCTCTTTTTATTTTCTTCATATTCTATAAAATCCTCCCGTACTCGAACAGCCTCCTTTGCCATCGCACTAATTCCTGTACTCACATTTTCCCCAGATTTCACAGGCAACTGCATAATATGACTGACCGATTCCGCTTTTGACTTCATAGTTTCAGCAAATGTATATAACTCGTCATCTAGTTGCTTCATTCTTGTTTCCACATTTGTCAGACATTCCTCATCTATGACTGCGTCTATGGATGTATCCAGATTTTGAAGTCCAACCATATACGAACTTATAATTCGATTTATCTCTGTATAACAGTCGATAACTAAATTTAAAAATCCTGTCCAATGAATATCCTGTATATAATTTTTTAAGGCTGTTGCACTTTCACTTTGAATCGCTCTTGAATAACATATTGCCTGTTCAATTTCAACCATCTCATTCAAATTTGCGATAAGCGCTCCCATGATCTGTATTGTCTGCTCATAGCTATCAAAAATTTTATCATATTCAATCTTTAATCCCATTTTTAATCCTCATATGGTATATTATACCCTGCTGCCCGATATACATTGCTGAGATGATCCTTTACATCTGGAGATTGATTAAATTTTTCCCATTTCTGTGCCATCGCCTCACCCTGTAATGCTGTAAGCGATAGATGAATCACCTCGTCTTGATTCTGCAATTCCCGTCCAATTTTCAAATAATTCTTAATTACATTCTTATTCATAAGATAGTAATCATTGACCAAATTCACCATTTTATTCAATATAGATTTTATCGTATCCATAACCGGCGACTGTGCACTTACTTGCTCAAATGCCGCATCTATTGCATCACGATTTCTGCTCAATTCATCTTTTAAAAAAGATAAATCCTGTGTCAGAAAACTCTCCATATCCGCAAACAATACATCATCAATTGCTATTTTCTCCGCCATACTTCATTCCCTCCTGCTTCCATTTTCTGAATGCCCCTTCTATTACTGCACTACGCTCATCCCAGTATCCTTTAAAAACGACTTTCCCAATATCCTTCTCATCAAAAAACATAAGTTTATCGTCTATCATTCCTTCCGGATACCTGCAGGCTGCATAATCGTAACTATATATGGATCCTCCATTATCCACACCTATTCCTCGTGATACTATCATTGCCATCTGCGCATCACCGTTTAAGATTACTATACTTCCCAACGGCAATACATTATTTTCTTTACTTTCCATGTGTACTCCTTCCCCGTGCACTCAGATCATTGACTGCTGATGCAGCTTTCCATTGCTGTTTTTTGTTATACTCTTTTCTTTGATATTGATCTTTCATGAACCGCATTTTTTGAATTTCACTTTCATATGACGAAATAGACTGAGATATCTCATTCATCTTAACAAAGATCTGCTCCTTCATCTGTTCATAAGTAGATGTATATTGCTGAAACACAATTCCCATAGTGTCCCACAGATACTCATCATATTTATTTCTTCGCTCACCTTTCCACACTCCCTGTTGATCGGTTGCTTGTTCTACATGATCTTGTTCGGTATCCCATTGCATAATATCTTCATCCAAACCATTATATAAAGACTCCAGTTCTCTATAGTCATCATATAATTTATTCAATTGACCCTGCGCAACCGACAAATCTCGATTGTACCTCTGAACCGTTGCATCTGTATATGCTGTATAACCATTTCTTCCCAATCCACTGTCTCCTATTTGCTAAATTCAAATTCCTCATCTGCCATCAGGATAATGTCTCCCGTCTGTAACATCTGTTCCTCCTGATCTCTCAATCGAACTCCATTCACATATGTTCCATTTGTGGTATCCATATCCTGTATATAAAAATTTCCGGATATTTTACGTATAACAGCATGCCTGCGGCTGATATTTGCGTTATACTCTATTTTATAGTCAACACATTCCTCATCTTTCCCAACAAAGAATCTATTTTTATTAATTAATATCTCTTCACCCGTCCTCTTTCTGATCAAAAAAGCATTATTATGTATCTGGGTATTACTATATCTCTGCGATATCATGTCTTCATTTCCTAATACAGATGTTTCCGGGTTTTTATATTCTTTGTTTTGTTCTATAATGGACAAACTCCTGTTAATAGGCATTCCCGCCGATAAAAGATTTTTTTCTTCTCCTGGTGTAATACGACCACTTATTCGTAGTGCCTCCTCTGCCGTTATTTGTTTTTGCTCTTCCAGCTTCAATTTTTTCTTAAACTTATTTCGCTGAGTTATACACAATATCAACATTACCGCAAAACCAATGAAGCTTAATACACTCACTATAAGTAAAATCTTTAACCAAAGTTTAATATTAACTCTTTTCTGACTCAGTCCATCTATTGCATTTTTTAAATTTTCAGCACAAGCATCTATCTTTGCCTGAGATGCATAATCAATCTGATTCTCTACTACTTCCTGCATATATTGTTGAGCAGTTTCGTAATATGTCTGACAAAGCTCTAACGACTCCGCTGTATATCTATCCGGATTCAAATTCTCATAATCCTGCATCAATTGTTCTAATTCCTGTGTGTCTACCTGAATTGGAGGATTGTATTGTATCCCTACAAGTTCACATAACTTTCTGACTTCCCCTATCTGAAGAGCATAATTAAGTGTCCCATCGGAATATATATTGATTGCTACTACTTCTTGATTCTCATTTAATACCGGGCAACCATAATTATCGTTGTTAATTACCACATCATGTAAATAAAAATGAGTATCTCCCAGTGTTCTCCAATCTACTAATGTTCCCTCATTGCAATATCCGGCCTCTTCTCCATGTTTACCAAGTATTTGTAAGCAATCCCCCACCTGATTATCATAATCATTGTCACCCAATCGTAATGATGTTACATTTCCCAAGCCGGTATCTGGTTTTAAGATTATAATCCCCAATTGCTCACTCTCAACCACCTGACTCATCCCAATGCGAACATCAGGCTCCATAATAACCTGATAAGAGATTGAAAACTTGTTGTAGTCGACACCCAGATTCGCTGCGATTCCCATTTTTTGTTCCTCAGAAAATGTAATACATGCTCTTCCACAAATGAAAAAGAATCCGCTGTCTGCTGTTCCTATAAAAAAGCCGTTTTCCTGCCCGAGTATATTCGGATATCCATCCTCTCCGATATAAACCGCCTGCAATACTACAATACTTTGCTTTACATCGTAAGATCCATAGCTGACATCCGCATCACTCTCTGTTGCATCAGTAACACTTGCTGCCTCCAAAGCAGAACTATGCAGTTCCATACCTGTACCGATTAAGAGAAACAGTACTAAATATATTATCAACTCAAACCATTTTTTTCTCATTTTTTTACCCATAAAGGGGGCCTATCGCCCCCTTTTTTAAGCATTTAAAAAATCTGCTAATGCACGATCTCCTTCTGTAAAAGCCTCGCATATCTGACTTAACTGTGTGTAATATGTTTCTACCATATTCGATAACGCCTCTACATCTGGCTTTATTAATGAATTAAACTCTTCTACATATGCATTTGCTGCCTGTGACTGCATATACTCATTGTCTACTAAGCTTTGCACTGCACTTGCCATGTCCTCATAACAGGAATCCAGCTTTGTTTTTTCCTGCTGCATACTTGTTATTGTAACAGAAGTCAAATTATCCACGTCTACTCGTAAACTACCCATTCTTATTCCTCCGTTTTTTTTAATTCAACTGATCTCTCAGATCTGCATCCATCTGCTCATATTCCTTACATACCTTTTCTAACTGTTCTGCAATATTAGTAATATTTAAATTGATTCGGGAAAAGGTTGTTTGAACTGTTTCTTCAAACTCCGTTACATATGCATTTGCAGCTTCTCCCGTAAGATAGTTGCACGCTGTAATATCTCCAACAATACCAGATAATGATGACAAAATACTTTCCATCGTTGAAGCATACTCCATCATTTTAGCAATTACGTTTTCACGTATTTCATTATAATTTACTTCCATAATGCTTGTATCCTCCTCATTTTATGTTTTGTACTATATTTTCTACCATATTATTTAATCCCCTTCAATCAGCTGGTCGATTTTTGCAATATGAGATGCAGTTTTTGCAAAATTAGTATAAAAAAGCATAACGTTTTGCCTGATAATAAAGAGTTATCTGTTAATTTTATAACGAGGGAATTTATTATGGATAAGAATTTTGAATGTGCAACTATTATGCATCAAACAGTCGATCAAAAAAAATTTAAAGAAATTATCTTTCAAAGAAGCAATATCCAAAATGTACATGTACAAAATTGTACTTTTGATGAGTGTAATTTTACTCGCTCAAATTTAACCAATTTGCGCATTTTTAATTCTACTTTTATAAATTGTAAATTCATGAATGCAGATCTGTGCTTTTGTAAATTGTCCAATTGTCGATTTGAAAATTGTGATTTCAGCTTGGCAGAAATTGAAAATATAAATTTTTATAAATGTCATATTTATGATGTAAAATTTACAGGTTCACGCATTACCGAAAATTCATTTTGGGAATCGTTATTTAAAAATGTAGATTTAATGGGAAGTACAACCAAATTCAACTATTTTGAAAAATCCGAGTGGATAGAAAGTGTTTTTGGAAATTGTACAATCGATTATAATGTCGCATTAAAATGCATTTTTAGGGATAGTAAAATGAATTTAGAAACTTTAGGAAGTGTATGGGGCATTCAAGAAGAAGAATTAATAAATGTTTCTTTTTTAAGCTTAGGAAGGGAAATCTTAGAAGAAAAAGAAAAAATATACTCCAATTATTGTAATTATTTATCTGAAAAAAATTTATGTATAGAAATGTTTACTTTTTATGTTTCCTTGAAAAAAAGAAATATTTATGACGCTATGGAACAATTATTATCTGGTTTCAATGATCGTTATTCTAACGAACAATATTTATCACCAGATGAATTTCGATATTTTTATGAAATTTTAAAAACCTTAAGGAAAGAATCTATGCTTCCCCTATTGGTTATAAAAGAAATTCTTATGTATTTTAAACAACTAATGCATAAGTTTATAGATGATGATAGATATTATGAAATTTTACTTTTGTTTTATAACAATATATGCTTAATTTATAATTCAATTATTAACGAACTTGGATCGTATAATTTTGACCTTTTGGACACACAACACGAATGTGAGGTTAAAATAACATTTATAAATAAACCAACACAAGATATTGAAGCTGTCTTTATCACTCTATATCAATATGTTTGCAATACGTCTCAAACTCCTAATATTAAATTTATAAAGGACGCGACAGGATCTTATATTATATGGTTAATTATGCCATTAGCTGCATTGGCTACGTTTAATATAGGCACCCTATTGTTAACTGGAGGTGTAAAACATTTAATTAAACTAAGAGCTTCATTAGCGGTTTTATTTTCTAAAAAATTGCCACGCAAATATTATTTAGATGTGTATGAAAAGGATGATTCTGAAAAATTAGCCAACAGCATACTTTCTGTTCTATTAACCAAAAAACCTTCCGCACTATTATCCCAGTTGCGTTCTCTTTCAAGTGACGGAATAAACGCAAAAAACATAAAAGAAATTGATTTAGATGATAAAACGCCAAAATCTTCTTAATTATGTTCAGATAAATATATAAAAATTTGAATTAGGGCATCCCAGAATTCGCTACATTCTCGTCCATAATTTACACGAAAACAAAATCCGCAATTATTTGAGAAATGGAAACGATTACCTGGAATTATGCTTGTTCCAGTTTCATCTATAAAATTATGCAAATTTTCTTTATCTTCTAGAAAATCGAAAGGTAAATGATGCATATAGCACATGCGCATGTGTCCAAGGTGGTCTCTATTATCTATAGAAATTAACGGAAATTCTCTAGATAATTCCTCAAAGTATTTATCCATTTTCAGAAAATGTGATTGCAGTTCTAATCGAATTTGCTTAAATTTTTCGGAGATGAAAAATTCTACACTCTGTAAAGTAGAATAAGATAAACTACCACAAACAATATCAGACCATTGTTCAAATATATGTTCATACTGTAAAGAATACAAAACACATGAAAATTTTAGACCATTAATCATTATTTGCTTTAAAGGATCATGAATGCTTATATATTGAGGTCGGCTTCCTAGATATCTGACCATTTCCATTCCACAGTTTGCAAAACAATCATCACATATTAAAGTAATTCTTGATGGAATAGCGCATTTCAAAAAATTTATGTCATCAATATCTAAATATATACCGGTATTATATATAGGGTTAGTGATCCATATCGCATCAACTTCTGCAATTTTATTCATGATTTCCTCTCTTGGTAACGCATAACCATTATTTTTTCGATGCATATAAACATTATCTACTGCTATGCCTTTTTCTAGAAAATTATATATTACCGAATAATATATTGGACAAACAAGCAAAACGCGCTTTACATGAACTTGTTTAAGTACAGAAGTTACTAATGATATTGCAGAAGTTCCCGTATTGACAATTGTGCACCCAAGATTATTTCCTCCTAAGTTGGATTCAACAGTATTTATTAGATTATGATTTAACTCATATGAGTATATGTATGAGATATAATCTAATGACGGTAACTCTAGTTGATGATCCAAAAATTTTTGTGAAAAATACGAAGAGGGATTCCACGTAGAAACATTAAACGGAAAATATCCATATTTTTTTAAATATAACATTTCTTCGCTCTCAATGTCATCTAAATTCAAAAGTTCTTGAACTTCTAATTTTTTCAAATCCATTTAACAACTCTCCTTAATGCAAAATAATTCTACTGACCTAACCAAGATCATAACGGTTAATTGCGTTTTCTACAATTTCGGATAATATCATACTAAAAGATTGGCTTTCCCCATAGGATAACGGATCAAATGCACTTTCATAAGCTAAAGCTGGAAGCGGATTCCCTTCTAGTAAATATGGTTTTCCGTTATAATCCATACGAAAATCAAATCTAGCGTAATCTTTGTAATTTAAAAATTGATATATTTTATGGACCCAGTTTACGATTTTTTTTATTGACAATAATGATTGATCCATAACATTTAATTGAACATGACAATCATTTTTACCCTTCCAAAATTCATCATATATTTCTAATGGATTTTTTTCAGAATCTGTATACTCTATTACAGATAAAATTTTTTCATCTGACGCGGTACCTATAACAGGAACGCTTATTTCTTTTCCCTCAATATACTGCTCACACAAAATGGCTCCGTTATTTTGTGATGCCATATACTTCAAGTATTTTTTAAGTTGTTGTGAACTAGATATTTTTTTTGTATGATAACTCATTGATCCATATTGGTATTTTAAAATACATGGCAATTGTATCTCTTGAATATATTCCAATATATTTCCATAATTTTCTTTACTAAAAATCTTTGAATTTGGCGTGTTAATCCCTAACGATTTTGCGATGTTTTCAAATAAATATTTATCGGAAACAATTGTATTTATATATGAGTCATTTCCGATAAAAGGAATTCCATTCATTTGTAATATAGTAGGAATAAAACCATTGGTATTTCGGTCAAAACAACATTCTATACACGGAAAAACAATATCAATATTTTTTTTATTATCCAACAATTTTTTTAATGAAGAAAATATAACTACATCATAACCTGCTTCAACAAGCGCGATAGCCATTTGCTGTATTCGTCGAGCAGTTCTATAGTATATTACATTGTTTTTTTGCCATGGTATTTCATTACTCGCTATATCCTGATATAACAACCCAATTTTCATCTAAATTCACCCTAATGATAAAATCAGTATTTAACAGATAACTCTTTATTATCAGTCATTTTTGTTTCATAATAATTCTAATGCCATCCCTGTTCATTTCAACCTCTATGTCGATTTTTGCATTTTCAGATGCAGTTTTTGCAAAATCACGATCAACTAACGTTGCTTACATGACCCACGTATCCAAATCTATTCGAATTTTCATTATTTTTCGAGCATAAAAGTAGCCGTCAAACTTTTTCACTAAAGATTCATTCAACGGCTGCCAAAACACTACTGTACTTTCTTAAATTTCTCTGCTTCCTTTGGGAATTCCGGCTGATGGAATAACCAGCAGCACGTCGCATTGGCGCTTGAGATCACTAAGGTAAGTGCCAGACTGTTCAAAACAGTTGTTGCAATCTTCATAAACTTTTTCATACTTATTACTCTCCTTTTTTATTTTTATTCACTTTTTTTGTTCCTACATCGAGCAATCTCTGAATACCCGTTGCCAGAAAAACTATAAAAAGTGAAAAAATCACAATTGCTCTTATATATTCCACTTTCCATGAAAGTAAACTATATACAATAATCAAAATAACAGCTATTAATTTATATGTTCTTCGTTCTTTTTCAGTTAACGGTTTATTGGTTGCTGCTACCGGTGCCAACCATATATCTCCAATCACACATACTCCCTGCAGCACGATTAACGCAGTCTTCACAATATGAGGCAAGCCAACATAATATCGACACCAGAGAATTGCCATAATCAGAACAATCGTGGAAATAATCGTACACACCCAATCTCTAGATGCATGCCACCCTCCACAATATTTTCTTAATGGAATGTAGATAATCCAAAAAAGAAACACCATATTAACTGCATGTAACAAAATTCCGCATATCAATCCCAAGCTCAAATTCAGCGCAATTTCAAACAGAAGATAATATCCATATCGATAGATTGCAACCTCATCTTCTCGTATATTCGATTTTTGAGATTGGATTAGTTTATTCGAAATTCTTTCAAACATATTTCCTGTATTCCTTATTTAGCTCTTACCTGACAGTACAGGCATTTTTATCTCATTTCAACCTTTATGTCGATTTTTGCAGATTGAGATGCAGTTTTTGCACAGGAACATCTTTTTTTCCAAAATATATATGATAAAATAGAACAAGTATTTTATTAAATTGAGTTATTAAAAGGAGACTCCGGACTATGTATCATATTGTTATCTGTGATGATGATACTTTATTTATAGATCATATGAAATGTTTATTGCTACGCGCAGGACTTCACTCAGAAGCCTGCAAATTCTACAGCTACCTCTCTGCAAGTGAATTCGAAGCAGATTTCCAGAATTTCTATACTGTTGACCTGCTGATCTTGGATATTCAGCTCCCGGATGTAAATGGAACGATATTTGCCAAAGCATTTCGTGAGAAATTCCCAAGCTCCACGCTGGTTTTCTGTTCCGGGAAGCAGTCTCCAACGCCAGAATCATTTGAGTCTGAGCCATACCGCTATCTGCTCAAAGCATGGTCGGATGAACATATGGTAGAGAAACTCGCTTCTATCGTTGCTCATATTCAGGCCGAGAAAGCAGAGCCTTTTATCCATGCCGGATGGTACAGCACACACTTAAAGCTTCCTGCATCCGAGATTATGTATATCTCTCGTGGTCGTGGTTGTTCTAGGATTTATGTATCTCAGAAGAGTCCTTATTATGCTTATAATGACAAGATCCTGTGCAAAAACTCCCTAAGCGATCTGCATGCATTGCTACACGATTATCACTTTGCGTATGCACATAATAGCTATCTGGTAAATCTCAAATATGTAAAATCTTTAACTAAAACAGAATTAACATTATCTGATGGAAGCATCCTGACTATCTCACGCTCCAGACAGAAAGAATTCCATGCAATGTTTTTTCGTTATATGACAGCACAAAATTAGGAGACGGTATGGATTATATTATCTTATTATTCAGTTGCATTGCAGAATACCTTATATTTTCGGACTTTTTTGACGCCTTTTTAACCATTCGGCCGAATTTTCAACCCCTCCGAAACCGCCTGTTGATTGCGATTCCTTTTATCGGCATTTATTTTTGCATCAACACATTGCATATTTCCTACCTGAATATGCTTTCTTTCATTTGCCTGTTACTTCTTTACTCTTTTCTTTATGAGGCAAGCTTGAAAGAACGACTGCTGTATATCGTATTTTTGTGTGCAATTTTCTTCGGCTGTGAATTTTTATTTGCAGTCTTATTGAAGCTGCCGGCATATCTTTTTCATTCCAGCAGTGTTGCGAATCTGTCCACGATTCCTTGGCAGATATTTACACTGAAGCTCCTGACCTATCTGATCTGCTGCCTGTATAAGCAGACCTCTGTCCGATCCTCCGCCCGCATGGATCGGAAGATTTTCGCATGCTATTTGTGTATTCCAATTGCATGCATTGCAATGATGCTACTCACTTATTATTCTGGACTGGACTTCGCATCGTCTCCACGCATGCGGATATTGCTCTGCGTATTTTTTGCGATCATGCAGTTTGGAAACATTCTGATCTTCCGCGCATTCCAGAGATACACGGAGCAGCTTAATCACAACCTGCAGAATAGCCTGATCATCTCCGATCAGTCGCTTCGACTGAACTACTATCAGAAGCTGCTCACAATGGATGAACATTTGCAGGAGCTGGTGCATGATACAACACATTACCTGAAAGCCATCCGCATACTGCTTGATGATGGACATCCAGATCAAGCACTTGCACTCATTTCCGAATTGGATACAAAGTTAGATACAACCATCCTTACGCGCTATTCCAAAAATGATATTCTGAATGCAATTCTAACTGAGAAATCTAAATTTGCCCAATCGCAGAATATCCAGATGTCGATCGATGTACTCCCGGATATTACGTTTGCCGAATTACCATCCGCGGACATAATATCTATTCTGTCAAATCTGCTTGATAACGCCATCGAAGCATGCCTGGTACGCGACAATTCTCGTGTTGTACAACTGACGATTACAAAGAAAAACGACAATAACTTCTATGTCATTATCGTGAGAAATACCTTTGACAAAGCACCGGTTTTACGCGATGGACAATTCGTCTCTGCCAAGACGGACACGAAGCTTCACGGCATCGGCACCAAAAGCATCCGTCATGCAGTGGAGAACAATCATGGTTTTGTCAACTACTCGATTGAAGGAGGATTCTTCGTGGCGACTGTGGTATTACCAATAGCATTAAACGCGTAGATTACTTAAATGCTACAATTAGTTGCATTTCTAAAAATCTCTTTACATTCTGCTGTAATTCATGATACAGTTTCTTTGTTGTCGAGAAGCGCTCGTTCATAGCGTAGTTCGGTAACAGTCTATTAATTTATATTTTTATCTTCGATTCTTCGAATACATTCTATCAGACCGTAAACGAACTTGAAGAAGCTATGAAAACACAAAACCTATATTCAGAATATATCACACTTGACAAGACATGGAAAAAACGCTTCGCTGATTACATGACAGGAAAGAAAACGATGCCACTTACTTACGATCCATTTTTCAAATGTATGTTTCACCCGGACAGACATCCAGATTGGCTGTCAAATCTGCTCAGTTCCATTTTGGGTGAATCCGTCGTTGTGGAACGGCTTTTGCCATCGGAAAATACAGCCATCTCCATTGATTCCCTGCTAATCATGGATATCGTTGTCCGATTAAGTAATGGCTCACTTGCAAATGTCGATTCAGAAGATTCCATATATGTTCACTGCTGAACGCATTTCCTGTTACTCTTCTGACTTGTTGCTTCGTGAATACACACGCCTAAACGAGAACAAAAAATTTATGTATTCTGACATGAAAAAAGTATACACCATTATTCTATATGAAAAAACAGGTGCTGATTTTAAAAATCCGCTATTGCATGGTGCTTATATCCATCACGGTAAAACACGATTTAACACCAAACTCACGTTGGAACTCCTGCAGGAATATTTTCTGATTGCACTTGATGTATTCTGTCAAAACGGATATACTGATGATAAGAATCCAGATACACGGGAAACCATTGATTCAAATATGAATGATTTGGAAGGCTGGCTTTCTATCCTGACCGCAGAGACAATCGCGGATGTGGAGCGCATGATCAGACGCTATCCGTGGAGCGAAGCGATATTCCGTGAAATGAGTACATATGTAAATAAACCTGAGGAGGTGATTCACATGTTTTCAGAAGCGTTAAAAATTGCAGATAAAAATACAGTGAAATACATGATTGAAGAACTGCAGGATGAATTACAACTGGCTGAAAAAAAGCAAAAACAGGAAGCGGAATTGCGAAAGCAAGAGGAAGAAAAACGAAAGCAGGCTGAAGATGAATTACAGCGATCAAAAGAAGAAATTGCGCAGTTGAAAACATTGTTAGCTAAAAAGCAATAACCCAGAATGGCACCGTCATAAAACGGTGCCATTTTATATCAAATAATTATTTCGTATTCTCAGCTTTACCGATACACGACCTTCTCCTGTGTCTCCCCGGTATTCCGGTTCCAGATTACCCGCATATCCACACCATCTTCATAATTGCCCGGTTCCAGATCATAGATAATGAAATCATCACTCACCACCAGCGATTTTATCCTCTAATTCTCGTCCTGGTTGATCGTAAACAGTTCGACTTCCGGCTCACCATCGAACGATCTGTATTTTATGCAGACGACATCATCCACGCTCTGTGCATAAAAGTCATCTCCTTTATAAACATTCAGGCAATACACGTCAGACGCAATCTTCTCCAATCCCATTTATCCAGATTCAGACAGTAGTATTGGCGCGCTTTTTGAAGAGTGCCTCATTTCTGTCTACGTCTGTTCATTCTCTGATTTCTTCATTCCACAGTTGCAGATAAATATATGATCTGAGTCCTCTTATTTGTAACTAATGGATTTCCACTTTCCTGTATGCCGGTTCCATATTACACGCACATCTACATTCTCTTCATATTCATAGTTATCACCATACTCTGACGATCCAAGATCATAGATGATAAAATCCTCGCTGACGGCCAACGATAATATCCTCAATTTTCCATCTTGATTCACCGTGAATAAATCCCCTTCCTCATCTGACGTCAGAGATTTGTATTTTATCGTGTACGCATGATTCTCGTCATTTTCCTGCACATAATAAACGGCATCCTGATAGATATTTATGCATTCAATATCTTCCTCTTCTTTTATTGCTGCATCCGCATCCTGCAGCCGCTTCGGAGAATGCCTGGTAACACCACTGATCATCCAATTATAAAAAGTATCTGCGTCCAGCGCATACACATATTTCAAAACACGCATCTGTTCAAAGTCAATTGGCGTGCTCCAGTCCCATTTACGCATATCCAGATAACGCACTTCATTATGATTTGCCAGCAGCAGATAATGCTCCCGGATTCCAAACATTCGGAAAATACCATTGCCACCGGTATTCTCATAGATAACCTGTGCGCTGCTTCCATCCTTTGTTATACGATACACCCGCTGGCCGATCATGATATAGAAATGCTCATCATAATAATAAAGCTTGGAATTTACGTCATAATAGATGGCTTCTTCATCTTCAAATTCGTAAAACTCCTCATACGTTCCATCCGGGGAAAGACGATATATGATGTTATTTCCACATTTCTCTGATGTATCTTTTTTATCATAATTTCCCAGCTCCACGACACTTCTGTACAGATATACATAGCCATCCACAACCAGCGCATCCGCCTTGTAGTTTCCATATTGATATTCAATCTCTTTGTTATTGTCGAAGAAAAAGATATCCGCATGGTTTTTCTGAAATACGATAACCACCACCAGCAACCATGCGAGTAAAACGATACTTACGACTGTAATAAGAACATATAGTTTTATTTTTTTCATTCCTGTAACGCTTGCCCCTCTCCGTTTTCATCACCTACATAGATCCACATAGCCGGACGAACACCCTGATAGTAATCTGCCATACATTGTGAATAATACCCGTCCCCCCGAATAATGGAGATCTGATTCTGTGACTTTCCGGTTGACCGCAGCATCCACGAAATCCCTTCCGTCACATCTGGAGCACTTTCCCCAAATGGTACTTTTTCACGAATGCGCTGTTGCTTTATCTCTTCGTAGCGCTGTAAAACAGCCTCGCTTGGTTTGCATAAAAGTGCTTCTGCTTTTGGTAATTTTTGCCCATAATACTTCTCGATTTCCTTCTGGCTCAGCAGGAATATCCGATCCGTCGCATCACCCCTCGACTCCTGATTTGCCTCATCTACTCCTGATGTGACGTATCCTGCAATACTTGGATTCTCCAATACCGATTCCCTGATACGCGCCTGTGTTTCCTTATCAAATGCGTCCGTATAAAACTCCTCATTCAGCCATGTCCGTATCTGGGAATCCTCCCATATCACACAATTGGGGCTGTCAGAAAACCGCTGATAGCCAATCACATCATGCGATATGAGTAATATTGAATCCGCATCCTTGTCCAATACATCCCAATAGATCGGATCCTCTGTCTCCGTATCCCCATCCTGCTCATAGGTTCCCACCTGCACGATATCACCAACTTCTGCACATTTAAGCTCGACCGTCTCCAATGCTTCTGCTTCCACCGCAGCGTCCGTTGTCGCCTCTGTGAATTCTGCGCTTTGCTGTGCACATCCGCTGAGCAGGCACAGGATCATAAATCCCAATACACCTGTTTTTTTCATACCTTTATTTTTCTGCCTCATACCGCTCCTTGAAATATGCAAGTACCCTGCTCAAAGGTACCTTTCTCGATTATCTACTGTTTCAAATGTATTTTTTTTCATTCTACCATCTGCATAACAGTTTTTCGATTCATTTTCCGCGAATTGAAGATTTTTTCCGCCAAACTCAAGTTTTGCATGTTTTTCTGTTTACTGATACTTCTTTCTGCAAATTCCGTATCACGATCTGCTCCTGATTATAAATATGTTCCTTCATGATCTTCTGTGCGGTCTCTACATCGCCCGCTAAGATCGCCTCTGTAATCTGATCATGCTCCCGGATCAGATTCTCATGATACGAAAAATCCTTAACATATTCAAACCGGTATCGATACACCTGTTCCCGCAGATTCATCGCGATCGTGATCAGCTTCTGGTTCTTCGACGCCCGGTAGATTGTGTTATGAAAACGCTCATCACCCTCCACAATTGCCTGCACATTTCCCGATTTGACCGCTTCACGAAATGCCACGCATGCCTGTTTTATCTCTGTTTTATCATTCTCATCCAACCGCTCGCATGCAAGCTTGACCGACAATGAATCAATTGCCAGACGCACCTCCAGCGCATCCTTTAAATCACGCACCGTAATCTTCGCAACCTCCGCACCTTTCCGCGGAATCATAACAACCAGACCTTCCAGCTCCAGCATCCGGATTGCCTCACGTACCGGCGTCCGGCTGACACCAAGCTTGTTCGCCAGTGTAACTTCCATCAGACGTTCTCCCGGCTGCAATTCTCCCTGTATGATTGCCTTGCGCAATGTATGAAATACAACCTCCCGAAGCGGAAGATACTCATCGATATTCATATCTAACTTCATATCTGCTACCTCCTTGCCATCCTGTCAAAACTTATCCATTCAGAGTTCCATTACCTTCTTCGTTCCCCCATATACATCATAAATAATTATATCTTTTTCGTGTATACAATATACATTACTATGCATAGACGAATATTTCAAGCATATTTTTCCTTTCTACCAGAGTATTTTTTTCAAAAAAGTCCTTGCCTCTCACAATTCTACAAGAATCCACAATTAACTCTAACACGGCTGTGTTACATACACCTCAGAAAGTCCGTACTGCTGCCGGATTTTCTCCGCCGCCTGCTCTGCAATCGCTTTCTCTCTATATAAACCAAACACCGTCGGTCCGCTGCCGCTCATGATTGCATTTTCGGCACCGGATTCTTTCATCGTCCGCTTGATTTCCTCAATCTGTGGATAAAGCTTCGTTGTGACTGTCTCCAGTACATTTTCCATACGGCTTGCCACTCCTGACAGTTCTCCCTGCTTTAAAGCTTCTGCCATACCCGCAACATCCGGGTGGTGCTGCAGCTCATTTGCATGCAGGTTTTCATATACCATCTTCGTGCTGACCGATATCGCCGGTTTCGCCACAACGACATAGCAATCCGGCAGCGGTGCCACCTCTGTCAACACCTCGCCGATGCCTTCGGAAAGCGCGGTCTTTGCCATGATACAATACGGCACATCCGCTCCGAGCTTCACACCAAGCTTCATCAATTCCTGATCACTGACATCCAGTCCATACAACTCCCGCATCGCATGAAATGCTGCGGCACAATCTGTACTGCCACCTGCCATACCTGCTTCGACCGGAATCCGCTTCACAAGCTCAACATGGATATGCCCGGTCAGATGATAGGTCTCCCCCATCAGCACGATTGCCTTATAGATGAGATTCCGCTCATCACACGGCACAAACTCTTTATCACACGAAAGCGTGATTGCAAGCGTATCCGCCTCCTCCATCGTAAATGTCAATGTATCATACAAGCTAAGGTTCTGCATGATCATACAGACATCATGATAACCATCCTCACGCCTGCGCAGAACGTCAAGTGCCAGATTCACCTTTGCATATGCATTTCTCGTTAACGTTTTCATCCTTGAAAGCCTCCCGTTACAAACAATCTGTTTTTATTATACCAACGCAAACGTTTCTTCACAATCTATTTATTTTCCCATAACGGCAGAAATCCATGCCGCATCTGCAACATGGATTTCTGTGGTTTTTATATTTAATTTTTGTTAAATCTAAGATTTCACGATCAGTAACCGGTCGCCCTCCGATACATAATCGGATTCCAGATTGTTCAACTGCTTGATAGCATCAATCGATGCATAATATTTTTTTGCGATACTCCACATACTGTCTCCCTTTTGCACGACATACCCGACAATTCCCGGCTGTGCCGCCTTCTTCGCTTCATCGATTGGCAGAATCTGCAGATCCGTCATCGCCTGGCTCTCCCCCTTCGCAAATACGGAGATATTCAGATTGATCTGGGCCTTGATTTCAATTTCTTCACTGTTTAACAGGGATGCGGTAAGCTGGTCAATACACGGATGAATGCGCACCGAATCCTCCTGCGCAAGCGGTACCGTATCCGCAGTATAAGAAAATGGAATCTCCGCCTCAACACTGCTCATCGGATCATCTCCGGTTGCAATATACAGCACACAGCATTTGACGACACCGGTAATTTCTGCGCCACTTTCCCCGACAACCACATCATCCACATCGACATCACCATACACATGGCAGATCTGCAACAGCTTTGCCTTGTCTCCACCGATCTGTTTTCTGGCAGATACTTTTGCCTTCGCTGCATTGCGCAGCAGCAGGTTCTCATAGTCCATCACTTCAAACTGTGGCACAAGCTCCGCACTTGGCGAATACACATCTGACAACATCTGACATGTACAATCCTCATACAGCTTGATATTCATATCAATATTATAATCACAGCCAAATACGCGATCTTCTGCATCTGCATCCTGCCGGATTGTGATTTCCCCCTTGCCAAGCACATAATCGACATCCAGCATCATCCCCTCCGTCGCGCCACTGCAAGGCACCTCACGATAGAGCGACCGCACCGAGAAAATAGACTGTACCGGGAGCCGTTCCTCGCCCCCTTTATATAAAATGAAGATTTCTATCTCCCCCCGCACCAGAAGCTTCTCATCGCCCGCCTTTGTCTCCATGTTCCGAAGCGCGACACATTGCCATAAAATCTCCTGAATATTCGGTTTGTTCTGTGGGATTTCCAGCTCCTCACGCACCTTCAGTACATCACGCTTGGCGAGGACAACCTGACTATATGTAACATCCCGGTACTGACAGGCAACGCCTTCCCCCTGTTCAATTCCGGTCGCTGCATCCATGCACATTTCCTCATACACATTGACACTTGTTCCGATCAGTCCTCGGACCTCCAGCTTGCGCGAATTGATCATGCTCACCGTCAGATCCTCCAACTGGCTGTGGCAATCCACCTGACTGGAGGAAGACACCCCATCACAATTGACAACATCTTCAAAAGGAATCTCACTCTGGAACTGACACAGGCGCGGAATATCGCCCCCTGTCCGGTACAATACACGCACACAGACCGATCCGGTGATCCGCACCTTTCCATCCTCCGGAATCATGGATTCCAACAAAATATGTCCTTCTTTGGCAACGATTTTTTCCATATCCCCTTTACTGTCCGGGATTGTAAAATCATCATCGACCGTTATCTGTGAATATTTGGACTGCGTCAACACGCTTGTATGTATTTCCTTTTTCGAAAATTCCATAGCTCCCTCCACCAAACTAGATTCTTACCCTCTGCTTTATATGTATTCTGATGTACTCTGAATTATGATTATTTTATGTAAATAAATTCCTACACGCAACAACTGTACTTACGATGCATTCAACACCGGCAGTTCCAGACGCGGCAATCGAATTACAATATATGGATACATCGAAGATGTCCCTGTCTGCCCGGCAGCCATATCAGGCTCTGTACCAGATGCGGCACCGGTTATCTCCCCCTTCATCTCTGCCTCCGTCTTGAGGTCTGTCTTTATGTAGATTGCACGCTCCGTCTTATACAGCTCCTCCACAACCACGCACAGATTCGTGCGGTCGTGTGCCCCATACCCGACCACAATATACAGATGATCTTTCGTCGTATAACTCATCTGGAACGCATGTAACTTCTTTTCCTCTATAATCTGCCGCAGATCATCCGGCAGCTCTGTCTCCGCACACACTGTAAATTCCAGCTCCTGTCGTTCCCGCGCTTCCTGCTTCCGACACCCGGATGACACACACGCCAGTGCAACCAAAACCAAAATCATAAACTGCCTCCCGCTTCGCCCTTTATTCAACATTTTCCCATTACGATCCACCATGATCCCCCATTTCTCCATCCGCCTTTTATCTCATATCCTTGCAGATGATAAAACGTTTCATCTACGCAGGTTGCGCAAATGAAACTATTTTGCTAAAATATATGTGGTTTTTCCTGCCCTATGCGTAAAACCACAAATATAAATATAAGAGGCGTAATCATGTCAAAAAAATTAAACCGTAACGATCCTTGCTGGTGTGGCAGCGGCAGAAAATACAAGGTCTGCCATGAATCTTTTGATGATAGAATCGCAAAAATCGCTCATCAGGGACATATCGTTCCTACCCATAACTTAATCAAAAATGCAGAGCAGATTGAAAAGATCAAGGAGAGCGCAAAAATCAACATCGCCGTACTGGATGAAATTCAGAAAACAATTCACGAGGGGATGTCTACCGCAGAGATTGATAAGATCGTCTACGATATGACAACCGATATGGGTGGTATTCCTGCACCTTTAAACTACGAAGGATTTCCATACAGTGTATGTACCTCCGTCAACGATCAGGTCTGCCACGGTTTCCCATCACCAGATGTCATCTTAAAATCCGGCGATATCATCAACGTAGACTGCTCTACCATCCTGAACGGCTACTTCTCCGATTCTTCCCGTATGTTCTGTATCGGCGATGTCAGCCCGGAGAAGAAAAAACTCGTCGATGTAACCAAAGAAGCAATGATGAAGGGACTTGAGCAGGTAAAGCCTTGGGGATTCCTCGGTGATATGGGGCAGGCTGTCCATGATTATGTATATGCAAACGGCTATTCCGTTGTCCGTGAGATCGGTGGTCACGGTGTCGGCATCGAGTTCCACGAAGAACCTTGGGTAAGCTACAACTCCAAAGCAGGTACGGAAATGCTTATGGTACCAGGGTTCATGTTCACGATCGAGCCGATGGTCAACATGGGCAAGCCAGACATCTTCGTTGACGAAGCAAATGACTGGGAAGTTTATACCGAGGACGGACTTCCTTCTGCACAGTGGGAGATCCAAGTACTCGTTACAGAAAACGGATACGAAATTATTTCCTACTAATTGAACTTAAAAGGTTGATCTCTACGTGAAAATGTAAGACGCGCAAGACCAACGAATAATACAGATGTATCATATTTACAATTCTTAAACAGACCATTGAAGCACGCCGGCACTTAATGAGTGCGCAGCACGAATTTAGTACCGCTGCGTGATGAAGTGGGCGGGAGCGCGTCTGTGTAGAATTGTAAATACGATACATCTTTTTTTCTGTAAACAGCGCGTCGTATATTTAAAATGATTTGTCGATAAAAGGTAATCCCCGGTGGATATATGTGATGTCTTCCGCTTCATCGTAGGTAAAGGCGATGTTCACGTTTACCTTATGGTCGTTCTGGTAGACGTATTCCGGAACGTTGTCACTGTATCCATAGATGCATAAGGTATCCTGCAACTCGATTTCGTTGCGCTTCTTTGCATGCATTGTCTCGAAAAAATCTGCCGTTGCTTTCTTCATTTCATCCTCTGTCATCCGCCCTTTTTCCTGACTGCACAGATAGAGATTACTGCTGCCGGAAAGCCCCAAATCTGCGTAGATCTGATCGAGTTGCTCCTTACACCGGTAGATATTTTCCGTCGACTGATTTTTGAGTGCAATCTCTGTCATCAGATAATTCTCCTGTGTGGTCGAGCCATCGGCGTTTGTCTGTTCCATCGAAATCAACCGGATGGTCGTGTCACCATTTTCTCCCTTTTTCACAAATGTTGTCGAGATATTTTCACCCTCGATTCCTGCGATTATGTCATACCCCGATACGATTCCAAGCTTTTCCCCAACTCGTTGCAGGATTTTTTCCCTTGCAGCACCGGTCATCGGCTCATCCCCATAATGTGCATAGAACTTTACCTCTGCTGCCGTTACATTTTCTACGCCATCGCTCATAACCTGCGTCACCATCTGGCTCTCCCGGTCAATCCGCTTCGTAATAAAGATTTGCAGCGCAACCGCTGCCCAGATAAGTACAACAATATATAACTTTTTTTTCATGTTCATAGCCCTTCCCCTTTTCAAGGTATTTCCGCGGTCCGGCATTTGCGCCAGCTGCGTACTAGAAGTGTTGCCACGTTTCACGAGCCTTATACATTTAAAATTTCCGCTTTACTTTATCGCGTTAAAGCATTATACTATTGTCGATGATTGAAGCTGTGCCAATCCTGTCAAATCAATTTGAATTACAGTCACAGCATGGAGGTATATTATGACAATCGGAATTGTTGGACTTGGACTGATCGGTGGTTCTTTTGCAAAAGCATACAGTGACAACGACGAACACAAGGTTCTCGCCTATAACCGCAGCAAGGAAGTAATTCAGGCTGCGTATAACGATAAAGCCATTGACGGCGAATTAAACGAAGGAAATATCAAAGACTGTGATCTGATTTTGCTCTGTCTGTATCCACAGCTTTGCATCGAGTATCTGACGAAGATGGCTCCTTATATCCGCAAAGATACAATGGTCATCGACTGCTGTGGTACAAAGGAGCTGATCTGCGAATCCTGCTACCCAATCGCCAAGCAGTATGGCTTTACTTTTATCGGCGGACACCCAATGGCAGGTCGTCATTTCTCTGGCTACGCATACAGCACGAAAACAATGTACAACGGCGCTTCTATGGTACTTGTACCGGAAGACCTGAACGATACGAAATCCATCGAGCGTGCGAAGAAACTGCTGTCTCCGATTCATTTCGGTAAATTTACGATCTGTGACGCAGACCGCCACGACGCAATGATTGCATTTACATCCCAGATGGCACATGTCGTATCCAACGCCTATGTGAAAAGCCCAACCGCCAAAAATCATGATGGCTTCTCTGCCGGAAGCTACAAGGATCTGACACGTGTTGCCTGGTTAAATGAAACGATGTGGACGGAACTTTTCTTAGAGAACAAGAAGCATCTGATCAAAGAACTTGATTATTTCATCACAGCCCTGCAGGAATACAAAACCGCGATGGAAAACGATGATGCAGAAACATTAAAAAAACTCCTTGCAGATGGTAAACACTGCAAGGAGGAAATCGACGGAATTACAGGAGAATAATTTACACACGATGATTGGATACAAAACAACTGGCAATACCACTAACCAGACCGGCTGCAAGCAGATAAATACCTGCCTGAAAGCTCTTCCAGATTGTTACTCCAGACACAGCAGATCCGGATAAAGCCTGTGAAGAGATAAATCGCGCGAGCATCCCGGAAATCCAAGCTGTTACATTTCCCATATCCACAAGTGCGAGGATAACCATACTCACAACAATCATACAGGGTATCGCCTTGAGTGGCGGTATCCTGACAAAAGATAACACAAGCATCCCCACCGCGCCAATCAGGAGTCCAATCGGAATTCCACGCCACATGTCAGAAATCAATCCCACATTTTCACAGATCTTCATAATACTGTACCGGATCTGCACGCTTGCATGATATGCCGACAGATCAATGGCTGGTACAAACAGGCTTACAATCAGCAAGACCGCAGACAAAATACCAAGCAGCATACTCACTGTTACAAATTGACTTTTTTCATTTTGATTCTGATTATCCATTGTTCCGCTTCCGTTCCACCAAATCTCCAGCTGTTCCAAGTGTATAAAGCACAAGACCTCCTATATAAAAGACTGGTCCCAACCCTCTTCCAGCATCATAATTCGAAGATGTTCCTGCCGCTTTGACCAATTGAACATTATCTTTCAACAACTGCATCGACTGTGAATATTGCTTATTGTTCACGATAATGATAAAAATCACGATCATAACTACAATTGGTGCAAACCGCATAATCGGATTTGCGGCGAATTTCCGCAGTCCCTTAATATAATCAGAAGCAGAAAGCAGTAACATCCAAACACCGACTAAAATTGCTACAATACCGAGCACTAACACGATGGTTGCTCCCATAGCCAGAATACTTCCATCCGCTTCCACCATAGAACTCTTCAGACCGATTTCAAACAAATCCGCTTTTCGTTTTACATCATAAACCTTCTCCCAGATCCAGTTCATAAATGGCGCCAGATATAGCAATATAGAGCCAATAAATGCAAGCAGCAGATTCATATCGGTACCAATCGACTGCGCATATCCAACAATATCGATTACCTTTCCCGTATCAGCTGCCTTCCGATGTTGCTTCTTCTCTGGCACTGATTTTACTGAACTTTTTGCGGCAAGCTTCGCCCGTTCTTTTTCCTTCGCTTTTTCTTCTTTCTCCGCTCTCTTGATATCCTCTTTGGATACCTTCAGAACAATCGGTTCTTCCAATGGTGCTCCACAGGATTCACAATAAAGTGCCCCTTCCGGAATCTCTTTTCCACATTCCTTACATACCATGTTCTATCACCCTCCAAACCATCATATACAACGATGGCTGCCGAACCACACCGGCTCGACAGCCATTCATCTTTCTTATGTATTACTTGCCAATTTTAATTCCAAGCTTGTCCAATACTCTTGGAGCTGCGGCAGCAATCACACCTAGGTACGCAAAAATCACGCCTGCTGAGATAGCCACCTTAAGACCATACTCCTTAAAGTTCACTGTTGTACCATCTGAATGTACATAACCGTGACGAATCGTTGCAATCAGTACAAACACAAAAATGACACCGAGAATGATATACTCAAAGAATGGAATTGCCTGTAACTTTGCTTTCACATTTGCAATCTGCGGAACAGGAATAAAATCTGCAATCTCCCATGCAATCAATACTAAAGAGAGCAATAAAACAATAATAGCAATAAAGCGGTTGAAACCACCTGCCTTAAACAAATTCCAACGCTCTGTGACACCCCAGTAAGTTGCATGTGCCCATGGGATCAAGGTTGCAAGGAACAGGAAAAAAGCTCCTACCATTTTCAAAATATTCATAGGATTTTCTTTCACATATCCAAGATATCCATTCAAGCCTGCACCAAATGCTGCAGCACCGTTACTTCTAGGCTGATAATAACCGCCTGCCGGCTGTTGTGGCTGCTGGTATCCCATCTGCGGCTGTACCGGCTGACCCATTGGCTGCTGATATCCCATCTGTGGCTGTACCGGCTGACCCATTGGTTGCTGGTATCCCATCTGTGGCTGTACCGGCTGACCAGTTGGCTGCTGGTATCCCATCTGTGGCTGTACTGGCTGACCAGTTGGCTGCTGGTATCCCATCTGTGGCTGTACCGGCTGACCCATCGGCTGCTGGTATCCCATCTGCGGCTGTACCGGCTGCTGTGACACCTCTGGCTGTACATTGTTTGCAGACTGCTCTGCCTGAACAGGAGCTCCACACATTGGACAATTTGTCTGTCCGGTTGGTATAATTGCTCCACACATAGTACAATTCATAAATCTTCCCTCCTACATAACTCTCTTAATCTTTAATAAGATGTGATAAAAAAATAATAGCATAAACCCCTTGTTCATTCAAGGAATTTATGCTGATTTATGACAAATTTGTTACGGTTTTTACAGATTCTTCTTTTTAAAGATCATATTGAAGGACTTTACAATTTCCAAGATTAAACTTGAAGAAATCCTCGTTATCCAGACTCTCAAAATATGAGTTAATCACCCGACACACTCCGCCATGACTGATTACCATAATCTTCTTATCTGCATATCGCTGTTTAATGTCATCCAGGAAATTATACACACGCTGTACAACCTTCAGCAAAGACTCTCCTTCCGGATACTGATAACCAAACTGTACCCACTGTTCCATAAACCCCGGTGTTCCTTCATATGTACCATCGATAACTCCATAATCCCGCTCAGCCAGCCGTTCATCTACTTCCACCGGCACGCCAATCGCCGCACCGACAATATCTGCAGTTTCTTTCGCACGGATTAGCGGGGAAGAGATAATCAGATCCACATCCGTATCCTGCATACTCTGTGCCAGCTCATGTGCCTGCGAGACTCCCTTTTCTGTCAGTCGCACATTTGCCCTTCCGCAAATACGAACTTCTATATTATACTGCGTCTGTCCATGTCTTGTTACATATAATTTCATAGATACCCTCTTCGGAATAATGCTATTCAAATAATCAATCCTTGTTATGATACCATAGGAACTTTCTTTTTTCAACAAAGCAGCCCACCAAAAAGGCTTTCCTAACTTATGAAAGATATTTTTTTATTTTATTTCATTATTTTTTGCAATATGCCGTTAAAACATCCATAAAATAATATTTCTCATTGGAAAATGGCCAGATAAGACCACTTCGATGTCGAACTGTCAGCATCCCTGCTTCCTGCGCCCGCATCAGCTGTAGTCCAAACTCTCTGCTGCCTGCTACCTGACAGGTAATCCCCTCTACATCTTTGGGGAATGTATTTTCCGCTGTCTGTGCATCCAATATCTGTTCCCATTCCTCTGACCAGATCTGTGCATACCCTGCAAGCCGTTCTTCCCGTGCTGGCGGCGCAGCATAAATCTCATTCGCTGTAAAAATTGCGGCTTTTGTCGTAGTCATAACCGCTTCCATCAATCGTCTTGCTGCCTGTACGTTCATCTCTTTCATTATAGCCATAGTTCTTGGAAGATTATGCGGATTCTTCTGATAGCACTGTAACAAGCCTGCAAATCTCGCATTTAACTGACTGGCAAGTCCGCACACAACACTAAAATCAAATGCTCCTTCAAATTCTGCAAGTTCCGGCTGCAGTTCTACGACGGATGTCAACACCTGTCGTAAATACTCAGATAAATGCAGATCATCCGCATCCGGAAGAAGTGTCTCAAAAAATCGTTCTTCTTCCTCATATATTTCCCAGAATCCAAGATCCACACACCTGCAGTGCTGTTTTGAAAATCCGAATCGCATCCTGGCACATTCTGCAGCATCTAAATCACGATCGATCAGCACAAACCTTACATACGGTGCAAGCATCTGCAAGTCCAGATCATTGCATCGCCCGGCACCCCAGATGGCAACCACAGGTCTTAACTCCAACGGTTCATCCACATGCATTGAAAAATCCTGATCCCTAAGCATTCCCTTCTCTGCCAGATGTGCACGACGATAATAACTTTCGATACCTTCCCATATGTATTCTGTTAATGCATGACGATATTCGTCCCATGCAGATTGCATCGGATCCGAGTTTTCTGTTTCAATCATCTTTTCATAAACCATCTTCTTCACGCTTTCTGAGCTTAACCTGTAAATTCTGCATGAATATCTGCATTTCATCTGTGCAAAACCCGAAATACAAAAAAAACACCGACTCCGCAGCTTCTTCTGCAAAACCGATGCTTTTACGAGTGGGCCGCCGGGGGCTCGAACCCCGCACACCCTGATTAAGAGTCAGGTGCTCTACCAAATGAGCTAGCGGCCCGTAGTGAATGTTTACTTACCTTGTGTTCTTCATCAGAACAATATGGAGTATACAACATTCATTTACAAAATGCAAGCTTTTTTTCACATTTTTTTCAAATTTTTTTGTGAATACTCAAAAAGCCTTTATTTCCTTAGCTTTTTGCATGCACTGATTGCTTCTAAACGATTCAAAATACAGCAGACATTATGAATATTACGTCCCAGATTCATCAATTTCCGGTTCAGGCAACGATTCGAGTACACTGCATTTGTAAGCTTGAATCCGCATTTTTTTCTTTCCATAAGAGACTCCGGCAGGTATCTTACTACCATAGTATGCACCGAAATCTCTTTTTTTACACATTTTCTTATTTCTTTTTTGGAGGCTTGATTACCATACGACAGATTGGATTTCCCATTGCAGAAAATTTCTCTTCGTATTCCGTCATGACATTGCCTTCCACATATTCACTGTGATGCAGATCAAAAGTATAATTTACCATCTCCCAGCCGGCAAGCGATACCTGCTCCAGCGAAAAATCAAACAGTGGACGGTTGTCCGTCTTGAATGTCAGTCCCCCATCTTCCGCCAGAAAATTAACATATCTATTTAAAAACTGTACCGATGTCAGACGTCTCCTCGCATGACGATCCTTCGGCCACGGATCCGAGAAATTCAGATAGATATAATCTACCTCCCCTTTCTCAAATACATTTTCAATTGCCTCTGCATCCATCCGGATAAATACCAGATTCGGAAGCTGCTCCATTGTCTGTTTCTCGATTGCACGTACCAACACGCTGGAATATTTCTCTATACCAATATAATTAATCTCTGGATGCAGCTTCGCCATATCTATAATAAAACGTCCTTTTCCCATTCCAACTTCTATATGAATCGGATTTTCATTGCCGAAAAATGCATGCCATTTTCCTTTCATCGTTTCTTCTTCATGCACAACAAAATCATTTGCAGCAATCATTTCTCTGGAGCCTTTTACATTTCGTAATCTCATTTTTTGTACCTCATCCATCTATAATGTTATATATTAACATTTATTTCAATTTTTCACAAGAATGTTGCATTTTATCTCTTGTTTTTTTTCCTGTTTTATAAGATAATTAAAGAGATAATGTCAACCTGTTATAATAAAGGATACTATAACATGATGAAAGCAATAAAAAAAATTATTTCCTATATAATGATACTCACACTTCTCCTTGGAATCAGTGTTCCATGTGAAGCAGCACAGACTGGCAACACGGTAACAGCAACGACTTCCGACGCCACTACCGTTGGAGGATTTCCGCAGATTACTTCTACCTCCGCCATCGTCATCGATGCACAATCCGGTCAGATTATCTATGAGAAAAACTCACATACACGTCAATATCCCGCCAGCATTACCAAAATCCTTACCGCCTATCTGGCAATTACCAACGGCGATTTAAACGCTACGATTACTATGAGTGATGAGGCTGTCTGGGGCATTGACCGTAACAGCTCTCATATTGCACTGGATGTTGGAGAACAGATCAGTATGTCAGATGCACTGTATGCAGTTATGCTTATGTCTGCTAACGAAGCAGCCTGGGCCATCGCAGAACAGGTTTCCGGTTCACTTGAAAACTTTGTTCAGCTTATGAACGACACAGCCCGAAGCCTTGGATGTAAAGATACCCATTTTACAAACGCCAATGGGCTGCACGACCCGGAACATTATACAACTGCATATGATATGGCACTGATCACAAAACAGGCACTTACAAGCAAAACGTTTTGTGAGTATGCTTCAGAGACTTATCATGAGATTCCTCCAACAAACAAAAATAGTGAAACCCGCTATCTCACGCAGGGAAACCGTATGATGCTCAGCAACTCCGAATATTATTATTCTGCATGTCAGGGCGGAAAAACCGGATACACAGATGATGCAGGCGGTACACTGGTTATATGGGCAGAAAAAAATGATATGCAGTTAATCTGTGTCACCATGGGAGCCCCGGATAATGGTACAAATTATAATGATACCATTACACTATTGAATTATATTTATAACAACTTTTCTAATACTACTTTATTGTCCGATTATGAATTTGACGCAGAGGAAGCCACAAAGGCACAGGATTTTCTAAATAATTATTATGGCTGTGAGAATCTTGGAACCATGCATTTATCCGTGGATAACAACCAGCCTTTTATCCTTGCAAACAATGCTGATCGAGAACAGTTACAGATGGACTTTGTTCCGTCCGCAGATCGGTTGGAGGAAGGCTATATTGGAACCTTGGAAATCTCCTATGAAGGTTCGGTCTGCCTTACACTTCCGGTCAGTTATTCCGGCTATGTCAATTCTAACGATGAAGTTGCCGTATCAGAGGCTTACAAAAACGGGGGCATCCGTCCTGCATTATTAAAAGAGAAAAAAAGCTATGTGAAATATATAATTATCGGATTTATTGTTTTAGGTATTCTTGCGCTATTTATCTATGCCAATGTATACGAACCACGTAAACGAAAAAACAGACGAAACCCGCGTTCCCGCAGAAGATAGGGGACCTGTGTTAGAAAAAGGGGACTTCAAGTATGGAAGAATCAAAAGAGAATTTTAAAAAGATCAAATCCGCAAATCAAATGATGCTGGATTATTTCAACAAATCCTTTCTATCCCAATTGGAAGATATTCAGAATCTAAAAACGCAGATTTTTGAGATTGATATCAAAATAGACGAACTGGATAAGACCAAAGATATCTATGCATTCAAAACGAATTCGAGAAAAAGTGTTTTTTCTCCTGTTACCAATGATGGTATCGATACTGAACGCAACAAGATCATTCAGGAACAGATCAAGGATCTTCAGTCTGTAAAAGAAACATTAACTTTAAAGCTTCGAAGCATGGAGTTACAGTTAAACAAACTCCGTCAATACCTTGAAGCATTAAATAATGCCGAAGATGCACTCTCTTCTTTTGAACCCCGTTATACAACCGATGATCCGGACCATACCGATCATTATGGTTTTACATTTCTTCAGGACGATGCAAAGGAAGATATCTCCTCTCATGGCTATAATATTTTAATGCTGGATGCATATGACCGGGCACTTGCCCAGACGATTTTAGATAAACAGATCAAGACAGGCCTGGAAGCAATGGAAAATAAACTGGATATGATCAATTATCTGATTGGTACAGATGTCGGTCGTGCAAAATTAACCTTGCAGGAAATTATCCATAATACAAAACAGATGTCCCGTGCTGTGGATGAAATTGCAGAAAACTTAAACAGTTTTTCTTCTTCGGATAAACCCTTAAAGGAACAGCTGGAATCATACTTAAATGAATTTAAACAGAAAAATCCAAAACTTCAGATCACTGCATCCGTCGAGACACCAGATCCGAACATCAGCTATCATCCAGTGTTCAACATTAACTTCATGCGTCTCATTGCAATATTTTTTGATAACATTGCATTACATGCAGATGCATCTAATGTATCCGTACAAGCCAGTCTGACACCAAATATGGCAGAGGTGATTCTGACGGATAATGGTGTCGGCATTAAAGACACATACATGGAGGACAGTCCTTGGTACAGCAGTCTTCACAAAGCAAAAGAAATCCTGTATATGCTCTGTGGCAAGCTGGACATCTCCGGGGATGTCATGTCTGGAACCACAGTGAAATTCAGCTTCCCGATTCAACAATAAAAGCAAACAACATTAAAGGAGTTTATATATTATGAAAAACAAAATTGTAGAACTGATTGCTGCAAACGTCGAAGGATTAACTGCAGCAGAAATTGCAGACCTGATTGAGATTCCACCAAAACCAGAGCTCGGTGATTTTGCATTTCCCTGCTTTCGCCTTGCCAAGACAATGCGCAAAGCTCCACAGATGATTGCCAACGATATCAAGGAAGCAATCGGAGATGTGGATTTTCTGCAGGAGATTCAGGTACAGGGTGCATACCTGAACTTCTTCGTAAAAAAGAACTTATTTATTGAAACAATGGTAACTGCTTCCATGGCAGATGATTTTGGATGCTCTACCGAAGGAAACGGACAGACAATCTGTATCGATTATTCTTCTCCAAACGTAGCAAAGAATTTCCACGTTGGACATCTTCGTACAACGATCATCGGAAACTCTCTGTATAAAATCTACTCCAAGCTTGGATATAAGGTTGTTCGTATCAACCACCTCGGTGACTGGGGTACGCAGTTTGGTAAACTGATCGTCGCATACAAAGCATGGGGAAGCGAAGAAGCTGTCAAGAAGGACGGCGTTGCAGAACTGATGAAGCTTTACGTGAAGTTCCATGAGGAAGCAGAAAAGAATCCAGAACTAAACGATGAGGCACGTGCATGGTTCGCAAAGATGGAACATGGTGATGAGGAAGCCTTGAAAATCTGGCAGTGGTTCAAAGATATCAGTCTGATTGAATACAAGCGTACTTATGATTTACTTGGCATGGACTTTGACTACTATCTTGGTGAAAGCTTCTACCGTGATAAAACTGACGATGTTGTAAAACGACTGACTGACGCAAATCTGCTGACAGAGAGCGAAGGTGCTAAGATCGTAAACTTAGACGCTTATGATATGGCTCCATGTCTGATCCTGAAGAACGATGGCAGCTCTATCTACGCAACACGTGATATCGCAGCGATCTTCTATCGGAAGGAAACATATAACTTTGTAAAATGTCTGTATGTAACCGGACAGGAACAGAAGCTTCACTTCAAGCAGGTATTCAAGGTTGTTGAATTGCTTGGAAATGAATGGGCTAAGGATCAGTTGGTCCATATTCCTTATGGACTTGTCAGCCTGGAAGGTGCCAAGCTTTCCACACGTAGCGGAAATATTATTTATGCCGAGGATATTCTCCTCGAAGCGATTGCGAAAATCAAAGAGATCATCAACGAGAAGAATCCGGATCTTCCGGATAAGGATGAAACAGCGAAAAAGATTGGTGTTGGTGCTGTATTGTTTAACGACCTTTATAACCAGCGTATCAAGGATGTTTCCTTCAAATGGGAAAAGCTCCTGAACTTCGATGGTGAGACTGGTCCATATGTACAGTACACACATGCAAGATGCTGCAGTATCTTAAAGAAGCTGGATGGATTTACACCATCGTCTGATATCGATTACAGTGTATTAACAGACATAGAAGCAATGGAATTACTGAAAGAGATTAACCGATTCCCGAAGGTTGTCAAGGACGCTTCTGAGCGTTATGAGCCTTCTGCCGTTGCCAGATTCGCAGTCGATGTTGCACAGGCATTCAACAAATTCTACAATGCATGCCGTATCCACGTAGAAGAAGAGAATGTACGTAACGCGCGTGCTACACTGGTTTATATTACAAAGAAGACAATTAAGGATGCAATGGAATTACTTGGTATTGATTGCCCAGAGCAGATGTAATTGGTATGTATTATCCTTTAAGATAGAATCTGATATACATTTACTAAAAAATTAAGTAAGTCGGATGATTTAATCATCCGGCTTATTTTTATGATGTCGTCATATATGCATATACTTATGTTTTAATCTTCGCTAACCTCACTATATTGTATTTTTAATTTATTTGATACAATATATATGATTTCATCCGAAGTTATCAACAATTTTTGTTTTTAGAATCAATTTTTATCCACAATTATGTGTATAAGTTAGTGGATATTGTATACTTTTCCACAATTATTATTGTTTATATGTGTGGATAACCAGTGTTTCACGTGAAACATATCGAAACACATCTATTGAAATCAATTTTGTTTTAATTTTACTCTATTCCGTTATTTTTTATATCTATAATATTTTTTATAATCTTCTGTCGCAATATGATATATATTTAAATGTTTCACGTGAAACATTCGAGGTGAGATTTATTTTTAACTTTATAAAACAATTAATAGCTATGGATATGATATTTAGAAAATGCATTGTTTTCTAATTGTTTAATATGATGTTTCACGTGAAACATATTGATAATTTCAAATTAAGACTTCTCTATATTATTGAATTGATTATAATTCATAATTAGGTACGACTATTGGTTGTAATATAATTTTGAATATTCGAATATAAATTATAAAATTATTGGTTATTAAATTAATTATTAATTATCAGATGCTGATAACTTTCTCAAACCATATATTATAGATATTATCTTCATAGTATGTGACATATGCTACAGTCTATGTTTCACGTGAAACATCATATATTCAATTTTTTTCAACCATTATGTCTATACTAATTTTAATTTTTATATCTGAATATTCTCAATCATTTACCCCTATCAAATAATATTTCATTTTTATAAATTATCTCTATAACATTAGAATTCAATTAGTCATATATATTACTCTAATTATTTGTTATCAAATCTATTATTGCAGGTTCACTTATAATTACTTAAACATTGAATTACATCATCATATATTATAATCTGGCAAGCATGTTTCACGTGAAACATATCGCATATTCATTTGTTGAATACTATATACATCTACATCTAAAATGAATAGCATATGTAATAACATTCTTTCAATTTAATATCAAATATATTTTTTAAGAATATTTTAATGTTTCACGTGAAACATTAAAATATTTATAATAACAAATATTTATTTTGCGAGTTTTCACTTAATTTCTATATGAATTTCTTTTATTTTCCATACATATTGTAATAATCAAGCATACATATCTATATATTGTACACCTGCAACAAATTTACCCATATTTTGATATAGCGAAACATGTCAGGTAGTGCTATAATATCTATTATATGTGGAGGTTTTTATGGGTAGAATCATTGCAGTCGCCAACCAGAAGGGTGGCGTAGGAAAAACAACAACATCAATCAATCTTGCAGCATGTCTGGCAGAAAAGGGTAAGAAAGTTTTGGCTGTCGACATGGATCCACAGGGCAATCTGACAAGTGGCCTTGGTATTGATAAGAATACCTTGGAATACACCATTTATCATGCCATGAGTGGAGAGATTAACATTGGAGAGTGTATGGTCGTTCATCCACTTCCTCATGAACTAGATTTAAGTGTTCTGCCGGCGAACCGTGATCTGGCAGGTGCGGAAGTCGAATTGGTCGATGTCGAAGATCCACAGCATATACTAAAGAACCTGTTAAAAAGCGTAAAGAAAAAATATGATTTTATTATTATTGATTGTCCACCTGCTCTTGGTATGTTGACAATCAATTCCATGACTGCGGCGGACACTGTCTTAGTACCAATCCAGTGTGAATTTTTTGCTTTGGATGGTCTCTCGCAGCTCATTTACACGATCAATCTGATTAAAAAAAAGCTAAACAAATCCCTTGAAATCGAAGGTGTTGTGTTTACGATGTACGACGCACGTACGAATCTGTCTTTGGAGGTCGTAGAAAACGTCAAAAATAATTTGGATCAGTTTATATATAAAACCATTATTCCGAGAAATGTACGGTTAGCAGAAGCACCTAGCTTTGGACTTCCTATCAACCTGTATGACAGCCGGTCGTCCGGTGCGCAGGGATATCGGGATCTTGCAGACGAAGTAATCAATAATAAACTATACGCAAAATTATAAAAACACCTATTTGGGAGGAGAACGCTATGGCACCAAAGCGAGGATTAGGTCGTGGACTAAGTAATTTAATTCCGACAGACGATACAACCGAAGATGTCAGTTCAAAGACATCCAAGCAACAAAAAACCAGCACAGTTGCGAAAACAGAGGTTGTGAAAAAAGCAGAACAGACATTAAATATCAACCGAATTGAACCGAACAAGAATCAGCCAAGAAAAGAGTTCAACGAAGATGCATTGCAGGAGCTTGCAGATTCGATCAAACAGTTTGGTGTGATTGAGCCATTGGTCGTAGTCAAGCGCAAAGGTTACTATGAACTGATTGCCGGCGAGCGCCGTTGGAGAGCAGCCCGGTTAGCCGGTCTGAAAGAAGTTCCGGTTGTCATCAAAGATTACGATGATCAGCAGATTGTTGAAATCGCATTAATTGAGAATATCCAGCGGGAGGACTTAAATCCGATTGAAGAAGCACATGCTTACGAACGGTTGATTCAGGAATTCAACTTAACACAGGATGAGGTTGCGGAACGTGTATCAAAGAGTCGTACAACCGTGACAAACGCACTCCGGCTTCTGAAGCTGACAGAAAAGGTTCAGCAGATGCTGATTGATGATATGCTTTCAACCGGACATGTTCGCGCATTAATCACAATCACAGATCCACAGTTACAGTATGAGACAGCAATGTATATATTTGACAAGAAGCTTTCCGTGCGTGAGACAGAGAGCTACGTCAAGAAATTATTAAATAAAAAACCTAAGAAAAAGACATCCGAAAAAGAAGATCCGGAACTTTCCTTCCTATATAAAGCGATTGAAAACCGCTTAAAGGAATCCCTTGGTACAAAGACAACCATCAAAGCAAAGACTAAGGATTCTGGAAAGATTGAAATTGAATATTATTCACAGGAAGATTTAGAGCGCATTACGCAGTTGCTCGCACAATAAAATCGAAAAGAGGAAAACTTCATGGAAGAGGCTAAGATATTTGGTATGAAAATATCTTCTGCTGTCACAATCCTTTGTATTCTGGTTGTTTTACTCATAATTCTAATCATTTTTATCATTCATAAGATGAATGTGATGGCTAGAAAATATGAGATGCTTATGAGTGGAAAAAAAGGTGCGGATCTGGAGAAGATTATTCGTATTCGTTTTAAAGAGATGGATCAAGTCAAGGCAAACGCCAGACGTGTGACGAAAGAACACCGGCATATCAAGAAACACCTGTCCTCATGTATCAGCAAATATGCACTTGTCAAATATGATGCATTTGACAAGATGGCCGGAAAACTAAGCTTCGTTATAGCATTATTAAATGATGAGAACTCCGGTATTTTGTTGAACTCGATGCATTCGCGGGAAGGTTGTTTCACCTATGCGAAGGAAATCGTAAACGGCGAATCCTATATCCAGCTTTCATCGGAAGAAAAGGAAGCATTGGAGCAGGCAAAGACCGTAGAGGAAGAGATTCAGGATATGACGAAGGAAGCTGAATTTGAAGATGCTGATGGTAATCTGAATTTTGATACATAATTAGATTACAATATTATATGGATACAAAAAATTTGATATCATTTTTTTTACAAATATTTTAAACTACTATTATAAATTAAGAAAGGACGACAATTATGTTAGACATTAAATTTGTTCGTGAAAATCCAGACGCTGTAAAGGAGAATATCAAGAAAAAGTTTCAGGATGCAAAGCTTCCATTAGTAGATGAAGTGATTGAACTTGATAAGCAGGCAAGAGCCCTTCAGCAGGAAGCTGACGAGCTTCGTGCAAAGAAGAATGCGATTGCAAAGCAGATTGGTGCATTGATGGCACAGGGCAAGAAGGAAGAGGCAGAAGAAGTTAAGAAGGAAGTAGCTAAAAACGCAGCCCGTCTGGCAGAGTTGGAGAATCAGGAGCCTCAGGTACGTGAAGAGTTAAAGAAGAAAATGATGGTCATTCCAAACATCATTGATCCGACTGTTCCAATCGGTAAAGATGATTCTGAGAATGTAGAGCTGGAGCGCTTTGGCGAGCCGGTTGTTCCGGATTTTGAGGTTCCTTATCATACAGATATTATGGAGAAGCTAAACGGTATTGATCTTGACAGTGCAAGAAAAGTAGCCGGAAATGGTTTCTACTATCTGATGGGTGACATTGCAAGACTTCATTCTGCTGTTATCAGCTACGCAAGAGATTTCATGATTGACCGTGGATTTACTTACTGTGTACCACCTTTCATGATCCGCAGCAACGTTGTAACCGGTGTTATGAGTTTTGCAGAGATGGATGCCATGATGTATAAGATTGAGGGTGAGGATCTGTATCTGATTGGAACAAGTGAGCACTCTATGATTGGTAAGTTCATCGACACAATGACTCCGGAGGAAGAGCTTCCAAAGACTCTGACAAGCTACTCTCCATGCTTCCGTAAAGAGAAGGGTGCACATGGTATTGAGGAACGTGGTGTTTATCGTATCCACCAGTTTGAGAAGCAGGAAATGATTGTTGTCTGCAAGCCTGAGGATAGCAAGATGTGGTTCGACAAGCTGTGGCAGAATACCGTAGATTTATTCCGTTCTATGGATATTCCGGTTCGTACAATTGAGTGCTGTTCCGGTGATCTGGCAGATTTGAAGGTAAAATCATATGACGTAGAAGCATGGTCTCCACGTCAGAAAAAATATTTTGAGGTTGGCAGCTGTTCAAATCTCGGTGATGCACAGGCACGTCGTCTTGGCATCAAGGTAAAAGGCAAGGATGGAAAATACTTTGCTCATACATTGAACAATACAGTTGTTGCTCCACCTCGTATGTTGATTGCTTTCTTAGAGAACAATCTGAACGAAGATGGAAGCATCAATATTCCAAAGGTGCTTCAGCCATATATGGGTGGTAAGACAAAAATCTGTTAATCCATTTCCCCTGTGGAAATGTTGGAGGTAGTATGCATACTTATCTACGTGCGATCGGTTTTCGCGAATGTAAAAATAGACAGCAATTGGAAGATATTTATCGTCACACGTTGAATACTCCAAACCGTAAGATTATGACGACAATCAGCATTGATACGTCATTGTTGCAGTTTGAAAAAGATTTTGGTAAGAATTTTGGACTCTCGCTGATCGGTGAATATGACATCAAAGGTTCTTTATCCATTGAACATTATTTTCCTTATCTGAAGGGAGACCGGTTCATGCAGTTTGAGAACATCACGATTCAGAAGCAGACCGACAAGGAAAGCTATGCGGGAGTCTGTGAAGATTACCATCTTGGTATGACAATTATCTTCTATGTCATCAATATCGCAGATTATGCAAAATCCAAATGGTTGAACTATTCCAACCGGCAGATCACGAAGGTCAGATTTTCTGCTTTATCTGTAGCTGGAACGATTCTGCTTGGCATGCATCATTCCAAGCACCAGATAGCCGTCGAATCGAAAGGTCGTAACCGCAGAAACCAGTTGCTCGATGCAGCGCGGAACGGTGATACCGACGCAATGGAACAACTAACCTATGACGAAATGAACACCTACACTTCGATTTCTTCCAGAGTCATCAAGGAAGATGTTCTTTCGATCATCGATACAAGCTTTATGCCATGTGGCGTGGAATGTGATCATTACATGGTTATCGGAAATATCTATGCAGTGGAGAAACTGCAAAATATATATAGCAAAGAGATTGTCTACAATTTGCTGATTGAAGCAAATGGACTGATGATCAATGTCGGCATCAATGAAGCAGATTTACAGGGAGAACCAAAAGTTGGCAGACGGTTCCGCGGAGAAATCTGGTTACAGGGTGTCGTAACAATATAATATACTTATAGGAAGGAGATTTTATGTATCTAGTATTTGACGTAGGTGGAACTTTTGTAAAATATGCCTGGATGAATATAGACGGTAATATTCAGGAAAAAGGAAAATTTCCAACTCCGACCAGAGAAGGAGAATCTGTACCGGAATTCGTGGAATCTCTCGGACAGATTTATGACAAATACAAGGGGCATGGCGTAGAAGGAATTGCACTTTCTTTACCAGGATTGATTGATGCAGAAAATGGTATCATCCGAAATGGTGGCGGCATCAAATATCTAAAGGATGCACACTTGGCAGAACTGCTCGGTGCGCGCTGTGATGGGGTGAAGATTTCCATGGAAAACGATGGAAAATGTGCAGCCCTTGCTGAAGTCTGGATGGGAAATGCAAAAGGCTGTAAAAACGCTGCTGTCGTTATCCTTGGAACAGGCATCGGCGGTGGTATTGTTATCAACGGTCATGTGCATAGAGGAAAAGATTTATCTGCCGGAGAACTCTCTTATTTCTTCGCAGATACCCTGACAAGAAAAGATGTGGATAAAATATTTGATATTGATGCAATCAGCGATATGGAAGAAGAATATGAGAAACTTCCTTATCTTTGGTCTACATCATACTCTACACGTGCTTTTTGTTATCAGGTTGCAACGGCAAAAGGCATCAACCCAAAAGAATTCAACGGAGAACTCCTTTATAAAATGGCAGAGGAAGGGGATCCGGTTGTCCTTGACATGTTAGAAGATTTTTATTTTACAACTGCAAAATATCTGTTCAACATATTTGCAATAGTTGATCCGGATATTATCTTACTTGGTGGTGGAATCAGCGCACAGCCTGCATTCGTAGAAGGTGTGAAACGCTATGTAGAAAAATTAAAATCCATCAGCATGATTACGAATTTTATCAAGGTTGATGTATGTAAGTTTGGAAATGATTCGAATCTGCTCGGTGCCCTTTACAGCTTCCGACAGATGTATCTGGAAGATTAAGCAAAAAAAGAAATGTTCCCGAGGCGATTCGAACGCCCGACCTACCGCTTAGGAGGCGGTTGCTCTATCCTGCTGAGCTACGGAAACAAATCGTTATCTATTTTATAATATTTTTGATAGGAGGTCAATATCCATGATTTTAAAAAATTTAAAACCAATGCCAAAAGATTTTCTATGGGGTGCGTCTACCAGTGCATATCAGGTAGAGGGTGCGAACCTGACACATGGAAAAGGACCAAGTGTACAAGATATCAAAAAGGTACCGGAAGGCACAAGTGAATTAGATGTATGTGCTGATTTTTATCATCACTACAAAGAAGATATCGCATTGATGGCAGAGATGGGATTTAAGACATTCCGTTTTTCTGTTGCATGGACACGTATTCTTCCGGAAGGAACCGGTGCTGTCAATCAGGAAGGTATCGATTTCTATAACAATGTCATTGACGAATGTCTGAAATACAATATTGAGCCACTCGTTACGATGTTCCATTTTGATCTTCCTGCAGCCCTTGAGAAGAAGGGTGGATGGTCAAGAAGAGAGAGTGTCGATGAATTCGTCAATTTTGCGAAGATTCTCTACGAAAACTATGGTGATCGTGTAAAATACTGGCTAACCATAAATGAGCAGAATGTATTAACCTTAAATGGTGAAGTAATCGGCACCTGTGATTTAAAGGGAGTCGATAATAAATACAAAAAGCTGTATCAGGAAAATCATCACATGTTGCTTGCACAGGCAAAGGCTATGGCTCTGTGTCATGAGATGGTACCGGGTGGAAAGATTGGTCCTGCACCAAACATTTCCCTTGTCTATCCGGCAAGCTGCAAGCCTAAGGATATACTGGCTGCACAGAATTTAAATGCAATCCGTAACTGGCTGTATCTTGATATGGCTGTTTTCGGTCGTTATAATAATCTTGTGTGGGCATTCTTAGAGGAGCACGATGCAACACCTGTTATTGAAGATGGTGATATGGATATAATGGCAAGTGCACACCCTGACTTCATCGGATTTAACTATTATTCTACGGCAACTGTAGAATGGAATGATGGATCAGAACCAGCAGGCAGAGGTGACCAGCAAATCAGTGGAGATGAACCTGGCGTATTTAAAGCTTATCCAAATCCAAACCTGCTTCGTACAGAGTTTGGCTGGGAGATTGACCCGGATGGTTTCCGTGCAACGATGCGTGAGATCTATAGCCGTTATCACCTGCCAATGATCGTCACAGAGAATGGTCTTGGTGCTTATGATAAGCTCACAGAAGACGGCAAGGTACATGATCCGTATCGTATCGAATACTTGAGAAAGCATATCGAACAGATCAAGCTTGCATGCTCCGAAGGTGTAGAGATGATGGGATATTGTCCATGGTCAGCCATTGATCTTGTATCAACCCATGAAGGTGTTGTAAAGCGTTATGGTTTTATCTATGTAAACCGTGATGAATTCGACCTGAAGGATCTGGCAAGATATAAAAAGGATTCCTTCTACTGGTACAAGAAGGTTATCGAAACAAACGGAGAAGATCTGACAGACTAATCCGGTTTGATATGTAGAACGGAGGGTGTTACATGAACCGTAAATCAAGTACAACTCTTACAATCAGTGCTGTCGCTTTTATAGCGGCACTGCTGATTGACCTATATTTAATATTGGTATATCCTTCCATGATTCAGGTTATTATTGCAGTCTCTCTGATTGTAGTCGTTGATACCTATTTCTTAGTAGATGGGATTCTTGCAAAGGTCGATGAAATCGCAAACCTGAACCTCGACAAGCAGAACGAGCTTACCAAGGTAGAAAAAGGTATCTATTCAGTTGCAAAAAGAGAAGAGATTTCCCGTACCCAGAGTATGTCCGCCATCCTTGATATGATGTTGGAGATGAAAGATGAGAATTCCAAACTGTTATCTGAGATCAAGGATGATAATTCAAAACACATGAAAGATTTCATGGAGCAGGATAAACTGATGACAAAGATTCAGTTGAAGAAGGATGTAGACAATACCGACCGTGTGGTAAGCAGCACGGAAAAGATGGCCGTTTTGATTACAAAAATGGCAACCGCAAATTCACGTTCTTCCAATGAGACCATTGAGATTCTCAATGATATCTGTAAAGAACTAGAACAGCGTAACGGAAAAACAGAGAATGATAATGACTATTCTCATCTTCATATAATGGATAAGGCAGAATAAACATGAACTATATCATATTTGATTTGGAATGGAACCAGTGCTGTGGTGGCAGAGATATGGAGAATCCACGCATGCCATTTGAAATCATAGAAATCGGTGCAGTGAAACTGGACAAAAAATTTAATATTATCGACTCATATTCCAGTATTATAAAACCAAAGCTCTACAAGAAACTGCAGCCACATATCAAGACAATTTTAAATTATGATGAATCCACACTCCGGAAGGGACGACCATTTGATATGGTGTATCGTGAATTTATCAAATGGTGTGGACAGGATTATATTTTTGGCACATGGGGTTCAATGGACTTGAATATATTGCAGACAAACATGGACTACTACTACTTAAAGCCAATGCCTGTGCCATTAAAGTTTTATAATATACAGCAGATTTATGCGGATATGTATGACGAAGACGGAAAAATCGTAAAGCTGAAAAAAGCAGTCGAACATCTGAAGATAGAAGTGGAAGAAGATAAACCTTTTCACAGCGCAGTCAATGATGCATATTATACCGGACTTGTGTTAAAAGCAATGTCTCCAAGAGATCTGGCAGACCGGTATTGTTACGATATCTATAACAACCCGAAAGACAAAAAAGATGAGATTATCTCCCATCACAAGCATTATTTAGAGCATATATCCAGAGAATACCATTGCAAGGAGGAAGCAATTTCAGATGTAGAACTTATGGTTCCGATCTGCTATCGCTGTGGAAAGAAATTAGCACCAAAGGTAAAATGGTTTGCCAATACTCCAAACTCCTATACCTGTGTTGGAAAATGCTGGCATCACGGATTAGTAAGCGGAAAAATACGATTTAAACAATCGAGAAACAACAATATATTTGTCATTAAAACGATGCTTCCTACCGATAAAAAAGGTCTGGAAGCAATAAAAGAACGACAGGATGAACTCCGGATAAGACGTCAGACAAAGCGTCATAAT
>NZ_DBMFCD010000015.1:0-50465 GCF_056872695.1 Wujia sp. | reverse complement strand
TTTCGGATTCTGAAGAAAAAAAGTCAGCATTTTCAACTCCGTTTTTGTCAGACTGATTTCACGACTCTTTATCAGGACTTTCATTTCTCCTGTGATAAATACGATATCTCCCGAAATCATCTTTCCGGCTTCCGTTTTCTCCTGTCTGCGACGGAAATATGCTTCTATTTTCAAAAGAAGTACCGAAAGACTAAACGGCTTTGTAATATAATCATCTGCCCCTGCTTCATATCCCATAACCTGATCCATCTCCTGATCTAGTGCTGTAAGGCAGATAATGTATGTATTATAATTGCATCTCATCCACCTTACCAATTCCAGTCCATTCCTATCCTGAAGATTCACATCACAAATGGTAATATCCACATGATTATCACTTGCAATTCTTTTCGCTTTTTTCACTGATTCTGCTGAAAATACCTCATATCCGGATTTTTTCAGTGAAAATGTAATCCCACGATTTAAATTTTCATCATCTTCAACCACGAGTATACCTGGCATAGCATATGCACCTCTCTTTATTAACTATATATTTCCATCGGTAAGCTTCGTCTATTTGTGTTGCCATGTCATTACATAATCTTTTTCTCCGGTAGCCTCATCGAAACCACTATGCTGAATCTCAAATCCTTCTCTCTTATAAAAGGATATTGCCCGTGCGTTCTTTTGGTATACGTTCAAGAGCAACTTATTCCTTTTATCCTTTGCATAATTCAGCAGAATTTTACCTATACCTTGCGATTGCATTTCACCAGAAACAAAAATGCCCTCAACATATTCATCATTTAATCCTATAAAGCCTTGTATTTCTGTATCACACTCATACACATAAACCTCTGCTAGTGACAGTGCTTCTTTTACTGATTTGAAATTGCCTTTCCAGTATTCGGCGGGGATAAAATTATGTGCCTTTATATTTGTATCCAACCATATATCTGCTACTTTATTTATATCATCCATTTGAAATTCTCTAATCATAACGGTGACTCTCCATAAACTTCATTTTCCTATGCATGTTTTCCATTTCAAAACTCTTCGTCTTCATCGATTTCTTCATCCGGTTGAATCTCACAAACAAATTCAATATTTCTTTTGCCGAATACATCTGTCAGATAAGTAATCTCTTCTTCATTCATTGTAAAAAATGGCCATTCATTCTCGCTGACAGTTATTTTCTCCTGTTCTGTTGTCGTTACCTCCAAAGTGATAACGTTCATGCTTCCCTTCACTGTTTCAAACAGTCTTGTCAATTGTACCTTTGCCAGATCCAGCACAGTCAACTTTCCACCATATACAGATACAAGGAAGCTCTTTGTCAAATAAATTCTAAAATCATTTAACCAAAGAGCGTCCGGCTGATTACATTCTTCGTCAATCTGCTCTGCCAATGGATGTCTGTATTTTTCAATCGCACGCACCTGTGTTAATACAAGCAAAATTCCAATCAATATTAAGATGCCTCCGATATCCAGATTCACAAAATATCCTTCCTTGAGTATTTTTCCATAGGTAAGCTTCGTCATACGTATAGCAATAAATTTGTGATTGATATACTCACTTACTATTTTTTTTACATTCTCGTCAATCACAACTTTCGTCATACCTTCCACTCTTGCCGTACCGTTCTCTTCCACTCTCTGCTTCAAATCTACGAACTGTTCCGGTTGCATCTCAACAATATAGCTTTCCTCAGCGGTTGTTACAAGGTAATATCCTTCATATTTATTTTCCGCCAACTTCTCCGGTACCCGAATAATATCAATATATGCTGTCTGATTCGCAGGATTAGATTCTTCCTGTAATACCTGCTCAAATGGTCGGACACACTCCATCTTTCTCTTTGTCTGAATCAATCCAAATCCCACCAATAATATTCCTATCACTAAGAGGATCATTCCAATTGTCCGCCCTATTTGATTTAATTTGTATTCTTCTTTTATATGCTTATTTGTATATTTCATGTCATGTATCCTCCTACACTTGATTTTTCAGTCCGGCAAAACGGAATTATAAATACTTCATATATTGTCGCTCCTTCAAACTTCGATTGTTAAACTTAATTCATTTATTATACCATATATCGGCAGCTTTGCATATCCATATCTTATGTCATATTTCTGCGATACAAAAGAACTAATTTATGAAAACGTGCGACACTGTTGCACGTTTTCATAAATCTAGCATATTAAATACAGCTATCATTCCTCACAAACTCCATATATAATACCCTCGCACCGGCTGCTTGATCACGTTTCGCCGTTCCAGCTCATACAACACACTGATTGTCGTCGATACACCAAGTCTTGCCTGTGCGATCACATCATCCACATGTACCGGATCTAAGCCTAGAAGGTCATATACGGTCCGTTCTGCGGTTGTCAGGTTATCCCGTGTTTCACTTTGTTTTTCAGCACTACCGGATGCAGCACCGCTAACATCATCCATATTCAGGCGTTCCTCCCCCCACAGATCAAGCAGGATATCCTTCGGTCTTGTCACGCACATCGCACCCATCTGAATCAGGTGGTTTGTACCCTCACTGAATGCATCTAATACTCTGCCCGGCAGAGCGTACACCTGTTTTCCCTGATCAAGTGCCAGATCTGCTGTAATCAGAGAACCGCTTTTCTTCTTGGCACAGGATACTAAAACACCATCCGACAGTCCGCTAATGATCCGGTTTCTGAGCGGGAACTGAAACGCAAGCGGCGGTACATCCAGACAATATTCGGACAGAATCAATCCCCGTTCTTCAATCTGCGCGAATAATTCGATATTCTCGCGCGGATATGTGACATTGATCCCGCAGCCAAGCACTGCAATCGTATAGCCACCTGCTTCCAGACAGCCGCGATGTGCCTGACCATCGATACCCCTGGCCAGTCCACTCACAATCTGGATTCCCGCCTTCGCAAGCTCCCTCGCAAAGATACGTGTCGTTTCTTTACAGTATGTATCTGCATTGCGTGCACCCACAATCGCAACCGACTGATTATAATAATTGATGCTCTCCCGAATTTTGCCACGCGCAAATAAAATCTCCGGTTTATCGTAGATATTTGTAAGCTTCTCCGGGTATAACGGATGCCCCGGATATAAGATCCGGATGTTTCGTTCCTTTAATCGTCCGTATACTTCATCCAGATAATTTGAATTTTTGCGAAGTAAAAGCGTCTGATATTCCGCCGGTTCAAATTGCTTCGCCAGCTCCTTCTCAAGCTCCGGTACCGATTGCTCCATAGCCTGCTCGGCCGTACCGTACCGTAGAATCAAATAATATTTTACTTTTGATGATATCTCATGATTTCCATATAGCCAAAGCCTTGCCATCTCACTTCTAGTTTCCATACAGAACCCCCTTTGCAAATACATCCTGATTGCGGTAAAATGCCGCTTCCTGCAGATGTGCATTTTCAATCTCTTCACTGCCAGCCAGATCCGCGATTGTGCGGGCAAGCTTCAAGACGCGGTGCACACCTCGCACAGATAATTCCTGTTCTTCAAAAAGCTGAAGCACCAGCCTTTTTCCTTCCTCCGATAACGTGATATATTCCTCCAGATTCTTTCCATCAAGCTGTGAATTAAACAACAGTCCGGTTCCAGCAAACCGTTCCTTCTGCATCTGTCTTGCCTGTTCCACCCGTGCCCGGATTGTCTTTGAAGATTCCGTTTTCTGTTTGGAGAAAAGCACCTCCTGCTTTACGCCTTTAACCTCCATCCGGATATCGATCCGGTCAAGCAACGGTCCGCTTACCTTGCTTTGATAACGGCGGATCTGCTGTTCCGTGCAACTGCATCTACGATAATCCGGGTAGTTTCCACACGGACAAGGATTCATCGCCGCCACAAACATAAAATCCGCTGGGAATTCATACGACGCCTGCACTCTCGATATCCGGATTCTACGGTCTTCCAAAGGCTGGCGCAGCACTTCCAACACGGGTTTGGAAAATTCCGGAAGTTCGTCCAGAAACAGCACCCCATAATGTGCAAAGCTCACCTCCCCTGGTGTCGGAACCCTGCCGCCACCGATCAGTGCATATTCCGAGATTGTGTGATGTGGTGCCCGGAACGGACGTCTGTGTATCAATCCCCCTTCCGGCGGTAACATTCCTCCGACACTGTATATCTTTGTCACTTCCAAACTTTCTTCGAAGCTCATCTGTGGCAGGATCGTCGGCAGACGCTTCGCGAGCATGGATTTCCCTGCGCCGGCAGCACCGGTCAACAACACATTGTGAAATCCTGCCGCAGCAATCTCCATCCCCCGCTTGATGCTTTCCTGTCCTACTACATCAGAAAAATCAATATCATACAGATATTCCGATGTATCCACAGCCGGTTTTCTGACATTCGTATTGTCATATTCTTTTATTCCCTGGATATACTCCATGGTCTCCTGCAGGCTTGAAACACCTATAACCGATATCCCTTGCACCAAAGCAGCCTCCTGCACATTTTCTTTTGGAACAATGCAGCTTGTCATACCTTCTTCTCTGGCGCAGATAACCATCGGAAGAACGCCCGGAATCGCTTTTATCGATCCGTCCAGGCTCAGTTCTCCGAGCACCAACGTCTGTTCCATCGGTAATTCCGCTGTTACGCCAAGTGACAGAAGCACGGCTGTTGCAATCGCAAGGTCATATCCGGAACCATCTTTTCTCATATCTGCCGGGGATAAATTGATTGTGATGCGCTTCGGTGGCAAATGAAAGCCTGAATTCTTAAGCGCAGTCCGCACGCGTTCCGATGCCTCCCTGACAGACGATGACAGATATCCAACCATGGTAAATACAGGCAGACCATCATTCACATCTGCCTCCACATCGATCATCCGTCCGTCCACACCGTGAACCGCACAGCTTTTTACTTTACTAAACATATTCGCTCCCTTCTTCTCCAAGGGCGCTGACCAAGTTTATAGTATAAAAGAAAAGAACATCTGTCAACGAACAAAGTCTGAAACTTTTGTGAACGTTGCAAATGTTCTTTTCTATGATAGGTACCACTATTTATCAATACTTATTTCTTTTTCTGTACACTGTATCCGAATTTGCCAACATAATCACCAAGCGTAAAATACTGTCCGTGGGAATATGCAATCAAATCTGTCTTATTCAGGTCAAACTTTCCTGTCTCATCCATATATTTCTCATCCGCAAGTACGGCTGTTACCTCAGCTAAGAACATATCATGGGAGCCAAGCTCAATTACCTGTGTGACCTTACACTCAATATTGACCGGGCTTTCTTCAATGACAGGTACCGACACTGTCTGTGCCTTGCCCTTCGTCATCTTCATCTCCGCGAATTTATCTACATCTCTGCCTGATTTCACACCACAATAGTCCATCGCATAGCACAGATCCTTCGTCACTAAATTAATGACGAACTCTCCGTTTTTCGTGAGTAATTCATGTGAATATCTTGACTTTCGTACAGAGATCGATACCATCGGTGGATCGGAATTGATGGTTCCCGTCCATGCGATCGTGATAATGTCATCGATTCCTTTTCCATCACCGGTTGTCACCATAACCGCCGGTACCGGATACAACATATTTCCCGGTTTCCAAACCTGTTTTGCCATTTTCTGCCTCCTGTTTTTTTATCTATTCAGGTTAATCAAAATACAATCATTCCGTTATTCCAGCAGACTCCGGATCTCCTGCATCTTGTAGTCCATCGCCGTAATCGTATCTGCGCACTTCTTTAACTCCTTCGCAATAATCTCCGGATGCTTCAGATTGTCCTTCTTATACTTGAGCTTATGATCAAGACTCGCCCAGAAATCCATCGCGATTGTCCGGAACTGCACTTCGACTTTCATATATTTTTTCTCATTTGACAAGAAAATCGGAATTTCCACGATCAGATGCAGACTGCGGTATCCGTTTGGCTTTGGATTCCGTATGTAATCCTTTACACATACAACCCGGATATCGTCCTGCTTTGTCAAAAGCTCTGATACCGTATAGATATCCTCCGGGAACGAACAAATCACACGTACACCTGCGATATCCGTCAGGTTTTCCTCGATATTTTCTATCGAGATTTCCAGACCTTTCCGTTTCATCTTTTCCACAATGCTAAGCGGTTTTTTCAACCGGCACCGGATCGACTCAAACGGATTTCGATTGTACTGTGATGCAAATTCCGTATTCAATACCTTCAGTTTTGTTTCTATCTCCATCAAGGCACACTCATAGTGCATCATAGACTCTATAAATGGCTGCATCGTCTGCAGCACCTTCTCCGGGTTGTCGGAGTTCATCAGAAGCTCCATACTCATATCTGTACTCCCGTTCATGTTACACACCTCTATTCTTACGAATCGTCTTCATAAATAATTCTTTTAATTTCCGGTCATAGTCCCTGCCAATCTTATTCAGCGCTTCATGGCTGACAAATCCGCCTGCCATCGCAGCATGTCCACCACCGGAACCGATTCCATCCAACGCCTGATAGATTAGTTTTCCTGCATCCACATCTTCCCGTTCACTGCGCACAGAGAACTTAATACCATCCGAATTGATTGAATACACAACCGCTACATCCACCACATCCAGCGACAATATAAAATCCGATATAATCGCAACTAAGGAATTCGGACACTCAAACGGAATATAGGTGAATCCAACATAATCGAACACTTCAATATGCTCGATTGCTGCACCATACGCCTTTAAGTCCTGAAACTCTATCGTGGAATTGTACATACTGTTCAGTTTTTCCGTACTGATATAATCGAACAGATATGCCATCATATCCATATCAAACGCAGTTGTCCCGCGCACAAAATCCGCCGTATCCATCTTGATACCATAAGCAAGTGCGGTCGCTACATCCTCATCCATCGGCACACCGCTTGTCTGAAAATACGACGCAACAATACTGGCACACGCACCTACGATCCGGATATCCTCGTACTTGTAATCTTCTGTCTTCACAAACACCGGATGATGATCAATACACGCCACCTCATTGCCCGGAAGATCTGCCGTATTTGCATTCGGTTTCTGACAATCGACATGCACGATATAGTCCTCTGCCTGCATGTCCGGGATATCGTCATACGAATAAATCTCAATTCCGAACGTATCCATCATTTTTCTTGTATTAAACCGGTCAATACTGCCAACATAACAGATTGTTGATGCAATCCCATAATGTTCCAGATACCGCTTCAGACCAAACGCACTCGATATTGCATCCGGATCCGGGAAATTATGTGTCTGTAAATATACTTTATGTCCTCTCAGAAGTTCAACTAAAGCCTTCTGTTTTTCTTCTGCCACTTGCGCCTCCCGTTAACAATCAAAACACAGCAATACATACGCTAATATAAGCATTGCCGTCACTAAAACAAACTCACAAAAACCACTGACAAAATACGAAAGTATCATGCCAATCGCCATAAATAAAATTGAATATCCAAATAATGCCTTCAATGCCGCCTCTTCATCATATTTGTTCTACTACATACTATGAGACAAACGGAGTGAAAAGACGTAATTTCGTTCAAATCCTAGTTATTCTCACTTGCCTGATCAATCGCTTCTTTGATTTCTGGGCTGTCAATATCCACATCTGCTTTCTTACCCATGGCTGTTGCAATCTTATCGACAACCTCTGGAATCATGTCGATCACCTTGCTTACCGTGTCACCCTGCTTGACTGGAATCATCTTCGCATGTCCGTTCTGGATCACAAGTACCGCAGTTGGAGACATCTTACCGCCCATTCCGCCTCCAGCAGAGTTGGAACCGCCGTTTTTGCCAAATGCACCGGCAGCTACACCAAAATTCACATCCACCAATGGTAAAATAATTGTATCGCCTACCTTCGTTGGCTCGCCAACAACTGTCTTCGTTGTAAGCAGGGAATCCATCCCCTGAAATAAAGAACCAACTGTCTGATTAAAATCATTTGCCATCACTCATTACCTCCAATTTCTATATTATCTTACTGATTCATTACTTTCTTTGCAACTTTTAGTGTCCTCCAGATATTGATATTCAAGACAATCCGGAGCAGATATCCAAGCCGGATTCGGCCTTTCAGCTTCACATCCAGTTCCAACACCTTCTGTTCAAAATCCGGCTGCATTGACAGCCCTTTTTGATATACAAACGGCAGTAAGCTCAAATATCCGGTCACCTGCCCGGTCTTGTATGGCTCATCCATGCCGTAATGCACATAGCCCTTTACCTTGCGTGGCAAAATATGTTTCAATGTCCGCGGAATATATTTTTTCAGATATTCACGTGTCTTTACCGTACACGACAGATTCCAGAACTTCTGCAATCGCCGGAACTTTTTCTTCGCAGTCGCTGTCTTTTTCTCGATCTTGTCAGTCACACGCTCTGCGACCTTTCCTGGTGTGTGATTTATCACAAATGTCCAGACTTTCTTAATCTTCTCCCACACCTTCCGGCACAATATCTTCAATCTGCCCGATTGCTTCTTTTCTTCTTCCGACAGATCGTCCGGTTCGTCCAGATCAAAGATTTCATGCTCTGGTGCTTCCTCTGTCTTTGTTTCTATATCATCCTCATTTATGTCTGTCTCTGGAAGTGGTATCGTCGGAATCTCTGTAATAGTCCCATCTGACTCATCCGTTTTCTCCGATTCACTTATTATCTTCTGTGAACTATTTTCTATACTATCCTTTCGCTTTACCGGTTTCTCACAGATTGCATCATCGTCCTCATCCACGTCGATATCATCCCACGCGTCGTCGAATCCCTCATCAGCGAGATGTTCCACCTCACGCTCTGCTTCTTCTGCCTTCTTCTTTCCAAGCCTAAACCATAACAGCCGTATCTCCTGTTTCAGTTTATCCTTCTCCCGGCTCTGGTCATACAACACCCGGACACTTAAGATCAGATACCGTACCTTTGCTTTTGCCTGTAATGTCTTCCCACCCTGATACGAGATATCTGCCTGATACCGGATCGGGCAAAATAAAATCAGCATCACAAGCAAGAGAAGCATTCCTATGATACCAAGGAGGATCCATCCGATTATTTTTAAAATAAGTAACAATACATGCAGCATTCCTTACCTTACTCCTACCTGTGGTTCTTTCACTTCTATCAAAAGAAAAAATCCTCTACCTTCCATTCTTCCCCGGTTTCATCATACATATCCTGTATGATCTGCAATACGAGCTGTTCTGCCACTTCTTTGCCTCTTGCAAAGCCGACAACCCGTATCCGGGAATCCAGCTTCCTATATGGTTTTTGTAACAACTGATTATATGGATAAATCTCCAGCAATCCATCCTGCAATAACGGCAACACGATCACATACAGATTCCGGACAGGCTTATGCCGCCTGATTCTTTTCCTGATCCGTGCCTGTTTTCGCTCTGTAAGATTGTATGTATAACATTTATCAGCAAAAATCACGATTACTCCTCTATCATCTCTGAAATCAGCTTATTACATGCCATAAGTTCGCTGTCATCCTTACAATTCTCAATTACATAATCAAAATAATCCCGGATCTCCTGCTGTGTATTCATGAAGATCGGCATTGCAGCAAGAAGCTTACACATCATACTACGGTAAACCGGTCTCTTCACACTCGAAAACAAATCGCCAAGTTCCTTTACAAGTGCTTCCTTCTTTGCTGTGATATACGCATGATCTGCGGTTTCTGTCTTTCTAGAAACCTTGTCAAGATCAATAAACAAGCTTGTAGAAAGCAGCTTGCTTACCTTATCCAGACGGTCAAATGTCTCTGTCAGTGCAAGGCTTTCAATCTGCTCGGCTTTTCCAACGCGAATCTCATCCAGCACTGCTTCCAATATCACGATAGATTCATACACGCGCTCCTGCACACCTTCGATTGTGAAAAACTCATCCATCACCTCATCCGGTAACTGATCGATCGTCTCTGCCTTTACACACGCCTTGATAATGCGAAGTGCTGCTGCATACCCCGGTACATCTTCTTCGTTCTTCTCATATGCTGCATCAATCGTAAGTAGGATCGTATACACATCATTTATGACTTCCTGTAACAGCATAAACGCTGACACTTCGTTGTTGATGATCGTCGCAGCCTGATTCAGACGCTTCGTCAGATCTTCAAACTCCGGCAGCGTGAGTGCCGCATAATCAGCCTCTGCAAGATCGGTATAAACATGATACAAAAATGGATACTCCGTCTCAAATCCCTTTGGCTTCTTCAAAAGCACTGCACTGCGCAGCATATCAACAAACTCATCCACAGAGGTTGTCTCGCCCTCCTCATAGATATTGAGTGTTGAATTGACAATATCATAAAACTTATTCTTCGTCATACGAACCGGAAGCTGCGCCATCAGAAGCTGTAATTTACTGTTTATAACAACCGTATCATTCTCTGCAAATACATAGGCAAACATCTTCTCAGAAAGCCCTTTTGCATCAACCGGTGCCACTTCATCACGCACGGCAGCCTCCACACGGTTTAACACATACTCATAAATCTCATATGCATCCGTGTAAGCGGTCAGAATATGCATCTTATATTCTACATTGCTACGAAGCTGTGCGATTGCTTCCATAGAATCTTCGTCCACTGCCTCGCGCTTAACCAGATGACGGTCTAACAAGCCTGTCAGAAGTGCAAAATATTTGCAGACATCCGTGTTCTTGTCATCCTGCTCATCACAGACTTCCTTCATCGTGTAATAATTCATGCTTCCTTTTACAGTCGCATAGCAGTTATACTGTCTTCCAAGCAGTTCTGCATATTCTGGAAGTTTCTTGTCTAAGTCTTTGTCTCTCTGTATATCTGTCACTAATTTCTTACATGTTGCTATCATTATATCAGTCTCCTATTTCACATGCTCATGCGTAAATAAATGTTCGTTACAATACTCATAATTTCCGTTACATTTTGAGCAGAACCGAAACTCCAGATCATCGCCATCCCGCTCCGTTCTTCCACAGATTGCACATTTGTGCTTCGTGATGTTCGATGGATATCCCATCTGCTGTGCCTTGTGACGCCGGTCTGCCTCTCCGTTTACCTGTCGAGAGAGATTCTCCACGCGACGATCATAATCCCGTTTTCTTCGTTTCGCTGCCGCCTTGCTGTTCGAGCTTCGCATACCGACACCCCGCCCCATAATCAGGTAGAATATAAAGAAATTCACCAGATACGCAATGATGGAACCACGGTTCAACGTACTTGTGGTTGGCCGCATAAATTCATATGCCATCAATCCCATATCTATAACTGCGACCCAGAAAGCACGGATTGGAATGAAAAACATAAACAACACACGTGCATCCGAATACATCAGTGCAAACGCTAAGAACAATCCATAATCAAAGTAATACATTGCCCATATTCCAACATCCATCATGCCAAGAATGGAACCATTTGCATAATAGTAAATACTGATGCCTAACATGATGACCGTATTCCAGAACCATGCACCAAATATATAAAGGTTAAACATAAATGTTCCCATGGCCTGTTCGATCTGTTGTCCAAACAAAATCAATATAAATATCATCAGTATTCCAACTAAATTCAAATCTCCCGGTGGTGAAAATACCCATGTAAACAACCTCCAGAACTCATGCTGTTCCAAAATCGCATATGGTGAAAAAACAAGCTTGAATGCAAACGTCGGAACAAACGCCCACAAAACATACGAGATTGCCATCACAACCGCAATCTTGATTGGGAGATTGCGGATTGCGAATCTTCCAAATTTTTTTTCTAACTTTGCAAAAAAACTCAAATTAAATTTTCCTCACTTTCACTTTGCATATCAATTCGATATTATACCCTATATACATAAAAAAAGCAATCGCCACGCGCGGATTCTCCGTCTGTGGCAATCACTTTTCTCATACACTTCTATCCCATTTTCACCAATCTGTTTCTATGACTGTTTTTCTTTCTCCGGCGGGATCCGGATGATCGTTCCAAGCGGCACCCGCAGATCGTAAAGCTCCCGGTTATACTGCATCAGATCCGCAATATCCGTATCAAATTCCTGGACTAAACTTCCAAGTGTCTCCCCAACCTTCGCCGTATAATAACGCCTCTCTTCTTCCTCGTACACCTCTGTCGGAATACAGATTTCATCTCCCGGCTGCAGATTATAGACATTGACATATGGATTCTCTTTCAGGATATCAATCAGGCGGACACCATACAGTTTTGATAATTTGTACAGTGTATCTCCGGCAACGACTTTGTGTACCGTTCCCTTGCATTCATGCTCCATACCGCATATCTCCATACTCATTTCTGATTATTTTATTCTTAATAGGTAGAAAATGTTCACAATTTTTCTGTTGAAATTCATGATTCTTTCCTATATAATGTCAGATGTCGAAAAATACAGAAATATGAAATGGGAAATAGTAAAAGAGGTAATTATTAAATGAAGAGATTAGGAATCGATATTGGTTCGACCACAGTCAAGGTTGCTGTGATTGACGAAGAACATAACATATTATTTTCGGAATACAAGCGTCACTTTGCAAATATCAAAGAGACATTAAAGGAGCTTGTAGAACATGCCAGCAAGGAGCTTGGAAATGTTGAAGTTGCTCCTACGATCACCGGTTCCGGTGGACTTGCATTGGCACAGGTCATCGGGATTCCGTTTGAGCAGGAAGTTATCTGTGTATCGGAGGCTCTGACCGACTATGCTCCACAGACGGATGTTGCCATCGAGCTTGGCGGCGAGGATGCCAAGATCATTTATTTTACAAATGGTGTGGAACAGCGTATGAATGGTGTATGTGCCGGCGGTACCGGTTCCTTTATCGACCAGATGGCATCCCTGCTCCAGACGGATGCTTCCGGACTGAATACATACGCGAAGGACTATGATACGATCTATCCGATTGCTGCGCGTTGTGGTGTATTTGCAAAGACAGATATCCAGCCGCTCATCAACGAAGGTGCAACAAAGCCAAACCTTGCAGCTTCTATCTTTCAGGCGGTTGTCAACCAGACGATCAGTGGTCTTGCCTGTGGTAAGCCGATCAAAGGAAATGTTGCATTTTTAGGTGGTCCTCTCCACTTCCTCGACCAGCTCAAGGAAGCATTTGTGCGGACACTGAACCTGACACCGGAACATATTATCGCACCGGGACATTCGCATCTGTTCGCGGCTGTCGGTGCAGCACTTCAGGCAAAGGAAGAGACACACTATACATTGGATGAGATCAGCGGAAAGCTCACAGCCGATCTTAAGATTGCTGTGGATGTTGACCGTCTCCCACCACTGTTTGCATCGCAGGAAGACTACGACGCTTTCATCAAAAAGCAGGAGAAAAATAAAGTATTACGTTCCGACCTTGCCACCTACAAGGGGAAATGCTTCCTCGGTGTCGACGCCGGTTCCACAACAACCAAGGTCGCACTTGTCGCTGAGGACGGCAGTCTGCTCTATGATTTTTACAGCAGCAACGATGGCAGTCCGCTTCGTACAACCCTGCGCGCCATGAAAGATATCTATACAAAGCTCCCGGATGACGTGGAGATTGTAGCCGGCTGCTCTACCGGATATGGAGAAGCCTTAATTAAGTCTGCTCTCATGCTTGACTATGGTGAGGTAGAAACAATCGCCCACTACACTGCCGCTGCATTCTTTGATCCGGACGTGGACTGTATCTTAGATATCGGTGGTCAGGATATGAAATGTATCAAGATCAAGAATGAAGTCGTCGACAATGTCATGCTGAACGAAGCATGTTCCTCCGGCTGTGGCTCTTTCATTGAGACATTTGCCAAGTCGTTAAATTACGATGTGAAGGATTTCGCAAAGATTGCACTTTTTGCTGAAAGTCCGATTGACCTCGGAAGCCGTTGTACCGTATTTATGAATTCTAAGGTAAAGCAGGCACAGAAGGAAGGCGCAAGCGTCGCCGACATCTCTGCAGGTCTTGCTTATTCCGTTATCAAAAACGCCCTTTTGAAGGTAATCAAGCTGACTGATCCGAAGTCACTTGGCAAGAATATCGTCGTACAGGGCGGAACCTTCTATAACGATGCGGTTCTTCGAAGCTTCGAGCTTATCTCCGGCAGGGAAGCCATCCGTCCGGACATCGCCGGTATCATGGGTGCCTTCGGTGCAGCCCTGATTGCGAGAGACCGTTACGAGGAAGGCGACCAGACGACCATGCTCTCCAAGGAGGCGATGGAAGCACTCACCTACGAGACGAAGATGGCTCGTTGTAAGGGATGTACGAACAACTGTCTCCTTACGATCAACCGTTTCACAGGCGGCAGACAGTTCATCACAGGTAACCGTTGTGAACGCGGTCTTGGTTTAAAGAAAAACCAGCACAACATGCCGAACTTATTTGAATACAAATTCAACCGTTTGTTCTCCTACGAGCCACTGACCGAAAGTGAAGCATATCGTGGTGTCATCGGTATTCCACGTGTCCTGAATATGTATGAGAACTATCCGTTCTGGTTTACATTCCTGACGAAGCTTGGCTACCGGGTACTGCTCTCTCCGAAGTCATCGAGAGACATCTATACCCTTGGTATCGAGTCTATCCCAAGTGAGTCGGAATGTTATCCGGCAAAAATCTCACATGGTCATGTTATGTGGCTGTTGAAGCAGGGAATCAAGACGATCTTCTATCCTTGCATTCCTTATGAGCGCAATGAGACACCGGATGCAAACAATCACTACAACTGCCCGATCGTCACAAGTTATGCAGAGAATATCAAGAACAACATGGAAGAGGTTTCCGCACCGGATGTCACCTACATCCGTCCGTTCCTTGCACTCGATAATAAAGAGGCATTAAAGGATCGTCTGCTACGTGAATTCTCGAAATATACAAACGTCACAAAGGAAGAAATAAACGATGCAGTTGAGGCTGCTTATGCAGAAGCAGATGCCGTCAAAGCGGACATTCAGAAGAAGGGCGAAGAGACAATTGCTTATCTGGAGAAGACCGATAAGCTCGGTATCGTGCTTGCCGGTCGTCCATACCATCTGGATCCGGAGATCAACCATGGACTTCCAGAGCTTATTAACTCGTACGATATCGCTGTTTTAACAGAAGACTCTGTTGCTCATCTTGCCAAAGTAGAACGTCCTTTGATCGTATCCGATCAGTGGATGTACCACTCCCGTCTGTACAAGGCGGCAAACTACGTCAAGTCAAGCAGGAATCTGGAGCTGATCCAGTTAAACTCCTTCGGCTGTGGTCTGGACGCTGTTACAACGGACTGTGTCAACGATATTCTGACAAACTCCGGTAAAATCTATACCGTATTAAAGATTGATGAGGTCAGCAACTTAGGTGCGGCACGTATCCGTATCCGTTCGCTGATCAGTGCAGTCAATGTCAGAAGAAAGCATAACTTCACACCATGTCCGATGCCAAGCAATTATAACCGTGTAGAATTCACAACAGATATGAAGGATTATACCGTATTGGTACCACAGCTCTCCCCAATTCATTTCAATGTATTGGCTCCGGCAATGCGCCATATGGGATTAAATATTGAGATTCTTCCGGATGCAACTAAAGAAGTCATTGATACCGGATTAAAATATGTGAACAATGACGCCTGCTATCCTTCTTTGATCGTTGTCGGTCAGATGATGCATGCCATCACATCCGGCAAATATGACATCAATAAACTGGCACTTATTATGACACAGACCGGTGGCGGCTGTCGTGCAACAAACTACGTTGGCTTTATCCGTCGTGCACTTGCGAAGGCCGGCTACCCACAGATTCCGGTGATTGCACTCTCGGTACAGGGCTTTGAGAACAACTCCGGTTTCGTATGGAATATGAAAACGGTCAAATGCGCGATGCAGGCACTTGCAATCGGTGATCTGTTCATGCGCGTTGTCTACCAGACTCGCCCATACGAGAAAGTAAAGGGTTCTGTCAATAAGCTGCACCGCAAATGGGAGCATGCAGCCATCCGTTGCATGGAAAATGGCGGTCGCGGATTCAGTAAACTGGTACATGATATCGTCAAAGATTTTGACAACGTACCTTTGAATGAAGATGTCAAGAAGCCACGTGTTGGTATCGTTGGCGAGATTCTTGTTAAGTTCCTCCCATCTGCCAACAACCACTTAGTAGAGCTTCTGGAGGCAGAAGGTGCAGAGGCAGTTATGCCGGATCTGCTGGACTTCTTCCAGTACTGCTTCTACAACAACAATTACAAATACGAATATCTTGGAAAGACGAAAAAATCTGCAAGAAATGGTAATCTCGGTATCGCTGCACTTGAAGCACTACGCCATCCGGTAGTTAGTGCCTTAAAGAAGAGTAAGCGGTTCCATCCACCTGTACATATTAAGACTCTGGCAGAATATGCCCGTCCGATTGTATCCATCGGTAACCAGACCGGTGAAGGCTGGTTCCTGACCGGTGAGATGGTTGAGCTTATAAAGAGTGGTGCCAGCAACATCGTATGCTGCCAGCCATTTGCCTGTCTTCCAAACCACATTGTCGGTAAGGGTGTTATCAAATCCCTGCGGCATGCATATCCGGATGCGAACATCGTTGCAATTGATTACGATCCGGGGGCATCAGAAGTTAACCAGGTAAACCGTATTAAGCTGATGCTTGCAACGGCAAGAAAGAACATGGAAGAAAACGATAATAAATAAAGCACAAAAAAGAAACGGTTTTCAAATCGAAAATCGTTTCTTTTTTGCTTAAAATATGACAAAGACTCTCTCTTCTATCACAGTATATTTACATTCCAATATCTACAATCACGAATCTAACAGAAAATCCGCTAATATCACATTGCTTACATCAATACCTGCATCTGTCAGATAAATCCGGTCACCTTCGACCGCCATGAATCCCTCGCTGATATATTTATTCAGAACGCTTCCGTATACCTCATAAATATCTTTGTTAAAACGCTCCTTAAAATCCTCCCGGCTCACGCCACAGGTCATCCGGAGCCCAAGGAACATGAATTCTTCCATCCGTGAATCTATGTATATATTCGTCACATTCTCCCGCAACATCCGCGTCGTGTCGTTATACAATAGTTCCATGTTATCTGCTTCAACAAACTTATCAGACAGATTCTCCATCAACTCAATATACTTGAAGATATCGCGCATGTTATTAAACCGTTTTCCCTGGAAATATGAAGATGCACCGATACCAAGACCAATATACTCTCCACCTGTCCAGTAAACCATATTATGTTTACACTCATACCCCGGCTTTGCATAATTGGAAAACTCGTACCGATCATAGCCATGTGCTGCCAACAATTGTTTTGTAATCTCATACATCCGGCGATCCACCATCTCGGGTGGCAGTTCACTTAAAATCTGTGGATCTTTTGCAAACGGAGTTCCCTCCTCAATACTTAGGGAATACGCAGATATATGCTCCGGGCCGAACTCGATCACGCGGGACAATGTATCAACATAGGTATGGATTGTCTGCCCCGGAAGTCCGGACATGATATCAATATTAATATTCTGGAATCCTGCACGTCTCGCCGCATTGTAGCTTGCCACAAACTGATCGAAATTATGGATCCGTCCAAGCTTTTTCAGCATATCGTCGTCGCAGGACTGTAACCCGATGCTGATCCGGTTAATGCCTGCCGCCTTATAGCCATTTAACTTCTGATGGCGCAATGTTCCCGGATTTGCCTCGATTGTCACCTCAGCATTCTTCTCCACATGGAAATACCGGCGGATAAATGCCATAATATTTGTAATCAGGGATTCATCTAACAATGACGGTGTTCCACCCCCGATAAAGATACTTCGCACCCCATAATCTGCAACGATTGGCGCATACATCTTGATTTCCTGACACAGGCAATCAACATAGCGAAGCATCGTTCCATAGCTCTCCCCATCAAACGACAGGAAATCGCAGTATTTGCATTTTACGACACAAAACGGTATATGAACATATAAGCTCACATATTTTTTCATTCGTTATCCTACTCCTCATCTAACTTCAGTACACTCATAAACGCCTTCTGCGGAATCTCTACATTTCCAACCTGACGCATACGTTTCTTTCCTTCCTTCTGCTTCTCCAAGAGCTTTCTCTTACGCGAGATATCGCCACCATAGCACTTTGCAAGCACATCCTTACGCATCGCTTTCACTGTCTCTCTTGCAATAACCTTAGAACCGATAGCTGCCTGAATCGGAATCTCGAAGAGCTGTCTCGGAATTTCCTCTTTTAACTTCTCACACATCTTTCTGCCTCTCTCATAAGCGGTATCCTTGTGTAGGATAAAGGAAAGTGCATCAACCTCTTCTTTATTGATCAGGATATCCAACTTGACAAGATCCGAACGCACATAGCCCTTCATCTCATAGTCAAACGATGCATATCCACGGGATCTGGATTTTAATGCATCAAAGAAATCATATATGATTTCATTCAATGGCAGATCATATTGTAAGAGTGCCCGCGTCGTCTCCATATATTCCATGCTCTTGTATACACCACGGCGTTCTTGACAAAGCTGCATGATCGCACCGACATATTCCGTCGTTACCATAATCTCTGCACTGACAAATGGCTCCTCCATATATTCGATCGTCGAAGGATCCGGCAGGTTCGATGGATTTGTGAGCTCCATTACCTCGCCATCCGTCTTATGCACACGGTAGATAACGCCCGGTGCTGTCGTCACTAAATCCAGATTGTATTCACGCTCTAAACGCTCCTGAATGATTTCCAGATGAAGCAGTCCAAGGAATCCACATCGGAAGCCAAAACCAAGTGCAATCGAAGTCTCCGGCTCATAGCTTAAGGATGCATCATTTAACTGTAATTTTTCCAGAGCATCTCTCAAATCCGGATATTTTGCCCCATCCGCCGGGTACAGACCGCAGTAAACCATCGGATTTACCTTCTTGTAACCCGGAAGTGCCTCTGCACATGGGTTGTCCGCATCGGTAACAGTATCACCGACTGTTGTATCCTTTACATTTTTCAGACTGGCGGTAATATATCCAACCATCCCCGCTGAAAGTTCATCACACGGGATAAACTGTCCGGCTCCGAAAATACCGACCTGTACAACCTCTGCCTCCGCTTCGGTTGCCATCATACGGATATTCGTTCCTTTTTTCACTGTACCGTCGAACACACGGCAGAAAATGATAACGCCCTTATAGGCATCGTATAAGCTGTCAAAGATCAGTGCCTTCAAAGGTGCATCCGCATCGCCTTGTGGTGCAGGAATCTTTGTTACAATCTGTTCCAATACTTCCTCGATATTCGTACCATTTTTGGCTGAAATACGAGGGGCATCGTGTGCCTCGATTCCGATTACATCCTCGATTTCCGCTACAACACGGTCCGGGTCCGCCGATGGCAGGTCGATCTTATTGATGACCGGCATGATTTCCAGATTGTGATCGACTGCAAGATAGCAGTTTGCAAGTGTCTGTGCTTCAATGCCCTGTGCAGCATCGACGATCAGAATCGCACCCTCACAGGCTGCCAGACTCCGAGATACCTCATAGTTAAAATCCACATGTCCCGGTGTATCGATCAGATTGAAGATATATTCCTCTCCATCCTCTGCTTTGTAAACAATACGCACAGCCTGCGCCTTGATCGTGATTCCACGTTCACGCTCCAGATCCATGTTATCCAGCACCTGATTCTGCATCTCCCGGCTTGTCAAAAGCCCGGTCTTTTCAATAATCCGGTCAGCCAGTGTTGATTTACCATGATCAATATGTGCTATAATACAGAAATTTCGTATTTTGCTCTTATCCAAATGTGCCATGTACTTTTATAACCTCATAATTTCCGATTTTCTGTCACCACAGAAAATGTGATGACCTTCCTGCGCATCAATGCGCTCTTAATTGTCAAAAGTATACCACACTTTCCTACTCCTGTGCAATCAACACTTTATAGAGAATTGCCCCAAGCGGCCGCATCGCATTTTTTGCTTCTGCAACCGTATTCGTCTGTGCTCCAACCTCAATCAGTGATGAACGCGGCATTTTATTCAGGTTAAAACAATACCCCCGCACATAGATGCGCCGCATCAGATCTCCATACATTGCTTTACCTGCAAGATGCATCTGAAGGCTGAATGCCAGATTATCTATTTTATATGGATTATATAAATAATCAATATCTCCGTTTTCATTTGTCCGGCTCACACCATTTAAAAACATGATCTGTGCTGTTGGGACACCATCAATATCACGCACAAGCCGTACGTCATTCCGCACTCCATCCCGGTGAATATCAAGTACAACCTCTATGGACGGATACTGTTGCAAAACTGCATCCACGCCGTCACTTGCATAATCATATGCAAGACTTCGATCCTCCACCCCATCCACAACATCATATACGGTACGATCATGATATACCGGTATTCCATAATCTTCCTCTAAAATCCGTGTCAGTTCATCCCCCAGTCCGATTACTGTATCCTCGGTCACCCCCGGCCGGCTGTCCGAAAATGTTTCGCTTCCATGTGTATGATAAATCAGAATCTTATACCCACCAGAATCTGGATCAATATGCAAATCCTTCGACAGCAATGTATTCGCGGCTAATTCCTCATCTGTCACATTGGTTGAACTATCAATCGTATAACAGTTTCCTACCAGAAAATCCCGGTTCTGTAATTGTTCCATCGAATATGTAATGCCACCAGAAATCGATAACGGTTCTGCCATAGTTTCTTCTGTCACTGCGTCTCCCTCGGAAGCAACAGGTACCTGTTGTTCTGTGGTTACATCTGGTTCCAAATCTCCTGTCTCACACGAAAACGCTGTCTCTGTATCGATTCCTGTCGAAATCGCAACCTTATCCCACCGATTTTCCATCGTATCGGTTTCCATATCCGCAAGCACTGGTACAAACAGATCACGCAGTCCGGAATCAACAGATTCCACATGCAATACAGGAGCGACCGTTTCCTTGAAAAAAGTCTGTGCTTTTCCGGACAATGCCATTGTATCCATACGAACCAGCACGCCCAGACACAACGCACAGACAAAGCATGACAATATAATTTTTACATATTTTCTCTTCATACCATAAATATATGCACTTACACCGGTATATTATGTTAGAAAACGATTGATTGCCTCCGATATCGTATAACTGACTCTTCCTATCAGTTCATCAATATTTTTCGGTGTCACAAACATAGAAGAAACAGTTGGTGTCTGGATAAATTCTACAATTTCCCCCTCATACTGCTGAAGAATGGATACGGGTAATTTTTCCAACAGACCTTCCATGGCATGACTGATCATTGCAGGCATGGAAATTACTGTCGGAACACCAATTGCAATCACTGGAACGCCCAAAGATTCCTCATTTAATGACAACCTTCGATTTCCGACTCCAGCCCCTGGTGTAATGCCTGTATCACATACTTGGATTGTCGTATTTAAACGTTCTGCTTCTCTCGCAGCAAGTGCATCAATACAAATTACAATATCCGGACTAATCTCCCTGCACAGCGATTGAATGATTGTACTTGTTTCGATTCCAGTCTGTGCCATGACACCCGGACAAAGTGCAGAAATCTCCATAGAATGATCCACAAATCCCTCGCGAAGCAGATGTCTTGTAATATAAAGATGATCTACAACACTTGGTCCAAGTGCATCCGGCGTAATATTCCGGTTCCCCAGACCAATCACAAGAATATGGTCTGCCCCATGAAACAACTCTTTTAAGACATCATGCAGTGCCAGCACAAACGGCATATGGATATTTTCATCCTCCGAGCAAAGTTTCGGACTTTCCAATGTAATATAATTGCCAATCGGTTTACCAAGTACATCCGCGCCTGCTTGATTCAAAACACGAATATGTGTCTTTGTCAATCCATATTCAATATCTTCATATGTTTCTACACACACACCCGGAATATCATTTTTCTCTGAGATATCTTCCTTTAATTCCAGGGCAAGATCGGTTCGTACATAATTTTCCAGCATAAAAAATACTACTCCTTTTTTCTGAGTAGTATTTCCATTTTGATATAACTTATGTACGCCATATTCTTAACAAGACTGAACCGGATTGTCTACCGCAAGCGCAATCGCCTGCACACACTCCTCCATTGTCTTTCCATCACAAGGGATTGTAAGCTGTGCATATTTCTCATAATATGGTTTGCGCTCTGCATACAGATCTGCCAGTGTCTTTCCCGGCTTCATCGCGATACCACGCGTCGAGATATTGTTCACACGACGGATGATTTCCTCGCAGCTTACATCAAGATATACGATCAGCCCCTGCTCGCCTAGGTGATTCATAGCTTCTTCCGAAAAAATAGCGCTCCCTCCCGTCGCAATCACGGATGCTTCCGTGTTGATATCCCGCAGCACCTGATTCTCAATCGCAAGAAATGCATCGATGCCTTTCTCATTGATGATATCAACCAACGTCTTTTCTTCCTGTCTCTGGATCAGCAGGTCTCCATCAATAAAATGATAATTGATTGCCTTTGCGAGCAGTACGCCGATTGTACTTTTTCCACTTCCCGGCATACCGATTAATACTATATTTTTCTTCATCTTTTTTTCCTTTCAATTTAATGTCTGTTTATCAGGCAAATAAATAAGCCGCTCTGCCTGCAAGCAGTCTCGCTGCTTATTTACTTGCCTGAATTATTATGTCACATCTGATGCCTTACAACCCGATACTCATCGCCGTTCTTATAATAAGGGCAGGTATAATGGCTGTCCCCATACAACCGTGCAATCTCATCCTCGTCCATACTCACGTCACAGACATATTCCTCATATTCCTCGTCATAGATCAGATACGCACATGTATCGCAGCTCGTCTGTATCTCTGTTTTTTTCTTCTTATTCTCCATTATGCAAACACCACCTGTTCATCTGTAATCCGGCAGATTTCTTCCCAGCTGTCCTTTGCCACATCATCATAAACCGCAACCGTCACGAATCCGGCTTTCTTCGCTGTATACATAGCCCGCAGACTGTCCTCAAATATCACACAATCCATCGCAGCGATCTGCATATTTGCACAGGCAAGCTCATAAACTGCCGGTGATTCCTTGCTTGCCCCCGCCATCGTACAGCTGACGATCGTATCAACATCCGCCATAAGTCCGGTACGCTCTAATACCATCTCACTCAAATTGATTTCATTTGCCGTTGCAACCGCCACCTTATAACCATCCCGTTTCATCCACTTCACAAGCTCGTAGGCATATGGCTTTAGCGGAATCGTATCCCGGTATTCCTCGATCACCATATTCTGAAAATCATCAAAGATTTCCTCAGCGGTCTTCGGAATGTCAAACCGTTCTTTAATAAAATGCGCCGCCTGAATGAGTGTCATCGTTGCCACCTGATGATGAAACTCCGCATCCGGGCAGATACCATATCGACCGATATACTCCACATCCAGCGTCCGCCACATCGGCATACTGTCAATCAGCGTCCCGTCCATATCAAAAAGCACACCCTTCTTACCTTGTAAGAGTGGTGTCAGTTTCTTGTATAAAGCCTCAAACTGTTCTGTCTTTTCAAGCATCTCCTGCACCTGTGCCTTAAGCGCTTTGGTCGCTGTCTCAATCTCTTCCTGTGCGAAGATTGCGGATACCACCGCGACACCTGCCACATCACAGCCAACTAATTGATCGATATTCTCTGCACTGACACCTCCGATTGCCACAACCGGAATCCGCACAGCACGACAGATGTCCCGCAACGTCTTCAAAGAGAGTGCTGTTACATTCCTCTTTGTCGTTGTTACAAATACTGAACCGGAGCCAAGATAATCGGCACCCTGTTTTTCGGCAAGCAGTGCTTCCTCTACATTGTGTGCGGATACACCGATGATTGCCGCATCTCCAAGGATAGCACGCGCCTCTTCGACCTGCATATCGCCCTGTCCTAAGTGTACGCCATCTGCCTGACAGGCTTTTGCAAGTGCGACATTATCGTTGATAATAAGCGGAACACCGTATCTCTGTGTCAGTTTCTTAATCTCCGTTGCCTCCGCAAGAAATGTATCTTCGGAAAGTTCCTTTTCCCGCAGCTGTACGATCGTCGCTCCACCCTTGATAGCCGCTTCCACAGCATCACACAGGGTTGCATATCGTTCTTTCCTGATTGGTTTTGTATCTGTTACAGCATAGACCTGTAACTGTTCTTTATTTATCTTCATTTTATGTTTATTCTCCAGATTTTTACCTGACTTTTCTCTTTTACTCTCACGCCATTTTCCCGTAAAAATCGTTATAAAGATCTGACGTTTTCCTGTATCTGCCATCCATGGTCGATTGGTCCACTCCCTCTGCCGAGATCAAGACCTGACGAAAGTGCGCCACTAAGATAACTTTTGGCATAGCTGATACTCTGCGCAACCGAATATCCTTTTGCCAGTCCACACGCTATTGCAGAGGATAAAGTACATCCGGTTCCATGTGTATTCGGATTGTCGATGCGTGAACCGTGGAACCAGACCACTTCGGTTCCAACTAACACATCACTGGCATCCTCAACTGCATGTCCGCCCTTAATCAGCACCTGGGAATGAAATCTGTCATACAGGCATCTTCCCGCCTGTTCCATATCCGCTTTAGACTGAATGGTCATTCCGGTAAGCAGCTCTGCTTCCGGGATATTCGGCGTAATCAGTGTCGCAAGCGGAAGAAGCATCTCCGTCAGACAGGAAATCGCATCTTCCTTTAACAATCTGCTTCCGCTTGTCGCAACCATCACCGGATCCACAACTATATTTTCCGCATGCCAATCATTCAATGCTTCTGCAATCGTTTTTATCAGGGCTTTATCGGATACCATACCAATCTTCACAGCTTTCGGCGGAATATCCAAAAACACTGCGTCAATCTGCTTCCGCAGAAATTTCGGTGTCACATCCATAATACCGGTAACTCCCATCGTGTTTTGCGCAGTCAGCGCTGTGATGGCTGACATACCATAGCAGTCATTTGCAAGCATCGTCTTTAAATCTGCCTGTATCCCCGCACCACCGGAGCTATCCGAACCAGCAATAGAAAGCACTGGCGCAAGGCTCCGATTGGTTAATTTCTTTTCATCCATCTATTATATTACTCCTTAAAAAATAGAGCTGTCTACGACAGCCCTATTATTATACACGATTTATGCGCCTACGACAAATGTAAGTTCTGCCGTCACTGCAACTTTTCCATCTACCTTTGCGACAGCCTTTCCGGAACCGATCGGTCCCTTCTGGTCTATAATCTCACATTCCATCTCGATTACATCGCCCGGCGTGATCTGTTTCTTGAATCTTGCATTCTTGATACCACCGAAAAATGCAGTCTTTCCTTTGTGTTCTTCCTCGGACAAAATCGCAATCGCACCAACCTGCGCAAGTGCCTCGATCACAAGTACGCCAGGCATGACATGCTGTGTTGGAAAATGTCCCAGAAACTGCATCTCATTCACGGATACGCATTTCACACCCTTCGCCCATTTGCCCGGTTCAAAATCTGTAATTCGGTCAACTAACTGGAACGGATAACGATGTGGCAAAATCTCCTGTATCTGATTTGAATTTAATTCCATCTTCTTCTCCTTTGTCCTGCAATCTACGTCTCAAACTTCTTCAGCAGAATACTTGCGTTATGTCCACCAAATCCAAGAGAGTTTGAAAGTGCATATTCTACCTGTACATTTCTGCCTTCATTTGGAACGATATCCAGATCACATTCTTCATCCGGCACCTGATAGTTAATCGTTGCAGGAATAAATCCATCATGCAATGCAAGTGTTGTGATAACCGCTTCTACCGCGCCACTACCGCCAAGCAGATGTCCGGTCATAGACTTTGTAGAGCTTACCATCAGCTTATATGCATGCTCACCAAATGTTGTCTTGATTGCCATTGTCTCACCTGCATCATTTAAGTGTGTGGATGTACCATGTGCATTGATATAGCCAACCTGCTCCGGCTTGATTCCTGCATCCTTTACTGCCATTGCCATACACGCTGCTCCGCCTGCTCCATCCGGACATGGTGCTGTGATATGGTATGCATCACAAGTCGCACCGTATCCGACAACCTCGCCGAGGATTTCCGCACCACGCGCCTTCGCATGCTCATACTCTTCTAATACAAGGGCACCGGCACCTTCACCCATGACGAATCCGGCACGCTCCTTATCAAATGGAATCGAAGCACGATTCTTATCCGTTGTTGTATTCAATGCCTGCATCGCTGTAAATCCACCGATTGCCATATCCGTGATTGCTGCCTCAGAACCGCCACAGATCATGACATCTGCATATCCATCACGAATATAATGGAAGCTGTCACCAACTGCATTATTGCCGGATGCACAGGCAGTTACAACGCAAGTACAGATACCTTTAAATCCAAAACGGATTGCGATATTTCCGGCACCCATGTTCGCGATTGTCATCGGAATATAGAATGGGGAGATCTTGTCGAAACCACGTCTCTCACCAGTCTGGTAGTTTTTCTCTGTGACTTCCATGCCGCCGATACCGCTGGAGAAGATGACTCCACAGCGTTCCGCATCTTCCTTCTCCATATCCAGTCCACTCTGCTTGAATGCCTCATCCGCCGCAACAACAGCGTACTGCGCATAACGGTCCATACGTCTGGCATCCTTCTTGTCGATTACGGCTGTTACATCCAGATTCTTTACCTCTCCGGCAAGCTTCACTGCATGGTTTGTCGTATCAATTCTTGTAATCTCATCAATTCCGCAGACACCTTTTTTTACATTTTCCCATGTGGTCTCTACGTTATTTCCCAAAGGGTTTACAGTTCCTAAACCTGTAATCACAACTCTTCTGCTCATTTTTCCCTCCTACATTGCCATACCGCCATCTACACAGATGACCTGACCGGTAATATAACTTGCATCATCACTTGCTAAAAACCGGACAAGATTTGCAACATCTTCTACCTTGCCAAGCTTCTTCATCGGAATACTCTTTAAGTTCTCTTCCACAACAGCCTCCGGCAGATTTGCTGTCATATCTGTCTCAATAAATCCCGGTGCCACCGCATTTACGGTGATGCCACGGGAACCGATCTCCTTCGCAACAGATTTTGTCATACCAATCAGTCCTGCCTTGCTGGATGCGTAGTTGACCTGTCCGGCATTTCCACGGACACCGACCACGCTGCTGATGTTGATGATATGTCCGCGCTTCTGCTTGAGCATAATCTTCGATACATGCTTGATGCACAAAAATGCACCCTTTAAGTTCGTATCAATGACCTGCTCGAAATCTTCCTCTGTCATCTTCAGCATCAGATTATCCTTCGTGATACCTGCATTGTTCACTAAGATATCAATACTTCCATATTCTTCCTTTACCTTTGCTACAAGTGCCTGCACATCTTCATTTTTTGCAACATCCGCCTGAATCGCAGATGCCTTTACACCATAGGTCTCACACAACTTTACTGTCTCTTCGGCACCGGCTGCGCCATGTGCATAACAAGTTACGACATTGGCACCTGCCTGTGCAAGTGCAACACAGATTGCACGTCCGATTCCACGGCTGCCGCCTGTGACAATGGCTGTTTTATTCTCTAATGTCATAGATTCCTCCATCTTTTATTACCACTACGCGAAGTACAATAACCTGCACGTATATCCGCGTACCGCTTATTTCCCAAGTGCTTCAAGCACCGCATTTAATGAATCAATATCTTCTACAGAATACGTAGCAAAACTGCGGTCGATCTTCTTCACGAATCCGGAAAGTGTCTTTCCCGGACCAACCTCGATGAAAGTGTCGACACCCTGCTCAATCATATACTTAATAGAATCCTCAAAATATACACTGCTCTGTACCTGTGTCTCAAGCATCTGAGGAATTGTCTTATCTGCTGCAAGCTCCTTACCGGTTGCATTGAACAGTACCGGGAACTTCATCTCTCCGAAATGCTCGTTCTTAAAACGCTCCGCAAGCTTATCCCCCGCCGGCTTCATCAAGGATGTATGGAATGGTCCGCTGACTGCGACAGGCACAATTCTTCTTGCACCCTTCTCCATCATCAGCTCTCCGGCTCTTGTGATAACCGGTGTATCACCGGATACAGTTACCTGAACCGGTGTGTTATAGTTTGCAACCTCAGCGATATGGAACTCGCTGTCTGCAAATTCATCCTCAGCCTGCTTGCAGCATGCCTTAATAGTCTCACGGTCGAGACTCATAACAGCGATCATACCGGTGTCTCTACCGGTAACTGCCTCTTCCATCGCTTTACCACGGTATGCAACAAGATCGATTACCTGCTGTTCCTCGAATACACCTGCCGCATAGAGTGCAGAATACTCACCAAGCGAAAGTCCGGCTGCAATCTCCGGTACGATGCCCTTTGCTTCCAGAATCTTTGTCACGCCAACCGCAAAGGCTACCATACATGGCTGCGTGTATCTTGTCTGTCCAAGCTTCTCAATTGGACCATCAAAACAACACTCCTTCACATCAAAATCCAGCTTTACATTGTCAAATACTTCGCGGAACTCCGGATATGCCTCATAGAGATCTTTTCCCATTCCAACATGTTGTGCACCCTGGCCAGCATATAAAAAACCGATTTTCATAATTTCCTCCTGCTTATCTTTCACAATTCTGACTAATTCAGATTCATATTTTATAAGATCGTGCGGGACATAACATTTGTCCCTCTTTTCATATTTTTATTAGATTCCCTCCTTTGCAAGCTTTGCAAGCTCTGCAAGAGAATCCTCGTACAATCCCTTCAGAATCTCAGCTACCGGCTTGATCTCCTTTACAAGACCGCACACCTGACCAGCCATCAGGGAACCATTCTTTGTATCGCCATCTAAGACAGCCTTACGGAGAGAACCAAGAGTAAGCTGCTCTAACTCTTCTCTTGGAACGCCCTTGCCTTCCATCTTCAGATATTCACGCGCCATCTGGTTTTTGATCACACGTACCGGAGCACCACTGGATCTTCCGGTCACCGCTGTACCATTATCCTTCGCCTTGATAACTGCCTCTTTATAATTGATATGAATCGGGCACTCTTCACTGGCAAGTAATACAGTTCCGATCTGTACGCCGATTGCGCCAAGTGCAAATGCAGCAACCATACCTCTGCCATCTGCGATACCACCAGCTGCGATAACCGGGATATTGACTGCATCAACAACCATCGGTACAAGTGTCATTGTTGTCATCTCACCAACATGTCCGCCACTCTCGCCGCCTTCCGCGATCAGGGCATCTACACCCATACGCTCCATACGCTTTGCAAGAGCCACACCGCTGACAACCGGAATCACCTTTGTGCCAACCGCTTTCCAGTCCGCCACATATTTCTCCGGACTTCCGGCTCCGGTTGTGATCACATCTACCTTCTCCTCGACCAGCATCTTCGCGATATTGTCGACATCCGGATTCATCAGCATCAGATTTACACCGAACGGCTTATCTGTCAAAGCACGGCACTTCTTAATCTCCTCACGGATACGCTCTGCGTCAAATCCACCGGATGCAATCAGTCCGAGTCCACCGGCATTGCTGACAGCGGCCGCAAACTCGCCAAGTGCGATGTTCGCCATTCCACCCTGAATAATCGGATACTTGATTCCAAGAAATTCATTTAATCTCATCTTTATCCTCCTCACACTATGCCCAATTTTCTATTTCATAATTGTGCTACGCATAAGCACAGTACCTTCTATAATTGATCTGAAACAAATTTTATCAAAATTCCAGATACGCACCGCCCCAGGTAAGACCGCCGCCAAATCCTACGCAGATCATCTTCATGCCCGGCTTGATCATGCCCTTCTGGTTCATCTCGGAAAGTGCGATTGGAATACTTGCAGAACTTGTATTTCCATACTCATCCAGATTGATATAGAACTTGTCCATGCTCTGTTTACATTTCTTTGCCACAGACTCAATGATACGCTTATTCGCCTGATGACAGACATACAGATCAATATCATCCGCTGTCACACCAGCCTTATCTAAAAGCTGCATGACGGTCTTTGGAACTGTGCTGACTGCAAACTTAAATACTTCACTTCCAAGCATACTGACATGACGAGGCTGTAAATCCTCGTTGCTGCACTCAAGGACAGAATCATCCCCCTTTGCGCCAAGAATTCCGAAATACCGGTGTGTATCCGAAAGCTCAACAACGGCAGCACCCGCACCATCTCCAAACAGAATACAAGTACTTCTGTCATTCATATCAAGAATCTTGGATAAGGTCTCACTACCGATAACCACGCCATATTTCTTGTCACTCTGAAGCAACATACCTCTTGCAATCTGTACACCATACATAAATCCCGAGCATGCTGCATTGATATCAAAACAAGGAATATCCTGTGGAAGTTCTAATTCCTTTTGTACCATACATGCCATCGAAGGTGTCATATGATCCGGACGAATCGTCGCTACAATCACAACACCGATCTCAGACTTGTCAATGCCTGCATCCTCGATTGCCATCTTTGCAGCAGCAATCGCCATATCCTGATTCTTCTCTTCGGTAATAAAATGTCTTCTGCGAATACCGGTACGGCTGGAGATCCACTCATCATTTGTATCTACAATCTTACTTAAATCATCATTTGTCACTACGTGTTCCGGGGCATAATGTCCCATACCTACAATATGTAAGCCTTCTTTCATCTCATCTTTCCTCTTACTCTCTGTCACTCTCTTTCTGCAGATTTCTCTTAGATTACATGCAGATATTTATTGTCGATCGTTCTGAATTTCTTATAACGATGCTTCGCAACTTCATCCGGGTTCATCTTGATGTATTTGTCAAGCTCTTTCTTGATTGCACGATCAGTTGCCTTGAATACAACCTTATGATTCAGATGTGCACCGCCGATTGGCTCCGGAATGATATCATCGATTACGCCGAACTCTTTCAGATCCTGTGCAGTAAGCTTCATCATCTCCGCTGCTTCCTCGCTCCGCGAAGAATCTTTCCACAGAATCGAAGCATAACCTTCCGGGGAAAGAATGGAATACACCGCATTTTCAAGCATCAACACACTGTTTGCCACACCGATGGCAAGCGCCCCGCCGGAGCTTCCCTCTCCGGTTACAACTGCGATTACCGGCACCTTCAGTGCACTCATCTTCGCAAGATTTACTGCAATGGCACTACCCTGTCCATTGTTCTCTGCTTCTAATCCCGGATACGCACCCGGTGTATCGATAAATGTAATGATCGGTCTGCCAAACTTCTCTGCCTGTTTCATCAGACGCAGTGCCTTGCGGTACCCTTCCGGTCCCGGCATACCGAAATTACATTTCATATTCTCTGCAAGATCATTTCCCTTACGATGTCCGATGACCGTCACAGGGATTCCATGATAGGTTGCAATACCTCCATAGATACTTGCATCCTCCTTGCCAAGTGCATCCCCTTTTTGCTCGAAGAAATCATCAAAGATTGCATCGACATACTCCGTGATCTTCGGACGTTTCTTGTGACGTGCCAGATATACCTTGTCATGGCTGTTCAGGTTCTTACACATATGTATCAGATCATGACGTTCCCGCTTCAGGACATAAACCTTTGCCTCATCTACCAGATCACTTGACATGATCTCTTCGATTTCTTTATCGATTTCCGCAATTCTCTCATCTATCTCTTTAATCATGATTATCTTCCTTTCTTCGCATGCAAACGTAAAATATGGGAGATGACTTCCCGCATCTTATCTCTCGGCACAATCTGATCTACAAATCCATGTGCCATCTGGAACTCCGAACGTTGGAATCCATCCGGAAGCTTCTGACCGATCGTCTGCTCGATTACACGCGGTCCGGCAAATCCGATCAAAGCATCCGGTTCTGCCAGTGTAATATCTCCTAATGTTGCGAAGCTGGCAGTTACGCCACCGGTCGTCGGATGTGTCAGATAGGAAATATATAACCCACCATGTTCACTGAACTTCTCGATTGCCGCACTCGTCTTCGCCATCTGCATCAGGGATAAAATGCCCTCCTGCATACGGGCCCCACCACTTGCAGTAAATATAATAAGCGGAAGATGTTTTTTGTCCGCGTATTCCACTGCATTGGTAACCTTCTCACCGACAGCCATACCCATACTTCCCATCAGAAACTTGCTGCTCATGACAGCGATGACTGCTTCGTTTCCATCAATCTTACCAACGCCGGTATAGACTGCCTCTTCAAGTCCTGTCTTTTCCTGCAGACGCTCGATTTTCTCCTCATACTCCGGCATGTCTAACGGATTGGAAAATGCCACTTTACAGCGAAGCGGCTTAAACGTGCCCGGATCTACCAACAGCCGCACACGCTTCTCTGCGGAAACCACATAATGATATCCACATGCGATACATACATTGTAGTTGTCCTTGATCGCAGACTTCTTGAATTCCTGCTTACACTTTGGACACACCGTTACTTCTTCCTCTGCAGTAACTGCTGTCTGCTCCGGTGCAGCCTCAGCTTCTGTTTTCGATGCTTCTTCTGCTACCTGTGTCTCTGTCCCAACCGCATTATTTTCCACTGATTCCTCTTTCTTCCGAAATAAATTACTCACCTGAAATTTCATCTTTCATCTCCACTTTTCTTTATCTTTTTATCTTTATTTAACCTCTCGCACACACTATCCGGTGATTCCGACTGCCTCCTTCGCAAGGCGGTCTGCCTCTTCATTTCCTTCCACACCGGAATGCCCCTTTACCTTTATAAATGTAACACGGATCTTGTCCCGTACCTGCTGCATATACTCATAATACGCAATCGTTCCGGTCTTGTTCCGCTTCCAGCCTCCGGTTGCCCACATCTCGATCCCAAGATAATCATAATAAATCGCCAAATCTGGTAATTCTTTTTCCACTGCAAGCTTCACTGCCGCCATCGCGCCCAGTATCTCACCTGCTACGTTACGCATGGATGCCATCTCCGGATCATCACCATGTCCCTGCAGGACATACCGCTTGCCATGATCCATCAGGAATCCACCATATCCATATACCTGTGTGGCATTGTTGTAAGAACCATCCACGAACGCATATACCATATTCTCATCGATATGCTTTGATTCTTCCGTCACACTTTCTATGCCCACAAATGCCTCTGCCTCCTGTCTCGTCGGAAAGCTCTTGTATATTGCTCCCGGAAACCCTTTCACAAGCGGTTCGCAGGCAGACCACGTCTCATATACTCCCGGTCGAACACCTCTTTTCACAGCATAAAATTTCTTTACCATTTAATTGCCTTTCTGACCTATCGTTATTCACAATCTTTTACATTATAGTACATTTTCATAATAAATGCACACATTTTTTACTTTGCACGAAAAAAAATGCACAAATACCATCTTTCCATTGAATCTCGTTTTACCATATGTTAACATATTTATTTGACTGAAAAATAATCACAAAGATAAGGAGAACGATTTATGCAATCGAATACAACTGAAATTTTCAGGGATGCCCCGGTTCCAAAAGCCGTGTTAAGTAATGTCATCCCCTCGATCATAAGCATGATCATGGTTTTGATCTACAATCTCGCTGACACGTTTTTTATCGGACAAACAAAAAATGCACTGATGGTAGCTGCTGTGTCTGTAGCAACGCCTGCTTTCTTATTATTCATGGCTGTCGGCATGTTGTTTGGTATCGGCGGAACATCCTTTATCTCCCGCATGCTTGGAGAAGGTCAGGAAGCACGTGCAAAGCATGCCTCTGCCTTCTGCTTCTGGACCGGTCTGGCTGTCGGAATTATATCCATGATCCTGATTGTGATTTTTGCCGAACCTGTCTGTAAAGCAATCGGCGCAAGTGCAGATACGGTAGAATATGCAACACAATATCTCCGGATCGTCGCCATCGGAATTCCGTTTCTGATCATAAGTAACGCATTCAGCAACATCATCCGTTCCGAAGGACGGGCAAAAACTGCAATGTCCGGTATGATCATCGGAAATATGGCAAATGTAATCTTAGATCCGGTCATGATCTTGCTTCTCGGCTGGAATGTTGCCGGTGCCGCGATTGCAACCGTCATCGGAAATATTTTATCCGCGGTCTTTTATGTATCGCATCTTCTATCAAATAAATCACAGTTGTCGATTCGATTACAGGATTACAAAGCAGGGGACAAAATTGCAAGTTCCGTATTTGCCATCGGTATCCCGGCATCACTGAACAGCGTGCTTATGAGTGTCAGCAATATCTTCATCAATAATCTGATGGCTCACTATGGAGACATGGCAGTTGCTGGACTCGGTGTCGCCATGAAGGTTAACATGATCGTTGTCATGCTGTTGATCGGACTTGGTACCGGAATCCAGCCACTCCTTGGCTACTGCTTCGGTGCCAGAAACCGGAAACGGTATTTTGCCGTATTGAAATTTTCCATTTTACTTGCTTTTATATTAAGTGCAATCATGACCTGTGTCTGTTACTTTGGTGCTGACGGATTGGTCAGCGCCTTTTTGGAAGATGCAGACGCATACGATTTTGGATTCCGGTTTTCCCGTATTTACATTCTATCCGGTCCGATCCTTGGACAATTATTTGTATTTATCAACGCAATCCAGTCCACAGGTGCCGCACTCCCTTCACTGATTTTGTCGATCAGCCGGCAGGGACTTTTATACTTGCCAATCCTGTTTATCATCAACGCAACGACGGATTCCGCCAGACTGCTTGCATTGGCGCAGCCGGTCACGGATTACCTTGCAACCGCACTTGCGATTATCCTGTTTGTGATTACGTGCAGGAAATATTTTCCAAAGAGTAAGGCTTCTATACAATAACTAAACACAATAGCAAAACAACAGGATAATCCATTTACAGACATACAAACCACATACATTTAAGCAAAAAGGATGCTGCAATTCCTTACAAATTACAGCATCCTTTTTATTTATCCGAAGATCCCTGTTCCCGTTACAGTTTTTGCAAAACGGACTCTTCAATTTCTATATCCATGCATCTATTCTATGTCTATGCAACACCCGGGAACTCTGCCTTCATATCTTTATTTACTTCATCGATATGTAATCCCAGATAACTGTCCGGAACTACCTCATACGCCTTCCGCATATCGTCGATACAAGCCATCATCGAAAGTGGAACTCCGATGTACATATCGTCTACGGAAATTGCCACATCACCGGTATTCAGAGAGATATTGTTACGGTCTTCCTTATACGGTGGTGCTGTCAGAAGCTTCGTTACCGCCTCACTGAAGAACGGCATGATCGCCGGAAGGGAAATATACTTATGATTTGTAATATTCACTTTAAATCCCGGCTTTAAGATACACAGCTTCTTCTTTGCGGTCTTCTCACTGGCACCTTCGACAAATGCCTTCGCAGCCCGATCCATGATCTCGGCACGCGTCTCATTTGTCGGAGACACAAACATCATATTAAGCTCAGCCAAAGTCGGGCGCTTATCCGCAAACGCAACCGAGATCATCTTCTCCGGTGCATACATACCGACACCGATCAGAATATTCTTATAGACACGTTCCATCTCCTGTTTTACAGGTACGATACGTCCATTATCAATATTGGATTCATTGTCCGCGAGCAGCTTAACAATACCCTTGTACAACTCATCCACACGATCCTGTGTGATATAATCTGACGGCAGATACTCCTGCTGCTTTGCATCCTTCAATAAGAATCCGGTAATCCGCTTTCCGTTTGCTGCGAGATCCTCCACCGCATTCTTTAAGTCCTCATTAAACTGTGCATACAACTCTTCGAGCCGCTCTGCCTTCGCACGGAGAAAACGCACAATATCGCCGAACATATCTTGATCGTTCATTCCATCAATCAGCATATTCCGCTGCAGAGTCAGACATTCTTTGACACATGCATCATAATATCCGTTCTCTGTCTCACGCTTTGCCGACGGGAATGTGAAGAATCGTTTCGCAACGATATCCTTGATTGACTCAATGATACGACTGAACTCTCCGGTTGGCTGGTACTGTTTCATAAGTCCGGAAAGCCGTTCGATATCCGCAATCATGCCACGGTCTTTCTCACTGCTTCCAATACCGCCACAGCCGATAATATCCATCACCGCATATGGGCCTTTCTTCTGCATAAACCACTCGAGTTCCGCATTTAACGTATCAAGTACATGATTCTTCAGAGACTTGATCATAATTGGAATACGATCTTTCATGGATGCAAGCTGACGTCCCATATTCTCGCGCAGGCCATCCTGATTTTTCTTGATCATTTTATAAATCGGTTTCTCAAACTGCCTGATCGGAATAATTCCATTCACCGAAAGCTTGATCTCATCCCCCGGTTGTCCAGACAGGAAAGCATCAAGTTCACCAAACACCTTCTGTCTTGACTCCTTCGCCTGCGGATCATCCTCTGCAAGCTCATGCAGCTTTTTATACGCCTCAACAAAAATCTCATACTCACAGATATTCTCGATCTGCCTGATTGGAATCTTATAATCGGATTCGTTGATAATCTTGTAATAGCCGCGGTCTTCCCCATCGAAAAATACATCACGCAATAGCTTGCCCTTTGCACCATCCTCGCCTTGTCCGACATGTTTCACTGATGCAAGCTTTGTCAGGAAATACGCTACATCACTATAGATAACCCCATCCGGAATATATCCCTGTTCATCCTTCTTTCCGGATATAAGCAGACAGGCATCAAATATATTCTCACGGATCGTAAGTTTGTGTGTCGTGCTTTCAAATGTATAGCGTTCGTCTTTGTCCTTACTTGTAAGCCGCATATAATAATCGACTTCTTTCAGTGTTGCATAGCCATTTGCATTCAAATTTGCGAGCAGATCCGGATTCGATACGATCTCCCGTTTGCTGTAAAGCACATCTGGCATCAGCAGACAGGCTCCGACGCGGACACCATTCCATTTCTTGGAACGGATATAAGCCCGGATATTATAGGTAAGATCTGTCAGGATACCACCACTTGTACCGCCGGCGACGCCCGACACGATAATGATATCGAGCTTGCCTGACTTCGAACGGGTATGTGCCTCCTCAAGCTTATCAAACAGCAGAACACGCATATCCTCATATGCATTGGAAAACATCAATCGTCCAATCTGACGGTTGCCCTTGGCTCCATCCGTATCAATGTTGATCTGTGGGAAGTCCTCACGCATCCAATTCGCAAGATTCGGATGCACCGGATTCTCCTTGATGCCTTTGACCAGAAGATTTTCCAGATTCGGGCGATAGATACTGATAATCTCCGTTGCATTCAGACCGATACCATCCCGGCTTGCCTCAATCATATTCTCCATCGCCGGGATATCGGAATCCACCATCAGATATTGGATGTTATCGTCCGGTGTAATCTCTCCCATCAGCATCCCCTTCATATCGCAGACAACCTGACTGCCCATGCCTCCAAGTCCGATCACAAGCAGATCGCCGTTGTAGCGCTGCTCGTTATCCAGTTTCTCGAAGATACGAATGTCTTTTAACTTTGTAAATTCCTCTTTTTGTGTGTCAATTAAAATCATGTTACCTTCTCCTTTTATATCAACGCTTCTCCCAATATTGATACAACTTTAAACCCCGGATTCACAATTCATTGATTCTCTAGTTCTTGCGGAATTCTTCTAATTCCAGTCCCTCGTTATGCTCCAGCATCAGGCGGATAGACCATTCATTTGCAAACAGCAAAAGTGGATTGTCCTTCATATCCTTGACCTTCTTGCAGTCGCTGATTCTTGACAGCTTATTCAGATCCGTAGAAGGATCCTTTACCCATCGGATATAATTATATGGAAGCGGCTCTAAGCGGATGTCACATCCATATTCATTTTCCAGTCTGTACTTCAATACATCAAACTGCAGCACACCAACCACGCCGACAATAATCTCGGACATTCCAAGTGTATAATCCTGGAACATCTGGATTGCACCTTCCTGTGCAATCTGTGTAACACCCTTGATAAACTGCTTACGTTTCATCGAATCCAAGTGCACCAGTCTGCAGAAATGTTCCGGTGCGAAGGTCGGGATTCCCTCGTACTGGAATTTCTTTCCCGGCGTACATAACGTATCTCCGATAGAGAAAATACCCGGATCGAATACACCGATGACGTCACCTGCATACGCCTCATCAATAACCTTACGATCCTGTGCCATGATCTGCTGTGGCTGGGATAAGCGGAGCTTTCTGCCACTCTGCACATGATAGACTTCCTTGGTTGCATCAAACTTACCGGAGCTGATCCGCATAAATGCGATACGATCGTGATGCGCCTTGTTCATGTTCGCCTGAATCTTGAACACAAAACCGGAAAATGGCTCTGTAACCGGGTCGATCAGACCTGCATCCGACATACGCGGAAGCGGACTCTGTGTCATCTTCAGGAAATGCTCCAGAAATGTCTGCACACCGAATGTTGTCAGTGCGGAACCGAAAAACACCGGAGATAACTCTCCTTTATCCACCTGCTCCTGATCAAACTCATCGCTTGCGCCATCCAGAAGCTCGATTTCATCCATCAGCTGCGCATAAAGCTCATCACCAACGGCATCTTTTAGCGCCGGATCCGTTACATCATAATCAGTTTCTGCCGCCGACTTCGCACCACCGACAGACACTGCCTGAAACATCGATACTTTCTTTGTATCCCGGTCGTAAACGCCCTTAAAACGCTTTCCGGCACCGATCGGCCAGTTGATCGGGCATGTCCGGATTCCGAGGACATTCTCAATCTCATCTAATAGCTCAAATGAATCTCTTGATTCAAGATCCATCTTATTGATAAATGTAAAAATCGGGATATGACGCATCACACAAACCTTGAACAGCTTGATTGTCTGCGCCTCCACACCTTTTGATGCATCAATCACCATGACCGCGGAATCTGCCGCCATCAAAGTACGATAGGTATCCTCCGAGAAATCCTGATGTCCCGGCGTATCCAGAATATTGATACAATATCCGTCATAATTAAACTGTAACACGGAAGAGGTAACAGAAATACCTCTCTCCTTCTCGATCTCCATCCAATCGGAAACCGCATATTTGGAATTTGCTTTTCCCTTTACCGAACCAGCTGTGTTGATCACGCCACCATAGAGCAAAAACTTCTCTGTCAGGGTAGTCTTACCGGCATCCGGGTGGGATATGATTGCAAATGTTCTTCTCTTCTTAATCTCTTCTTCTAATGATGCTCCCATCTGTTCCTCCACCTTTAAACTCACTTCATGCTATTATAGCATTTTAGAGATGGCTTTCAAAGTCTAATCTGAAAGATTTTTCAACTTATTTTGTTTTTTTGCATAAAAATACAGCTCCTGATTGTATGAATTGCACACACCAAACTCCGTACACGGACAATACACCGTCTCACAGGCATCGATCAACGCTTTCGCCTGTGCCAGCATCGTATCCTCCGGCATTGTATAGGCCGGGATTTCCAGTACCTTCGCACAGAGTGCCTTCGCAACCGGATAGTCCCGGTCATGTACAGGTATAATCCCTGCCGCACACGGAATGCCCTGTCGCTGCAGCTTCCGGTAAAGCGGGATTCCATATCCGCCTCCGCCAATCACAAAGGTTTGAACCGTCCCCTTTTGCTTCGGGAACTCAACACTGCCATACGCCGCATCGTAGACGCCATCCTGCATCGCATAGAGCTCCTGTATATATTCTGTCGTCATCACCTCTTCCGGTGTTCCGACCCGGTCGACTCGATGTTCCTTCACACAGACAACACGGTCCGAGATCTTCTGTGCCAGGTCGATCTCATGCAGGGACATCACAACTGCCATCTGCCGTTTCCGCGCAAGTGTCCGAAGCAGCCACAGAAAGTCCGTCTTATAGCGGATATCCAGATAGGAGGTTGGTTCATCCAACACCAAGATCTCCGGCTCCTGACAGATTGCTCTTGCCAGCATCACACGCTGGCGCTGTCCATCGCTGATTCTCTCAAAATCCTGATCCCGAAGCGCTTCGACCTGCACCTGCCGCATCGCTTCTTCGATTTTTTCTTCATCTTCCTTTTGCAGCATCCCCATCTTCCCGGTATACGGATACCGGCCGGTCGCCACAACATCATAACAGGTATATCGTTCCGGGTGAATCCGCTCGGTCATCACGATTGCCATCTTCTTCGCCAGTTCCTTCGGTGCATAGGCAGACAGTTCTTTCCCATCAACGCTGACCGTTCCTGCAATCAGGGAAAGCTGACGGATGATACTTTTTAAGATTGTCGATTTTCCGACACCGTTTGGTCCGATCAGAGTCAGAATCTCTCCTTTTTTCACGTGGAGATTCACATGGTCTATGAGTGTCCGCTTCTGATATCCTACACTTGCCTCTTCCGTAACCATATAATCATTATCACTGTGCATAGCCATGTCTTCGCCCCCTCTCCTTCACCATCATATAGATCACAACCGGAGCTAAAAAGACCGCCGTCACAGAGCTGATGGATAGCTCAACCGGTGCAAATATTGTCCGTGCCAACAAATCACAGAGCACACAGAACACGCCACCGCCAAGAAAGCTGACCGGTATCATCACAACCGGCTTTGTCGTTTTTACCATACTCTTTACAAGATGCGGCACCGCGATTCCGACAAACGAGATTGGTCCTGCAAATGCCGTCACACAGGCGGATAATAAGCTGGATAACAAAATCAGCATCACTCGCAGCGGACGGATCGATACACCGACATTTTGCGCATAGCTTTCTCCCATCTGGTATGCCCCGATTGGCTTGGATAGAAGAAACGAACCGGCTACCGCCACTCCAACAACGATTATCATGATCTTTACATGCGCCATGGATATTCCGGCGAAGCTGCCAAGCGACCAGTTATGCAGATTCACGATATTCGAATCATCTGCAAAGGTTACCGCAATATCCGTGATTGCCGAACAGATATAACCGATCATCACGCCACACACAACCAGCATAGACATCTCCTGCACCTTCTTCGATACCGCCAATACGAAAAGCATCGAAAGGAGCGATCCGATAAATGCCATCGCGATCATAAACCATGAACTCATTGTAAACCCATGTGAGACACCTACGATCATCGCAAGTGCAACAACCAGCTTCGCCCCGGAAGAGATTCCGAGCACAAACGGACCTGCAATCGGATTTCTAAAAAATGTCTGCAGCAAAAATCCCGATACCGCGAGTGCACCTCCTAAGATTGCTGCCGCAAGCACGCGTGGCAGACGGATGGAAAGAATAATCTGCATCGCCTTCGCATCGGTTCCATGTCCGGTTAATACGGAGAATACCTGCCGCGGGGCGATTGATACACTGCCGATATAAAGCGATAGCAGGATTGCACCGAGCAGCAGTGCAAATAATACGATATATGTAATTATAATTCGCGTCTTTTTTGTCTTCATCTGTATTCCATTTTACAATTCATATAGTACATGTTCCATGCATTGATTTCATGATTCTGCTTATTCCTCTGTCAGCTTATAAAAATAATCGCTCTTTATCTCCTGTCCGGTAAATATCGCATGCATATCCGCAATCATCGTACCATATCCGGTCGTCTCCTGAAACATATTTTTTCCGGTTCCGTACACATGTCCTTCCTTAACGGCTTTGAAATCCGCAAATAGTGCATTCTTCTGCAAAAGTTCTGATACACTCGTAAGCTCACTGTCGATCGTACTGTTGTAGATGATATAGTCCGCATCCTTCGCCTTCTCATAGAACGTCTCCATCTGGATCGTCATAGTCGAAAGTGCATTTTCCTCGTCCGAGTCATCGAACGTAATACAGATTCCTCCGGCGAGTTCGATCATCTTCGATACATAATCACCGGACTTACGCACATTGACACCACCGTTTGTCGTCACGTAAAAAAATGCAACGGTCTTTCCGGTCGGTGCCTCGTTCAGAACGTCTGCGGTCTTCGCCGTCTCAGATGCAAACAACTGTTCTGCGGCTTCCTCCGCATCGAACAATGCGCCATAGAATTTCACCCATTCCAGTCTACCAAGCGGATCTGTCTCATAGCTTGAATGTTCCACGATCACAGGGATTCCGCACGCCTCTAACTGCTCCTTTACTTCCGGATTGTGCAAGATCATCGTCGACTCGATAGCAAGATCACAATCCCCGGCAAGCATCTGCTCCACATCCGGCGCATTGTATTTGCCTGCGTAGGCAAGCGTCTGTGCCTGCATCGCCTGCTTTGCCTCCGGGATATACCAGCCATCTTCCTTCGTGCCTGAGAAGGAAAGGTCGTTAAGACGTCCAATCTTCACAACGAAGTCCATGCCGGACGTTGCAGCCAGATATGCGTGCTTCGGTGTTCCATCAATCACTGTAATATCCGAAGGAAGTCCCTCCGGTATATTCTTACCATCCGGTACAAGCAGGTAATCACCGATATCACAAATGGAAATAAGCTTATACCCACCCGTATAATAATCCACAGAAAACTGTGTCGCATAGCTTAAATCCATACTATTTTCTTTTTTCAAGTTATCCCAGCGGATATCTGCATCCGATGCAGATGCGTCTGTCACCGTCTCTTTTGGTCCTGCATCCTCTGTATATGCAACATTCCCCTGTGTTGCACAAGCACAGGGGAACGTACACAACAGGGCGAACAGGAGTAAAAAAAGAATTCTTCTTCCTCGTCTCAAATCCAACACCCTTACTTTATTGTTTTAGAATCAAAATATAATGTATAGTCAATCTCATGTGGCGTACTCATTGCAGTCGTATCCGCAGAAATCGGCATATTGTAGTCAAATCCGGTAACCGGAATCTCAAATGTAGAATTTCCTTCCGTATTGACCGGCAGATACTTCTCCTCGCCGGCAATCATATAATCATAGTTTGAAGAACTCATGATAATCGTTGCAGTCACGATTCCGTTTTCCACCTTGATTTTCGTCGGGCTTTCCACCGTAGCACGACCGGAGCCTCCGGACAGGGTTACCTCAACCGTATATTCACCATCGGCGATTCCTAAATCCTCTGCCGTTTTTATCGCCGGATTATCTATGGCTCCAGCCGGAAGTGAATCGGAACGGAACACCAGCGTCCGCTCATACCATTTTTCCTTTTTGTTGCTGAATGCGGCACAAGCAATGCCCTCATCCAATGCATCCACAGGGACCGTAAATGTATGCGCACCATCTGTATCCTCTACATATGGGATATACTCTGACTCATCTGCAGCAACTGCCTCTTCCCCGGTACCCATATACAGATACCGATAGCCTTTTCCGCCCATTGTCATAACGGCGGTCATCTTACCGTCTGCTACCGTGAGCTTGCAGGCAGTAATGTTGAACATCGAAGAACTTGAATCAACCTCGATGTCATATTCACCATCTGCGACATTCTCTGCCGGAATCGGAACCATCCAATCCTCTACCACGTCACTTGCCGATGCCAGATCCGAACCGGTTGCAATCTGTGCATCTGCTTCGGTTGCCTGCTCTGTTGTCACAGCTTCCGTCGTAGTCGCGGCAGTTGTCTCCTGTGTTGTTGTATCATTTTTTCCGCATCCTGCAAGCAGGCAGGCAAGTACCACGCCTGCTGCAAGACTTACATTCCATTTCTTCACGATTCATTCCTCGCGTTTTTTATTCTATTATTTGTTTAATTTGTCAATAGCTGCCTGTGCATGCTTTACAAAGATATCCTGAATTGCCGGAAGCTCACCAAGACCACGAACGAGACATGTTACATCATAACCCGCATCCTCGAAGGTCGTCTTCCAGGAACCTTCCTCATCACCTGCCATATCGTTGTTTGCATGGTCACCGGCTACGATCATCAAAGGCTCAAGAACAACCTTCTTGTAATCGCCTGCCTGTACCTTTGCAAGCACATCATCCACAGAAGGAGTTGCCTCAACCGTACCTACGAAATAGTTCTCAAAACCGGCGTCTGTCAGCTTATCCTGCATCTTCTGGTATACTTCGTTGCTGTCTGCCTCTGTACCATGTCCCATGAAGCAGATGGCTGTCTCACCATCATCATACTCAGCTGTTGCATCTGTGATAGCTTTTACAACTTCATCGAAATCCTCATCACTTGTAAGAAGCGGATCACCGATTACAACCTGATCAAATGCATCTGCATAATCGCCAACTTCATTTACAACATCTGTATATTCCAGACCATTCATCAGATGTGTCGGCTGGATTACAAGATTCTTGACTCCGTTATCCACCGCGCGGTCGAGCGCTTCTGTCATATTATCAATGGCAATTCCATCTCTGCTCTTTACATGATCAATGATGATCTGGCTTGTAAAGCCTCTTCTGACGGAATAATCTTTACCGAATTCTTCATCAAGCTTACCCTCGATTGCACCGATCGTCAGACGACGGCTGTCGTTAAAGCTTGTACCAAAGCTTACAACAAGCAGTTCGTTGTCGCCGATTTCATCCTGATTACGAACATTATCCAATGATGCATCTCCTGTCTCATAATTCTCATCGTCCTCTGCCTCAGATGCAGTTGCATCTGCAACCGTTGCTTCCGTTGTCGTTGCAGCTTCTGTAGCTGCCTCTGTGGTTGCTTCCGTCGTTGCCTCTGTTGTCTCTGTCTTCTTGTCTCCACATCCTGCAAGCAGAGTTGCTGCCATACATGCTGTAAGGAATGCTACGCTTAATTTCGATTTCTTCATTTTCTGTACCTCTTTCCTTTTGTTTTTTATCCAGACACTTGTTAAGAATCGATTCAGACGCACAGAAAAAAAGCCGCCAGCGAAATCACAAACTGACGGAGTAACGGGCCATAGAACTTAATCTACAACGGTACGACCAATTACTCGTGATCTGGAAATCCTTCCTGTACCAATACACGGCAGGTTTCCTGACTTACCGATCCTCATACACATTCCCCTTCCCAGCCTTGCGGCCAGTGGTTATCTTCCGATATCAAATGTATACTCCCGGCTTACAGTGACGAGATCGTGCAGGACTTCCACCTGCTTCCCTTTTAACACATGTCTGCTTTTCAAAAACAAAAAAGCTCCACGGCACCGTATATTATGAATTCAATTCGTCGCAATAATAACACACGCACACAAAATGTACAAGTACAAATTTCATGTGCGTGATATATTTAAACTATGCTATTCCTATCTTTTAACTATTTTTAAGCAGATCCTGCAGCCGTTTCTCATAGACATAACAGTGTCCATGTGCCTCGATTGCCTTCTCATAGGCTTCAATAGCCTTCTCCCGCTCGCCCATTACCTCATACAGGATTCCAAGCTCATAATAGCCCTCCTCACAGCCATGATACCCACAGCTTGAACAAAGCTTCATCGTAACTGCCTGTTTCAAATATTTCTCTGCATCTGCATAATCACCAATCACCCGACAGTATCTTGCAAGCTTGATATAATCGCGCGGTGCCTTCCGGTCTTCCTCCGGTATCACTGCCTTACTTAAATACTCTGCATACTCAGACTTAATCTCCCCATCCTGCAGATAGAGTGCTTCCAGCAGCTCCCCATAATAATTGATGGTTTTATTTAAGTTAACCGCCTTTTTGTATGCATCAACCGCTTCCGCATATCTGCCACTCATGATAAGCACTCTGCCGTACTTGCTGTAGATGCTCGTATTATCCGGCTTTAACTTTATACCGAGCTGATACATCTGATCCATCATCAGAGTATCGTCCTCTTCCCCGGCAAGCTCCATCAGAAGACTCGCGCAGTCAAACCGCAGGTTTTCATCCGTGCCTTCCTCCGCATAGCTTTCCAGCAGCTGCTCTGCCTCCGGATAGCGGTCTGCTCGCGTGAGTGCGAGACCTGCCTCGATACGAAGCTGCGGATCCATATCATCTCCGTATTTTTGAATTGCATCCATCAGAATCTGGCACCCTTCTGTAATCCGGTTCAGGCAGAGCAGAACACGGGATTTGAAGCGGATGACCTCTGTTTTCCTCTGTATATCCCGGTCTGATTGCTCCGGTGCGATTGCCAGTGCCTGATTGAAATTTTCTAACGCATTCCCGTAATCCCGCCGCTCCCAGTAGATAAATCCTAGATTCGTATAATATGCCGCATGTGGCCGTACCTTAATCTGATCCTCATATGCCTTGATTGCAAGCTCCGTCTCACGAACCTTCCGATACATATATCCCAGATATCCAAACACATCTGGATTTTTCGGATTGATAGACGCAACCTTCTTATATACCGCAATGGACTCCTCATTTCGGTTTGCTTCATCATAGAGATCTGCCAGCTCTAACAACAGATCTTCATAATTCGGCAGATCGGATTCATCCGCCTTGTAATTTGCTTCCACCTTCTCCAAAAGCTTCAACGCTTCCTCTGATTTTTCCTGTGCACGAAGGCTTAATGCCTCATAATAATCCATCGCATCGCTCTCCGGACGGAACTCCCGGTACTGTGCCATTACATTTTCGGCATCCTCATACTGTTCTGCCTGCTGGAAGGTCAGTATCTCCTGTATGTACGGCTCCACACCATATGGATAGATCCGTATCGCCTTCTCCGCCGAATAGATGCATTCCTGCAGATAATCTAACATATAACAGCATTTTGCCCGGTAGCAATGCGCCCAGTATTCATCCTCATAGACCATAGATTCATAATCAATATGCTCTAACATCTCATCGCACGCCTTCATACAGTTGCCATACTCCTGCAGTTCATAGAGAATCCGAAGATTCAGGATGAGTCCGGTGATCTGCTCCTCATGCTCCGTCTCGACCGGAAGCTGTATATATTCCTTCGCTTTCTCGTACTCTTTCAGGTTATAGTAACAGCTTGCGATCAGTGTATGTGCATACGGATACCGCTTTCTGCGCTTGTTCTGTTCCTCTGTATAGCCGCCTTCTTCCGGCTGTATATCCTCAATTGCCTTCTTCCATTTTAAGAACAATGGCAGTGCCTTCTCCGTCTGTCCGGTTGCCAGATAACATCTGCCCTTCGCATTACAATAGAAGAAGATCTCATCGCCCTCCGGTTCAAATGTATCGAACACCTCCAACGCTTCCGGCTCCCGCTGATTCTGATAATAGCACCATGCCAGATCTAACTTTTTCTGATGATCTTCCGGATGCTTGTCCACATCCTGCTTCCATTTGTCAATGATTGCTTCATTTACCTGCTGCAGCCGGGTAAGGTACGCCATATCCCCATAATTGTTATGCATCAGCTCCTCGAAGATATCCTTTGCCTTCTCCAGATCCCCCATCGCATAATATATATCCCCTAAGCAATACTGTGCGTCTTCATAATCCGGATTCTCCGCAAGAATCTCTTCTGCGGTCTGCTTCGCCTCCTCATATCGTTCCAGACGGTACAACATCTCGCTCTTGATAAACTGCGTCATCTCGTCCTTTGGGTATCGCTCAAGGTTCGCATTGATCCTGCTTAAAAGCGCCTCATATACAGCCTCCGCTTCCGCTCTTGGAAGTGGCTGTTCCGCATCCTTTTCCTGCAAACGCGTATCCTTCATCTGCACATAGATCTCCAGCACATCGCCATGTGGATGTGTAAGCGGCAATCTTTTCAGTCGTTCTAATTCCTTGTGGAGCGCCGCCCGGTTCTCCGGTGTCGGCTCATCCTGCTTGTCCATCCGTTCAATCTTCATATACTGCTCAATATAGTCATCGGCATATGTATAATCTCCGGTCAGATATTCATAAGCAAAGCTGTCCTGCTTCCGCGCCGCCATCCCAAGAATATAAGAAATGTAATCCTCCGGAAATTTAACCAGCAAATCATCTTTACGCAGGGCGATATCAAACCGGTCCACAATCTCACGAAACACCGCATCCGGCATCCGGTAATGACCCATTATGAATACAAGCAGCTCCTCTAATGCTTCTGCCTCTGTGTCAAGCGATACAAATGCATCCTCACGAAACAGCTCTCGCCACGCATCCACACGGATTCGGTTCGAATAATCATTGTATAGTTGTTCTAATTTATCGGTAAGCTCCGTCCGTGGCGGCTGTAAGCCTTCTGAATCTTCGTCATCCCTATCATCCGGCAGCGCCTCCTGCCTGTCACAGCTTGCAATCGCCTCCTCGTAGGCATTCCGAAGCTCCATAAAACCATCTGCATCCTCCTCCGGATTTACAGATTTTAACCGTTCGCGATACGCCTGCTTGATTGCATCTTTATCGTCTGTCTGCCCGATTCCAAGTATCGTCCATATGTTCATAACCCCTGCCCTTGTACCTTTCTCGCTTTTTATCACTATCCAGTTTGTGCATAATTTGCACAGACTGATATTCCCACATAAAGAAACTTGTGCAAAAAATGCACAAGTTCATTTTAGCAAATGCAATATAAGAATACAATGATTTCCTACAGATTCTATAATCCTGTCAGATTATTTCTCACGCAATTTCTAAGATTCGCATATGCCCGCGTTTTCTCCATTGCAAGCCGCTTTTCTTCCTCTGTGCAGGCAGCGCTTGCCGCATAGCACTCGGCAAATACACCACTGTCGATACACGCTTGTACATCTGCACCGAAACATCCTGCAAATGCATAGACGGGCACTTTATACGACTTCGCTATCCGCGCTACGCCAATCGGTGTCTTCCCCATCAACGTCTGCGCGTCTAATTTTCCCTCTCCGGTGATAACCGCGTCTGCGTTTTTGATTGCCTGCGCAATCTGTATCTCATCTAATACGATGTCAATGCCCGGCTTTAAGACTGCATGTAAGAACATCAGACACGCATAGCCTAGACCTCCAGCCGCACCTGCACCGGGCGTCATGCGTTTTTTGTCGTGACTCTGCCTGTCGTTTTTATCAACATTCTTGCCTGCTTCATCATAACCGGTCTGCTGATTTTCCATCAGAGTAGGATTTTTCCGGTACATATCTTCCACAATATCAGCATATCGGTTCATCGCCGCATCCATCTCCTGTACCATCTTCGCATCCGCACCCTTTTGTGGGGCAAAGACGGCACTGCACCCCTGCGCACCGACCAGTGGATTCGTCACATCGCATGCAATCCGGAACGTACACGAAGCAAGCTCCGGCATTACATCCTCTGTTGTAATTGCCCGAACGTGTGCCAGCCCTTCCGCGCCATAACCGACTTCTCTTCCCTCTTCGTCCATGAAATGAAATCCAAGTGCCTGCAGCATTCCGATTCCTGCATCATTTGTTGCACTTCCACCAATTCCAAGGATAAATTTCCGACAGCCACATGTAATGGCATCGCGAATCATCTCGCCAACTCCATAGGTCGTTGTATGCATCGGATTTCTTTTTTCTTCCGGAACAAGCGGTAATCCGGCTGCCTGCGCCATCTCCAAAACTGCAGTCCTTTCTCCTGCCTGTCCATAGATTGTGTACCATGCCTGGACTTCCGTTCCAACCGGTCCGGTCACAGAGATTGTCCTTGCCTGCACATGCTCCTTTGCGAAGGTAAGTGCTTCCACCGTGCCTTCGCCGCCATCTGCAACCGGAAAGATCTGCACATCAAAGTCCAGGTACTTCTCTAAGATTCCGTCTCTGACTGCATTTCCTGCTTCCAGCGAAGTAAGGCTTCCCTTGAACGAATCCATCGCAACAACGATTTTTTTCTGACTTTTACTTTTGTTAAAATAATTTACCATATTTATTTTCCCCTCTGTCAACTGCAATTACCTACTTCACATTTTATCACATATCTGCTATGATGAACTACAGAATTATTGGATGTATTTGTAAGATAGGATGGGACTTATATGAATTGTCAAAAATCATATCGCAGATTGCTTAATTTCATTATTTCCATCATAATTCTGTTCTCTGGTCTGTACTTTAACCAGACGGAAGCAGATGCTTTTTTTGATGCGGCAAAGCCTACCGCCCAGTCGACGGTCAGCGGTGTCGAGCTTCCAATCTCTGCGAATACACAGATCAATACAAGCGAGCTTCTCCTTGCTTCGAGAACCTCTTATATAAAAGAAGTAAAACAGGGACCTGCACAGGCAGAAACATCTGTCCGGTTTATCGCAGCACTGCCAGATACACGGGAGCTTTCTTCCTTCCGCTATTCTATCTTTTCAGAACCGATTCTGTCGAAAACAATTATCAGTCAACAGAAGATCCTATGCTATATCCATGCACAGGACGGAAAAAAATCCAACCATTTTTCAGTTTAATCAAGACTAAACGTGGGACTATGGATGCACATAGTTTTCTTTGCGTACTTAAAAATTGAAAAATGGAGGACTTAATCTATGTTTATGAATATTCTTGTTGGTATTATGGCTGCAATTGCAATTCTCGCCGGAGTCTGGGGCTTCTGGGTCGATCACAGAAAGGATAAGGATCTAGCAGATGAAACATCTGCTGCAGGCAACGCAGATACAAGCAGTAAAAACTAAACAAAGTAACACGAAATGCCGGGACAGACATCCCGGCATTTTCTTGTATAGACAGAAAAATAAACCACCTGCTATGCAGGTGGTTCCCAGTGAGCTTTAGCTTCAAGTAAAGAAACCTCCATGATAATATAAAGTGTAGGTTC
>NZ_DBMFCD010000014.1:0-75669 GCF_056872695.1 Wujia sp. | reverse complement strand
TAGTGCGGAAGGCGGATTCTTCAGAGCCTCTTTAGAGGCAAGCAGGTAACAGCGGCTTATAGCCGCAGGACAAACTACCGGCTAAGCCGGTAGTTATGATTTATCGGAGGAATTTATGAACGAAGATATGTTTCGAATTGGCGTGATCACATCGACACATGGATTAAAGGGCGAGGTCAAGGTATTCCCGACGACAGACGATCCGGCACGGTTCAAGAAATTGAAAAAGTGCGTGATTCGTACAAAAAGTGGCGATGTACCAGTAGAGAAAAAATCATGTAAGTTCTTTAAGAACATGGTGATTCTTTCTTTTTCGGAATTTAATGATATAAACGAGATAGAAAAATATAAGGGCTGTGAGCTGTATGTAACAAGAGAAGATGCAGTCCCGCTCGAAGAGGACGAGTTTTTTATTGCGGATGTGATTGACTCGGAAGTATTCGAGGATAACGGAAATAAGCTTGGAACTCTTGTGGATGTTATGCAGACAGGAGCCAATGATGTATTCGTTGTGAAGATGGAGAATGGCAAGGAAGTACTGCTTCCGGTCATCAAAGACTGTGTATTGGATATCAATGCGGAAGAAAAGAAAGTAGTCGTTCATATGATGAATGGTTTGCTGGATTAACTATATCGGAGGCGGATATGAATTTTCATATTATGACATTATTTCCGGAGATGGTGCTTGGAGGTTTAAACGAGAGTATTACCGGAAAGGCAATCGAAAAAGGGCTGATCGGAGTAAATGCTGTAAATATTCGTGATTTCGCAGGTAACCGGTACGGACATGTGGATGATTATACGTATGGTGGCGGTGCCGGCATGCTGATGCAGCCGGGACCGGTGTATGATGCGTATCAGCATGTGCTTGCACAGATTGCAGCACGCAGGGAAAAGGAAGGAACAAAAACGCAGGACAAAAAAGTGCGCGTGCTTTACATGACACCGCAGGGACAGCCTTTTAAACAGTGCATGGCAGAGGAGTATGCGAAGGAAGATGATCTTGTACTTCTGTGTGGACATTATGAGGGCATTGATGAACGCGTGCTGGAAATGATCGTGACAGATTATGTCTCCATCGGTGATTTCGTGCTGACTGGTGGAGAGCTTCCGGCAATGATGATCGTAGATGCGACAAGCCGTCTTGTGCCAGGTGTGCTTGGAAGCGATGAAAGTGCTGTGTATGAAAGCTTCTATGATGGCTTGCTTGAATATCCGCAGTATACCCGCCCGGAAGAATTTATGGGAAAGAAGGTGCCGGAGGTGCTGCTTTCCGGACATCATAAGAACATCGAAGAGTGGCGGTATGAGCAGTCCATGCAGCGGACGCAGGAACGTCGTCCGGATCTGTATGAAGCCTATGTGGAGGCACACCGGGAAGAGTTGGAAAAACGCAGGCGGAAAAAGGAAGAGAAAGAGCGAAAGCGGATCCGTCGGGAGCAACGTGCAAAAATGCAGGCAAATGAATAACTATCGCTTGTTTTGTGCGGCGATATAGTATATAATTTTGATTATCAAAAGAAGAAACGGGAGAGAAGTTATGAAGAAAAAAGTGTATATGGCAGTGCTTACACTTGCATTTGCGGGTCTTTTAGCTGGCTGCGGCAAGAAAGCAGAGGAAGACACAGGCGTATCTGTAAAAGATGATGTTGTGGAGTTTGTGAATGTAGAACTTCCAACAGCAAAAGCAGATCATGACAATGCGATTGCAATCTACAATGCTTATTTTGCAGATACCGGTAGTCAGGATTTGGATACGTTTAAAACTTCTTTGCAGGATACGGCTATTCCGGAAATGGAAAATTGTATTACAACGATTTCGAATATTGAAGTTGCAACAGATGAGGTTAAGGCATTGAAGGATTCTTATCTGCAGAGTGTGCAGAAAGAATGTGAGGCAATGAAGATGGTTGTGTCAGCAATTGACGGAGAAAATGCAGATTATCTGACACAGGCAGACAGTTTGATTGCAGAGGCGGCTACACTTCGGAGAGACTACCAGACAAAACTTCAGACGATTGCGAATGAGCAGGGAATTGTAGTAAATCAGTAATGGTAAGAAAGCTGTCGGTGAAATATCCGGCAGCTTTTTGTTATGGCGACGAGGAAAATGCACGCATTTATGCAGTGCACTTGACGACCGCTAATCAGGGCAAGATGCGCAGAGCGCAACTTGTCTCTGCTATGGCGACGAGGAAAATGCTTATGGAACAGACAGAACGTGAAAAAAAGGAACAGGCATATATCACACAGCTGAAAAAAAGCATGAATCCGGAGGATGTTGCCGGGTTGTATCATCTGTATCAGAAGCTGACAGAGAAAAGTTATTTTCGAACGGATGTGGGGTTTGGTTTTCTGGCAGAGCTAAGAGAGTATCTTGTAAAAAACGGATACCAGATAGATATTTATACAACACCGAAATCACCGGCAAATAAAAAAGTATCTGAAGAGCATGCAGAGGCACATTTGCGCAGAAAATATGATGCACTCTGTGAAAAGCAGGAACAGACAGAACAGGAAGTGGAACGGTTGAATCTGATCCGCATTCGTCTGACAATTGCGGTTGTTGCACTTGCAGCTGTGGTAATTGGAATGCTATTTATTACAGTGACAAATAAAAATGTTGGATACTTTCATGCAGAGCAGAAAATACAGGATAAATATTCGTATTGGGAAGAACAGCTGGACGTACGGGAGAAGGAACTACAGGAGTGGGAAAAAGAACTTGGTGAGCAGGCAGAAAAAATGAATGAAACCAAGACACAAAATTGACAAAAATAAATGCTATAATCGGATACAATCAATGATAGAAGATGATAGTTAGGAGGAACTGGGATGAATGATTTAAAAGTGCTGGTCGTGGATGATGAGAGCCGTATGCGAAAGCTGGTACGTGACTTCCTTGTGAAGGACGGGTATTCCGTTGTGGAGGCTGCAGACGGGGAAGAAGCGGTCGATGTTTTTATGTCAGATAAGGACATCTCATTGATCATTCTGGATGTGATGATGCCAAAGTTGGATGGATACGGAGTGGCAGAGGAAGTACGGAAAATGTCTGATGTACCAATCATCATGCTGACGGCCAAAAGTGATGAAAAGGATGAATTGCGGGGGTTCGATCTTGGAATTGATGAATATATAACAAAACCGTTTTCTCCGCGGATTCTGGTGGCAAGAGTGGAAGCTGTGCTTCGCAGAACACAGACAGATGCGGAAGCAAATGTAATTACAGTGGATGGAATCGAGATGGATATTGCTGCCCATCAGGTAAAGGTAGATGGGACACCGATTGAGCTGTCCTATAAGGAATTTGAATTGTTAAATTATTTCTTACAGAATCGTGGTGTGGCATTGTCCAGAGAGAAAATTCTGAACAATGTCTGGAATTATGATTATTTTGGAGATGCCAGGACAATTGATACCCATGTAAAGAAGCTTCGGAGTAAGCTTGGAAGCAAGGGTGACTACATCAAGACGATTTGGGGTATGGGTTATAAGTTCGAAGGCTAAGGCACGTAATTCAATTCGTGTCAAGATATCCATGATGGTTGTTTTTTTCTCTGTATTTATAATTGCAGCATCCTGGCTGCTTTGCAGTTATGTACTTGGCGGTGTTTTCCGCTACAGCATAAAGAACAACCTGATTGCAACCTATAATTCCTGTAACGAACTGTTTCAGGATCAAAGTGAAGATGCGTTTGACAATGGCGACTTGTTTGGGCAGATCAAAAACCCACAGGATGCAGTTGTCATGATCGTGGATTCAAACAACGGGAAATTATATACGTCTATTAACGATGAAGGTCAGATGATGGAAGGCATGCGGAGCCTTTTGAGCAGTATCCGAAGTGAGGACAGCGAGAGCCAGTTTGATAAGGGTGAATATATCATCCGGAGAAACCATGATACAGTAACAAATGCAGATTATTATGATTTGATTGGAAGGCTGGACAATGGATACGAGATATTGCTTCGGACACCGATTGCGCGTGTTGAGTCGGTCATGCAGGTCATGACACATCTGTTTGTCTATATCTGTATCGGACTTATGGTGTTTGGAACAGCATTTATGCTGTTGTTCAGTAATATTTTTGCAGCTCCGATCAAACGGATGTCCAAGGCTGCAAAGAGGATGAGTGAGCTTGATTTTGATGTAAAAATTCCGGTTACAAGCAATGATGAAATCGGAGAACTTGGAAACAGCATGAATGAGATGTCTGAAAAGCTGGAGCGGACGATCTCGGAACTGAAAGCAGCAAATATCGAATTGCAGCGGGATATCGCAGAACGCCGGAAAATGGATGATATGCGAAAGGAATTTTTGTCACATGTATCTCATGAGTTGAAAACACCGATTGCATTGATTCAGGGATATGCAGAGGGCTTGAAGGATGATATGTGCGAAGATAAAGAAAGTCGTGATTTCTATACAGATGTTATCATTGATGAGTCACATAAGATGAACACGATGGTAAAACGTCTGCTCACGTTGAATGAGATTGAGTTTGGCGATACGAAGCTTAATATTGAACGGTTTGAACTGGTTGGTTTTGTCAATTCAATTCTGGCTTCAACGAAGATTCTGGCAGAAGAGAAAGGTGCAGAGATTATCTTTGAAGAAGAACCGCCAGTGTATGTGTGGGCAGATGAGTATATGATTGAAGAGGTCTTTACAAATTATCTGACAAATGCCATTCATTATGTAAGAAAAGATGGTGTGATCCGCATTTCATTTAAACCAATGGGAAATGATGTACGTGTCTGTGTCTATAATCAGGGTGATTGGATTGCGCAAGAGGATATTGACCGTGTTTTTGAGAAATTCTATAAGGCGGATAAGGCACGGACGAGAGAATATGGCGGTAATGGAATTGGTCTTTCTATCGTCGCAGCTACAATGGAAGCGCACGGAAAGAACTATGGTGTGGAAAATGTAGCAGATGGTGTGATGTTTTACTTTGATTTGGATGCTAATGTGCTTGCCGATGAATGAAATAAGTGGTAAAATTATTTTATCCTTGTGGGTAAAGAAACAGGTAATGCATATAACATGAGAAAACAGAGTATGAGTAAAAAACAGAAAGCAACACATGCAAATAAAAAAATATGGAAACGGCGGCTGCTGGCAGCACTGATCGCATGCGGTGTATTTGTGACAACCGGATGTGGACAGGTGATTGATTTGACGGATGAGGAAAATCATCTGATTGCAGAATATGCCGCAGAGCTTTTGCTGAAATATGATCGGAATTATGATATGCGTTACAATCCGGATGAGCTGGAGGAAACGACAGAGACTATGACAGAAACGGACGCAACGACAGAGACAACGACGGAAGCTGAAACTACAACGGAAGCTGTAACGACGGAGCAGGATGTTTCTGTGGATGGACCGACAACACAGGTACAGCCAAGTACAGATGAGACGGTGAAAGAAGATATCGGAGCAACTGTGGATCCGGATTTTGATATCGCTGCATTCGTTGGTGAGAACCGTATCTCTGTGCGATATGCATATTACATGGTGGTGGATAGTTATCCATCGTATGATCAGGACGGTATGTATATCGAGGTACAGGCACCGGAAGGCTACAAGCTGTTAGTTCTGAAGTTTGAGGTAGAGAATAAGACAAACGAGGATCAGGCAGTTGATCTGTATGATAAGGATGTCAATTATAATATTGTTGTTGATAACAGTCGGACAACCAAACAGATGCTGACGATTTTAGCGGATGATCTGTATACCTATGACAAGACGATTCAGGCGAGCAGCCGGGAAGAAGCCGTGCTTTTGTATACGGTTTCCGATTCTGTGGCAAATAAATGGACGGACTTGAAATTACAGGTGAAATACGGTGGAACAAGTGCTGTCTTGCAGCTTGAACAGTAAGAATGATTAAGAATGATTTTGCACAGTTTTAGTATAGAGGGCTTGCATAAAGGAGGGTACATATGGATTCAAATATTTTATTGGAGAGCGGTACAAACGAACTTGAGGTACTTGAGTTCATCATAAACGGAAATCATTATGGAATCAATGTGGAGAAGGTACGGGAAATTCTTCCATATCAGGAGATTACACCGGTTCCAAATTCGCATCCATGCATCGAAGGTATTTTTATGCCACGTGGGGATATTATTACAGTGATTGATTTGTTCCAGACATTGGGATTTCCAAATCCGGACAAACAGAATAATTTCTTGATCGTGACGAATTTTAATAACCTGAATATTGCATTTGATGTACAGTCTGTGCTTGGTATCAATCGTGTATCATGGAAGGATGTTGTAAAGCCGGATGCAACGGTCAGTGGCCCTGGAACCGGAATTGCAACCGGTATTATCAAGAATGAAGACAATCTGTTGATCATCCTTGATTTTGAACGTATTGTGGAAGGTATCTGTCCGGAGACAAGTTTGAAGATTTCACAGGTGACAGAGCTGGAAGACCGTGAGCGTAACAGTATTCCGATCCTGATTGCAGAGGATTCCATGATGCTCTGTAAGCTGATTGAGGATGCATTGCACAGAGCAGGTTATACGAAGCTTACAATCAAGAATAATGGACAGGAAGCATGGGATTATCTGTGTGAACTGAAGAAGAATAATGGTGTGGAATATGGTGCGAAGTGTCTGATCACGGATATTGAAATGCCACAGATGGATGGACATCATCTGATTAAGAAGATCCGTGAGACAGAAGGCTTGAAGCAGATTCCGATTGTGATATTCTCATCTTTGATCAATGAGGATATGAAGCGTAAGGGCGATCTGCTTGGTGCGGATGCACAGATTAGTAAGCCGGAAATTGGACAGTTAGTTGGAATACTGGATAGTCTGGTTGCAAGTCAGATATACGGAACTAAATAAGTAAAATTATGCCGGCAGGTTTCCTGCCGGCATCTGAAATTTATAGCATATGAGGTGAGAGAAATGGACTTGAAGAGTACCGGAAAGACAAAAGAAGAAATCAAAGAAATGTATAATAAATATTTCTATGAGACATTTCAACGTTTTGATTTCATCGCAGAAAAGGGCGAGGATGATTATGTAATTGATGAGACGGGCAAACGATATCTTGACTTTATGGCAGGCATCGCAGTTAACTCAGCCGGACATTGTAATAAGAAGGTAGTAGAAGCAATCACAGAGCAGGCACATCAGATGATGCATGCATCGAATTATTGTTATACGATCCCAATGGCTATGCTGGCACAGCGCATTTGTGATGCAATTGGGATGGAGAAGATTTATTTCCAGAATTCCGGTGCAGAGGCAAATGAGGTTATGATCAAGCTTGCCAGAAAATACGGAAAAGATAATTTTGGACCAAACCGTTATCATATTGTAACGGCGGAGAACAGCTTTCATGGACGGACACTTGCCACTCTTGCAGCAACCGGACAGCCAGGAACAGCAATCCAGAGAAACTACGATCCGATGATTCCGGGATTTTCTTATGCAGAGTTTAATAATGTACAGTCGTTTGCGGATGCGTGTACCGAGGATACAATTGCAATCATGGTTGAGCCTGTGCAGGGAGAAGGCGGCGTGATTCCGGCAACGAAAGAGTTCTTGCAGGGCTTGCGCAAATTGTGTGATGAGCGTAATATGCTGTTGTTATTTGATGAGGTACAGACTGGCTGGGGAAGAACCGGAAGTCTGATGGCATTTATGGGATATGGTGTAAAACCGGATTGCGTCAGCATGGCGAAAGCGATGGGTGGTGGAATGCCGATTGGCGCGATGTGTACAAGCGCAAAGCTTGCACTTACATTTGGACCGGGTGCACATGGAAGCACCTATGCCGGAAATCCGGTTGCATGTGCTGCAAGCTATGCACAGATCGGAGAGATCATGGATCAGAAGCTTCCTGAAAATGCAGAAAAGATTGGAACGTATTTCCGGGAGGAACTGTTGAAGCTTCCATGTGTGAAAGAGGTACGTGGACGTGGACTTATGATCGGTGTAGAGTTCAACAAAGATATTGCGACTGACGTGAAGTATCAGTCTGCCGATGAAGGCTTGCTTATCACAGCAGTCAGACCGAATGTGATCCGTCTGGTTCCTCCACTTGATATTACAGAGAAGGAATGTGATGAAGCATTTGCAATTTTACATAAGGTTGTATCAAAGTTGGTATAATGAAGGTAAAGTGTTTTTGACAGGAGGCTATGACAATGAGACGTAAAAATGCATGGACAACGTACAATAAAAAGCAGTTAGACGAGTTGGAGAAGCTTTGTAAGAACTATCTGAAGTTTCTGGATAAAGGAAAGACGGAACGTGAGTGTGTAAAGCAGATTGTAAAGCAGGCAGAAGAAAAAGGCTATGTGAATCTGGCTGATATCACAAAGGATAAGAAGTCGCTCAAGGCAGGTGACAAGGTATATAGTGTCTGCATGGATAAGACAGTTGCTCTGTTCCAGATCGGAAAGAAGAAGCTTGAAAAGGGAATGAACATCTTAGGCGCACATATTGATTCACCTCGTATGGATGTCAAGCAGAATCCGTTGTATGAGAGTGAAGAGTTCGCATATCTTGATACACATTACTATGGTGGTATCAAGAAGTATCAGTGGGTAACATTGCCGCTTGCTTTGCATGGTGTTGTAGTAAAAAAAGATGGAACGGTGATTACGGTCAACGTCGGTGAGGACAAGAGTGATCCGGTATTCTGTGTGACTGATCTGTTGATTCATCTTGCTGGCGAGCAGATGGAGAAAAAGGCAAACAAGGTAATCGAGGGAGAAAATCTGGATGTCCTTGTCGGCAGTAAGCCTTTGGAAGGAAAGGAGAAGGATGCTGTGAAAGAAGGTATCCTTGAAATCCTGAAAGAAAAGTATGATATGACAGAAGAGGACTTCATGTCTGCGGAGATCGAGGTTGTTCCAGCCGGACATGCGCGTGAGGCGGGTCTGGATCACAGTATGGTCATGTCTTATGGACAAGATGATCGCGTGTGCGCATATACATCCCTGGCAGCCATGCTTGAAGTGGATGAGGTAGAAAAGACAACTTGTTGTCTGCTTACAGATAAAGAGGAGATTGGAAGTGTTGGTGCGACAGGTATGCAGTCTCGGTTCTTTGAGAATTCTGTGGCAGAGCTGATGGATGCAATGGGAGAGTTTAGTGAGTTATCGCTGCGCAGATGTCTGGCAAACTCCAGCATGCTTTCTTCCGATGTAAATGCAGCATATGATCCGTTGTTTGCAAGTGCATTTGAAAAGAATAATGCATCTTATTTTGGCCGTGGTGTTGTATTCAGCAAGTTTACCGGCTCCAGAGGAAAATCTGGAAGCAATGATGCAAATGCAGAATATATCGCACGTATTCGTAAGATGATGGATAAAAATGAGGTGTGCTTCCAGATGGCAGAACTTGGAAAGGTTGATGTCGGCGGTGGCGGAACGATTGCTTATATTCTGTCATTGTATGGCATGGAAGTCATCGACTGTGGTGTGGCTGTCCTGAATATGCATGCACCTTGGGAAATCACATCCAAGGCAGATATCTACGAAGCATATAAGTGCTATAAAGTATTTTTAAAAGAAGCATAAAATGAAAGATAAAGATTGATACCAATATGATAAAGAAAAGATGGAACAATCATAAATTGGCAGCAGAAATTATGGCATTCCTTTTGGTATGTCTTTTTCTGCTGCTTTCTTTTTGCAATCCTGTTTTGAAGGTCTGTGCAAAGGATTCTTTTCTGGCGGGATACATGCAGTCGGTTTATAATCAGAAATCAGGCATAGGCAGTAACGAAGTGAACTGCTTGTATCAGTCCTCATCTGGCTATATTTGGGCGGGTACCGATGGCGGACTTTACCGTACGAATGGTTCTGGGTTCCAGAGTATTGATCTGTGGGATACAGAGCGTACGGATTTATATTCCATTAACTGTATTGTTCAGGATCAGAATGGACGGATGTGGATCGGAACTGATAATTATGGACTGTTTTATATCGAGGATGGCCAGACACATCATTTGCAGGAAGAGTATTACAATGGAAACAAAACAATTTTATCGATTGTGGAGGGTGAGGATGGAACAATTTATGTTGCATGTGTAAGCGGGCTTTTCGTTATTACAGAGGCGGATAAGGAAACACGTTCGGATACTTCTTCCTATGCGCTTGCTGCATATGATGATCCTGCGATTGCAAATATCGAGTTACGAGGTATGACAGCAAAAGAAGATGAGATATGGGCACTGGATGGAGATGGAATCATTTATGTATTCAATCAAGATGGTGTGTCACATGTGATAAAGGAACAGGGGGAATCCGGGGAAGAGTGGAATACAATCAAGGCTTGTCAGGGCTATGTCTATGTAGGAAGTAATGGCAGGGATATACGCGCGTATCGGAGTGCAACAAGTAAACGTACATTATCTGCGGGCGTGGAAGGAATCAACAATTTCATGCAGGATGCAGATGGCAGATTGTGGGTCTGTGCCGATAACGGATATGGCTATTTTGATAAACAATGGAATTTTGTCCGTATCAGTGACAGTCAGATTGATACGTACATCTCAGATATGATTCAGGATTATGAGGGTAATTACTGGATTGCGTCTTCCCGAGTAGGATTGTTGCTGCTTACGAAAAGCAAATTCACTGATTACAATACAGCTGTCGGAATGACAGAAAGTATGGTAAATGCAGTATATGAGTATGGTGGAAAGAAATATATTGCAACGGATGATGGGCTGTATATTTATAATGCAAAGGAAGAACAGGAAGTCAATGATCTCACAGAGCTTCTGAAAAACGTCAGTGTACGGCATATAATTTCGGACAAACGTGGAACCTTGTGGATTTCCACGAATCGAAAATATGGGGTTGTAAAATATGCATCGGATGGTACGATCACGGTATATGGCCGGTCAGATGGACTGCCGGGTATGTCAGTAAATTGTACCCTTCCATTGAGCAATGGAAATCTCGCGGTTGCGACTACGGAAGGTATTGCGATTCTGGATCAGAATGGGCACATAGATACTGTGTATCACAGTGGGGTAGAGCTTGCTGAGGTAAATATCCTTGCACTGTTTGAAACAGACGAAGGAGATATTCTGGCTGGTACAGATGGTGAAGGAATCTATGTGATAGAGGCAGGTAAGGATACTTTGCAGCATTACAGTACCGAAGATGGATTGAATTCGGATGTGGTATCATGCTTTGCACAGGGAGAACAGGGTATCTGGATTGGAACGGACAGTGGTGCTTGCTTCTATAATGAAGCATTTCGTATGATCAGCAATGTAGAATACTCAAACAGTGTTTATGATATTGTGATAGCACGAGGCTCTGTCTGGCTGGTTGGTTCGATGGGCGTGCTTCGGACATCAGAGGATGAATTGCTCGGAAGCAACGGAATTTCGGGAAGATATTTTGCAACCGGGGATGGGTTGACGAAGACAATCAATACAAACGGAAATTCCTGTATGGATACAAAGGGAAAACTGTATATCTGTTGTAATGAGGGAATATCGGTTTTAGATACGGAACATATATGGTATAACGAGGTACAGCCGATCATTAAGGTTACGCGGATTGATATCGATGGAACCTCTTATGAATTCGATGATTTGAATGATGGTCTGGTTATAAAAAATGATGCGTCCAAAATTACGATTGATTTTGCAGTATTTTCGTATGTGAACCGCGGCGATATTAAAGTGCAGTATATGCTGGATGGTTTTGAGTCCAAGCCGACAGAATTGCATGGAGATGATGTGCTGCAGGCGGTTTACACGAATCTGGATGGTGGTGTCTACACATTTACAGTGAGTGCCTACAATGGAGATGGGACCGCCTGTGAGGAACCGCTTTCGTTTGTGATAGAAAAAGAAAAAAGCGTGTTCGAAAGCCTGATGGCGAGAAGTATATTGATTCTTAGTCTGGTAGTTATATTTCTGCTTCTGGTTCTGACGGTGATCCGTGTCAGACGAATGTTGAAGTCAAAGACATCTGCGTTGGAGCAGTTGTCCAAGGAACATGAAGAGGCAGTAAAGACAAGTACAGCTAAAAATGACTATCTCGCGAATATGAGCAATGAGATAAAAACGCCAATCCACGCGATGATGGCGAAAGCGGATGAACTATTGCATATGGTGGATAAGGATTCACCATATCGAAAGGATATACGTGGTATTTATGACATTGGAAATGATATTTTAGCGAGTGTTGATGATATTATATTGCTTGCTAAGCTGGAATCCGGGCGTTTTGAGCTGGAGGAAAGTAATTATGCAATCTCGGATCTTGTGGCAGACATGTCAGAGCTTGCATTGTGTGAATTGGCAGATCGGGATAAGTCAGTAAAATTCTTCGTTGAGCTCGGAGAAAATGTGACAGACAATCTGATCGGAGATGTCGATAAGATACGAAATATTCTTGTACGCCTATTGGACAATGCAATTCGCTACACGAAGCAGGGAAGCATTACCCTATCAGTAGATAGCTACGAATATACGGAGCATCCGCATCAAGATATGTTAAACATTGTATTTACGATCGCAGATACAGGAATTGGTATTCAGGAAGAACGTCTGGATAATATTTTTGATCTGTATGAAAGCGGAGACAGTATGAAAAACAGTACCCACCCGGGCCATGGCGTAGGACTTGCGATTGCCAAGGGCTATGCAGATATTCTGGAAGCGGAATTATCGGTCGAAAGCGTGTATGGGGCTGGTTCCACATTTGTGTTATCATTAAACCAGAAGCCGGCAGTAAAACTGAGCAGTGGACAGGTTGTATCGAAGATTGAAGATACTGTATCCAAGGAGGATGCAGAAAAGCTCTGGCTTCCGGAAGTATCCGCCTTGCTGGTGGATGACGACGAGGTTAGTATTGAAGTCAGTCGGAAGGTGCTTACATCGTTTGATATGAAGCTGGATGTTGCAACATCGGGACTTGGTGCGATTGATATGGTATTGAATCATGAGTATGATGTTGTGTTTATGGATTTATCAATGCCGATTATGAATGGTATTGATGCAATGAAGGAAATTCGGGAATTGGATGATATCAAGTATGCGATGTTGCCGATTATCGCGCTGGATCCGGATGCTATCGAGGGAAACCGTGGCAGTCACATTTCGGCAGGATTTACAGACAGTATGATAAAGCCGATTGAACCTCGACGGGTAGCAGCAATCTTGAAGGATTGTCTTCCGGAGAATAAATTACAGGAGCGTTCCGATGATATCCGGCTTTTGATCGAGGGTTCCCGGTTTAGGGAAGGTCTGATTCGTTTGCAGGAAACACTGGATGTGGAGGAAGCAATTCAGCGTATTGGAGGAAGCATTGAGGTTTATAACAAGCTGATTCAGGCGTTTTATTCACAGAATAAAGATATTGCCAATACATTGGCAGATAAATCGACGCGGGATATCCGATCCTTTAAGATGAAGATTCACTCAATCCGTACATTGTCAAACAGCATTGGTGCATATGAGCTTGCAAGATATGCGGCGAAGATGGAGACCTCGATCAATGTTGGAAAACGGGATCAATTACGCCAGAACCTGCGAGGTTTTACAGATGAACTTGTGTATCTGCTCTTAATCTTAGAGGATTATGAACGGTTTGTTGATGAGGTATCTGGTATGACGGATGAGGAATATGCAGCCAAGATGGCACAGGAAAATTCCAAAGAGGAAACGAAGGAGACTGACACAGATATGAATGTGCAGGAAGAGGTGCCAGAGGATCTGACTGTAATTTCGATTGCTGCGCTTGATGAAATTGCAAAGCACGCAAAGTCTGGTGATTTTGAACAGGTACGGATCCAACTCGAACGTTTGAAAAGCTTTGGCTATGATGGCGATAATTTTGAATTTTTACAGGCACTTTCGGAGGCAGCAACATCCGGAAATGCAGATATGATTACAGAGCTTGTGAACACATACAGGGATTTGAAACTGTAAATAAAAAGGGGATGAAAAAATGGAGCATGAACAATTTGATGAAGCTTTGATGCAGTGTATTCATACGCTTCGTACCGGCAGTGATATGGATCATGCCATTCAGAAACTGCTGGAGATTATTGCAGAATTTCATGATGCAGATCGTGCTTATATTTTCGAGTTTGCAGATGATGAAATTCATATGGATAACACATATGAATATTGTAAGGATGGAATTACACCGGAGAAAGATATTCTGCAGGATATCGAGATATCCACGATTGACAGGTGGCTTGCTTTATTTAAAGAGCAGGGAGAAGTATATTTGAATTCCAGAGATGGAGAGCTGGATGAAACTTCCGAGGAATACAGGCTGCTTAAGATACAGGGCGTGGACAGTCTGATGGTTGCACCGCTATATTCAGAGACAAAGATGATTGGATTTATCGGAGTGGATAATCCGAACAATAACACGTATACGTTGTCGCTGCTCCGGTCCGTTGCGTCATTGATCGTCAATGATATCCAGAAGCGTATCACATTGGAACAACAAGTGATAAATGCATTGGCACGTATATACATTTCCTTGTATCTGGTCAATATTCCGGCGGATACACAGAAGGAATTAAACAGTAACAATGATGTGCGTAAATATATCAAACAAACTGAGCATGCGGCAGAACAGATGCGTGTTGTGATGAAACATATGGCTGATGCACAGTATTGGGAAGGCATACTTGCTTTTTCAGACCTTACGACTCTGGATAGACGGATGAAAAACTGTGATTATATCAGCCACGAGTTTTACAGCTCGACGGAACGATGGTGCCGTGCAAACTTTATTGTTGTTGACCGCTTAGAAAATGGTAATCTGAATAATATAATTTTTGGTGTACAGCTTATTGATGAGGAGAAAAAGAAAGAACTTGAATATCAGGCAGCACTCGAACATGCACTGGAAAATCAGAATGAGATTTATGGAGAATTGCTTCAGATGCAAAGTGGTGGTGTAATTGCAGTCGAGATCAAGACGAACCGAATTCTCGTAATTAACCGCGCGTTGATGGACATGTTTGGGATTGATGAGGCAAAGAAAAGCCAACTTACACATGAGGAATTTCTGTCCCATTTTGTGGATAAAAAGGCGATGGAAAAGTTTTTGGCAGTACGTGATACACTTGTAGAACCGTATGTGCGTGAATATGAGGTAATGCGTGGCGATGAGCAGATTTTTGTCTTATGTCACACGAAGCTTATCACACTTGCAAATGGAGATCGCGTCAGTGTGACAAGTGTGATGAATGTTACAGAAAATAAGAAATTTGAACAGCGTCTGCTTGTACAATCGCAGACGGATGCTCTGACCAGAATCTGCAACCGTGGATATGGAGAAGCACAGATTGAGAAGCTGTTAAAGGCAAAGAAAAATGGTATGTTCCTGTTGTTCGATGTCGATAAATTCAAGCATATTAATGATACGTATGGACATAGTATTGGTGATGAGGTTTTGATACAGGTTGCAGGCGCATTAAAACAGACATTTGAGAAGTTTGGTGTCTGTATGCGGCTTGGTGGAGACGAGTTTGCGGTATATGCGCCGGAAATAACGGAACAGATACAGGCTGAGACGATGATACAGGCATTTTTTGAACGGATTCGGGAAATCGCAATTCCGCAGATGGAAGGCTATGCAATCTCTGTCAGTCTGGGTGTGGTACTCTGTGCACCGGACAGGGAGCATGTGTTTGAAAAGGTATACCGATGTGCAGATGCCACGATGTATACCTGTAAGAAGATAACAGGAAACAGTTATGATTTTTATACAGGGAGGAACCCCGCATGAATATAGAATTATCCGGAAAAAAGAAAGTGGTTGCTGACGGAATCACAGTGGCAGAGCTGATCGTACAAGAGCAGTTAGAGACACCAAAGCATGTGAAGGTTGCGGTAAATGATGATTTTGTTGAGGTAGATGCATTTGAAAAAACTGTATTGCAGGAAGGCGATGTGGTTGAGTTTCTGATATTTATGGGTGGCGGCTGCAGATAAAGGCGTCAAGCCCGGACATCAACCCGGTGCAGGCTTTAGTTTGAAGCCTGTTCCCCGGAGTTTAGCTCGGAGGATAAGGACATGTATGATATTTCACCAGAGGAATTAAAAGATTATAGTGCATATACGATCGTGGATATCCGAGATGATATGTCGTATGCATATGGGCATCTGCCGGATGCAATCTCTGTGCCGCAGGCAGAGCTTTCCACGTATATCGATGAGTGGAAAGACACAGGGAAGGTACTGATCTACTGCAAACGTGGAGAAGCGAGTGCGGATGCGGTGCTGATGCTGCGGGAACAGGGAGTCGAAGCTTACAATTTAAAGGGCGGTTATATGGCATGGCTGATGCTTGCCATGCAGGAACCGGTGGAACAGACAGATGTGGATTTTGCAAAGGACGTAGAGGAGAGCATACGGAAGCGGTTCCGGAAGAAAATCTGGTGCAAGTTTACGAAAGCAATCAATGAATATGAACTCGTGAAACCGGGGGATAACATCGCGGTATGTATCTCCGGCGGGAAGGATTCGATGTTGATGGCGAAGCTGTTTCAGGAACTGAAACGGCATAACAAGTTTCCGTTTGGTGTACAGTTTCTTGTGATGGATCCTGGGTATAGTCCGGAAAACCGACAGGTGATCGAGACAAATGCGAAGAATCTGAACATTCCAATCACGATATTCGAGTCGGACATATTCGAGTCAGTTTTTCATGTGGAGAAATCGCCGTGTTATCTATGCGCGCGTATGCGGCGCGGTCATCTGTACAGTCAGGCGAAGGCACTTGGCTGTAACAAGATTGCTCTGGGACATCATTATGATGACGTGATTGAGACAATCTTGATGGGAATGTTATATGGGGCGCAGGTGCAGACGATGATGCCGAAGCTTCACAGTACGAACTTCGAGGGGATGGAGCTGATTCGTCCGCTGTACCTTGTGCGTGAGGATGATATCAAGGCATGGAGGGATGCGAACCATCTGCATTTTATCCAGTGTGCGTGTAAATTTACAGATACCTGTTCTTCGTGTGATAAGGATGGACAGAGCAATTCCAAACGTCTGGAGGTAAAGAAGTTGATTCATGAGCTTGCGAAGACGAATCCATTTGTGGAAGGAAACATATTCAAAAGCGTGGAAAATGTGAACTTAAGTACGGTGATCGCCTACAAAGAAAATGGTGTGAAGCATCATTTCTTGGATGACTATGACAAAGAGTGATAACATACATGGTGTAATGAAGCACGGTGATGCGTGGTGACATATAATGAACAGTTGCGGAACGACATGAAATTATTCTTCAATTGAGAATACAAGAGAAAAAGGAGACGAGGAAATGGGAACAATGCTAGAACTTGCAAATGAGATTATAGGTGGTAGAAGAATTACAAAGGACGATGATTTGTCGATATTCCTAACATGTGATCTGGACGAACTGCGGGAAGGCGCAGACAAAATTCGGGAATATTTTATCGGCGAGGATGTAGACTTATGCTCGATCATCAATGGCCGGAGCGGAAGATGTCCGGAAGATTGCAAGTTCTGTGCACAGTCCGCACACAATCATACCAATTGCGAGGTGTATGATTTCTTAGACGAAGAGAAGATTATGGAGGCATGCCGTTTTAACGAGGAACATGGGGTACACCGGTTCTCAATCGTGACAAGCGGGCGCGCACTTACCGGAGAAGAATTTGAGAAGGCAATCCATGTATTTGAGCGGATGCATAAGGAATGTAAGATTGATCTTTGTGCGTCAATGGGATTTTTGACATCGGAACAGCTGCACCGTCTGCATGAGGCAGGTGTGACAAGCTATCATCACAACATCGAGACTTCGAGAAGAAACTTCCCGAATATTTGCACCACACATACTTACGATCAGAAGATCGAGACATTAAAGGCAGTTAAGGCAGAGGGCATGTGTCCTTGCTCCGGCGGCATCATCGGTATGGGCGAGACATGGGAAGATCGTCTGAGCATGGCAGTGGATCTGGCAGAGACAGGTGTGGAGTCGATCCCAATCAATGCACTGATGCCGATCAAGGGAACACCACTCGAAGATCGTGAGTCTCTGACCGAGGATGATATCCTGCGTACGATCGCATTCTTCCGATATATCAATCCGGAGGCAAATATCCGTCTGGCAGCCGGACGTGCACTTCTGACAAACGATGGTGAGACCGCGTTCCAGTCTGGTGCATCTGCAACGATCACAGGTGATATGCTGACAACCGTTGCCTGCGCAACAATCGCGAGCGATAAGGAAATGCTGGCAAAGCTTGGAAGAAATGCAACCCCGGGTTATGTGAAAGAAAAATAGTTTGCATGATTGTTCTATATGCATAGTATATTCACAAACGGTTGATACTTGAAAAATCTTATCAAATAGAGAACTTGACAAATACCCCCTACCGGTATACATTATATACCTGTAGGGGGTATTTGATTTATGGAAGAAAATAAAGAAGAAAAGAATTGTCCTTGCTGTTCGGGGAAACATAAAGAACGACAGGAAAAAGAAAAAAAGGATCTGATGAACCGGTTGAAGCGTATCGAAGGACAGGTGCGCGGCATCGAGAATATGCTGGAGAAGGATGCATATTGTACGGATGTATTGATACAGGTGTCTGCGGTCACATCGGCACTCAACAGCTTCAATAAGGTACTGCTTGCCAACCACGTAAAAACCTGTGTGGCCGACAACATCCGCCAAGGAAATGATGAAGTCATCGACGAGTTAGTAACATTACTACAAAAGTTAATGAAGTAACTGTAAGAACGAATAAAGAAAACTCATAGGAAAGGAGAATTACATGGAACAATATAAAGTGAAGGGTATGAGCTGCGCCGCCTGCAGCGCGCGTGTCGAGAAAGCAGTTTCTGCGATGGATGGCGTGACAAATTGTACCGTGAGCCTGCTTACCAATTCGATGAGCGTGGAAGGAACGGCAGATGCAGCGACAATCATCCGGGCGGTCGAAAAAGCCGGCTATAAAGCATCGAAGATGAAAGCCGGAAAGCAGTCCGGCAGCACGGAGGAAGATGCCGATGCACTCAAAGACACGGAGACACCGTTGATGCGGAAACGTCTGATTGCATCGGTGGTTCTGCTGATCCCGCTCATGTATGTGTCGATGGGACATATGATGTGGAACTGGCCGCTGCCGCCGTTCTTCGAGAGCAATCACATAGCGATGGGACTTGTACAGCTTTTGTTCACGATTGCGATTATGGTCGTAAACCAGAAGTTCTTCGTAAATGGATTCAAGGGACTTATACACCGGGCACCAAACATGGACACGCTCGTAGCACTTGGTTCTGCTGCATCGTTTATCTACAGTGTGTATGCACTGTTTGCAATGACCGATGCGGTTGTCAAAGGGCAGGAGACACAAGTCATGCATTACATGCATGAGTTTTACTTTGAATCTGCGGCGATGATTCTCACACTCATAACCGTGGGTAAGATGCTTGAGGCAAAATCAAAGGGCAGGACGACCGATGCATTAAAGGGCTTGATGAAGCTTGCACCGAAGACTGCAGTTTTAGTAAAAGATGGTGTGGAGCAGACGGTACCGATCGAACAGCTTCATATCGGAGATTTATTTGCTGTCCGTCCGGGCGAGAATATTCCGGTGGATGGATTCGTCAAGGAAGGAAACAGTGCAGTCAATGAATCCGCGCTGACCGGTGAGAGTATTCCGGTAGACAAGAATCCGGGCGATCCGGTATCCGCAGCAACACTCAATCAGTCAGGGTATCTGCTCTGTGAGGCAACCCGTGTCGGTGAGGATACGACGCTGTCGCAGATTATCCATATGGTCAGTGATGCAGCGGCAACGAAAGCGCCGATTGCGAAGGTGGCCGATAAGGTATCCGGCGTATTTGTACCGGTTGTGATCGGTATTGCCATCGTGACATTTGTGATCTGGATGCTTGTAGGAAGACCGGTAGGATATTCGCTTGCAAGAGCGATTTCCGTTCTGGTTATCAGCTGTCCGTGTGCACTTGGACTTGCAACTCCGGTTGCCATCATGGTTGGAAATGGTGTGGGTGCAAAGCATGGAATCCTGTTTAAGACAGCCGTTTCGCTGGAGGAGACAGGCAAGGTACAGATCGTTGCACTCGATAAGACCGGTACGATCACGAAGGGCGAACCGCGTGTAACGGATATCTTTCCGGTAGGCTGTGAGGAAGCGTATCTGATGCATGCCGCATATGCGCTGGAACAAAAAAGTGAGCATCCGCTTGCGAAGGCGATTATCGCATGGGGCGATGCGAACAACCAGACGGAGGCAGGTGTCAGGGAGTTTCAGGCAGTTTCCGGAAATGGTCTGATGGGCGTCCGCGATGGAAAGCATCTGCAGGGTGGAAACTGGAACTATATTTCCGGGCAGATCAGGATAGCAAAAGAGGAAGAAACTGAACTTCGGAAGCAGGCAGAGGTCTATGCATCCGAAGGAAAGACACCATTATTCTTCGCGGAGGATGGCAAGATCCTTGGAATGGTGGCAGTTGCCGATGTGATGAAGGAGGACAGCCCGGAAGCAATCGCGGAGCTTAAAAATATGGGGATCCATGTTGTCATGCTGACCGGTGATAACGAGCAGACGGCTCAGGCAATCGGCAAGCAGGCAGGTGTCGATGAAGTGATCGCAGGTGTGCTTCCGGATGGTAAGGAGGCTGTGATCGCCAATCTGCAGAAGAAAGGAAAGGTTGCGATGGTCGGTGATGGCGTGAACGATGCTCCGGCACTCACACGTGCAGATATGGGTATCGCAATCGGAGCAGGAACCGATATTGCTATTGATGCGGCGGATGTCGTGCTGATGAGGAGCCGGTTGTCCGATGTACCTGCTGCAATCCGGCTTAGCCGGGCGACCTTGCGGAATATCCACGAGAACCTCTTCTGGGCATTTATTTACAATATTATAGGAATCCCGCTTGCGGCAGGTGCGTGGGTTCATTTATTTGGCTGGACATTGAATCCGATGTTCGGTGCAGCAGCGATGAGTCTGTCAAGCTTTTGTGTTGTGACCAATGCACTTCGCCTGAATCTGTTCAAATTCGGAAAGAAGCAGCGGGAGACAGCATAGGAGAGGTTGACATTCTATATAAATTCATGTAGTTTAAGGAGGAAAACAAAATGGAACAGATTATTGCAAAAATCGATGGTATGATGTGTGGTATGTGCGAGTCGCATATGAACGACATGGTAAGAAATAATTTCAAGGTGAAGAAAGTCACTTCTTCCCATGCGAAGAAGGAGACTGTGATCGTAGCGGAAGAAGGCTTTGATGATGCAAAATTTACAGAAGAAGTTGAGAAGCTTGGCTACAAGGTGCTTGGCATCGAACATCAGCCTTATGAGAAGAAAGGGTTATTTCGCAGAAAATAGCAATTAGCAGATGAACGTGGGAAAGAAACTAAGAAAGTTCATATTTTTAAATGTATTTGCGATGATGGGCATGTCGTGCTACATCCTCGCAGATACATTTTTTATCTCCGTGGCAAATGGAACCCTCGGTATTGCGGCATTGAATCTGACACTGCCGGTTTATGGGTTGTTATTTGCCATTGGTTCGTTAATCGGGATTGGTTCCGCAACGCGGTATTCGCTTTGTAAGATGACCGATAATGAGACATCGAAGCTGTATTTCTCGAATGCTTTGATGTTTGCGGTTCTGATCGGAATCGGATTTACACTGCTTGGAAACTTCTTCCCGGCAGAGATTTTGAAGCTGATGGGAGCGGATGCGGATATCCTGTCGATCGGAACGGAATATCTGCAGATTGCGATGCTTTTTTCCCCGTTTTTTATTGCAAACTATACATTTACCGCATTTGTAAGAAATGATAATGCACCGAATATCGCGATGGCGGCAACGCTGCTTAGCAGTTTGTTCAATATTGTATTTGATTATGTATTTATGTTCCCGATGCATATGGGAATGCGTGGCGCGGCACTTGCAACCGGCGTGTCACCAATAATCAGCATCGGTATCTGCATGATCCATTATTTATCAAAGAAAAACACAATCGTGTTCAAGTGGCATCTGCCGAGCTTTCGGCTGCTTGCTTCCGCGGCAAGCCTTGGTGTAGTGGCGTTTGTAGGCGAGATCGCGAACAGTATCACAACGCTTGTGTTTAATTTTATTCTGCTTGCATTATCCGGAAATAACGCAGTTGCCGCATATGGAGTGATCGCGAACATCGCACTCGTCGGAACGGCGATTTTTAACGGGGTATCGCAGGGCTTACAGCCACTTGCGAGTACGTCGTACGGACATGGTGACAAAGAGGATGTCAAGAAGATTCTGCGGCAGTCACTCATGATCGCGGTCATCCTGTCAATCGTGCTTGTGTCTGCGGTATGGGTGTTCGCACAGGGACTGGTTGGCATCTTCAACAGTGCGCAGTCGGCGGAGTTGGCGAAGCTTGCCGTACCGGGACTCCGGATTTATTTCTTAGGGTTCTTAGTGGCGGCGGTCAATATTGTGCTGGCGGGATTTTTCAGCGCGACCGGACAGGCACTTGCATCTTCCTTGATCGCAGTATCGCGCGGTATCATCGTGATCAGTCTGATGGCATTTGTGTTGTCGAAGCTTTTGGGTGTAACCGGTGTCTGGATGGCATTCCCGATCACAGAGGTCGTGACATTTGGAATCGCGATAGTGATTCAGGGATTGAGTAAAAGAAAAGAATAGGAGTGGCGTATGACTTTACAGCAGCTACGATATGCAGTGACAATTGCAGATATGAAGTCGATGAACAAGGCGGCGAGCGAGCTTTTTGTATCGCAGCCGGCATTATCGAATACAATTCATGATTTAGAGGAAGAATTACAGATAGAGATCTTTCTGCGGACGAACCGCGGTATCGTTGTGACAACCGAGGGCGAAGAGTTCTTAAGCTATGCCAGACAGATGGTGGAGCTGCAGCAGATGATGGAAGAAAAATATATGGGTGCTGCAGAACACAAGCGGAAATTCAGTGTATCCATGCAGCATTATTCCTTTGCGGTTGAGGCATTCATCAAGCTGGCGAGAAATTTCTCGCTTGACGAGTATGAACTTGCTGTCCATGAGACGAAGACCGGTGAGGTCATCGAGAATGTCAAGAACTTCCGGAGTGAGCTTGGCATTCTGTATCTGAACAGCTTCAACCAGAAAGCCATGCAGAAGGTATTTGATGCAAATGAACTGGAGTTTAAACCGCTGTTTGACTGTGCAGTTTATGTGTATCTCGCAAGTGGACATCCGCTTGCAGGGAAGGAGTCTATTTCCTTCTCGGATTTAGAACCATATCCGTGTCTGTCGTTTGAGCAGGGCAACAAGAATTCCTTTTATTTTGCGGAGGAGGTATTAAGCAACCTCGAATATAAGCAGACAATCAAGGCGGACGACCGTGCGACGATGTTAAATCTGATGACAGGGTTAAACGGCTACACCTTATGTTCCGGTATTATCTGTGAGGAATTAAACGGCGATGGGTATACGGCAGTACCGTTTGCAGCCGAGGAGACGATGACGATTGGGTATCTGAAACGGAAGGGAATCCCGCTCAGCCATCTTGGAAGCCGCTATATTGAGATCTTGAAGCAGTATGAGAAGCACTGCAGATGAAATTTATTCTCATTATAAATGAGGGTGGTTTCGTTGACTTTTGAAACATGTCTGATTATAATTTTTCATGGACAAAAGTAAAGAATTAAGGAGGCATTCATAGCAATGAGTGAGTTGATTTATTTAGATAATGCGGCGACAACGAAAGTTGCACCGGAAGTATATGAAGCAATGAATCCGTATTTCGAAGAGTACTATGGAAATGCGGCAAGTGTATACCGCTTTGCCGGTGAGAGCAAGAAAGCGGTTGAAGATGCCAGAAAGGAAGTTGCGGATTTCCTTGGCGCAAAGCCGAATGAGATTTATTTCACAGGCGGTGGAAGCGAGTCTGATAACTGGGCTTTGAAGGGACTTGCATTTTCTCTTCGTAACAAAGGAAAGCATATTATTACATCTGCGATCGAGCATCATGCAATCCTGCATACATGCGAGTATCTTGAGAAGCTTGGCTACGAGATCACGTATGTCGGCGTGGATGAGAACGGTATCCTGAAGCTTGACGAGTTAGAGCAGGCAATCCGTGAGGATACAATCCTGATTTCCGTTATGTTTGCAAATAACGAGATCGGAAGCATCCAGCCAATCAAGGAGATTGGCGAGATCGCGAAGAAGCATAAGGTTCTGTTCCATACAGATGCGGTACAGGCATATGGACATGTGCCAATCAATGTGGATGAATGCCATATTGATATGCTTTCTGCCAGCGGTCATAAGATCAACGGACCAAAAGGAATCGGTATCATGTACCTTAGAAATGGTGTGCAGATTGAGTCCTTTGTCCATGGTGGTGCACAGGAGCGTGGAAAGCGGGCCGGTACACACAATACACCTGGTATCGTAGGATTTGGTCGTGCAACGATACTTGCAAAAGAGAAGATGCAGGCACGTATGGAATATGAGACAAATTTGCGTGATTATCTGATCAAGCGTGTCTTAGATGAGGTTCCATATACGAAGTTAAACGGCGACAAGGTAAAACGTCTGCCGAACAACGTGAACTTCAGCTTTCAGTTCATCGAGGGTGAGTCACTTCTGATCATGCTTGACCAGAAGGGTATCTGTGCATCCAGTGGTTCCGCATGTACATCCGGATCACTCGATCCATCGCATGTATTGCTTGCCATCGGTCTGCCACATGAAATCGCACACGGATCACTTCGCCTGACATTATCCGATGAGACAACAAAGGAAGAAATCGACTATACAGTAGAGGCAATCAAGACGGTTGTAGAGCGTCTGCGCAGTATGTCACCGCTTTACGAGGACTTCGTAAAGAAGAACAAGCAGTAAGTTCATACACGGGATACTGATTATATTTAGGAGGTAATGACGATGAGTCAGATTATAGATTACAGTGAAGAGGTTATGGAACACTTCACCAACCCAAGAAACGTAGGAGAAATCGAGAACGCCAGTGGTGTCGGTACAGTCGGAAATGCGAAATGTGGCGATATTATGCGTATTTATCTTGATGTCGATGACAACCAGATCATCCGTGATTGCAAGTTCAAGACATTTGGCTGCGGTGCCGCTGTTGCAACAAGCAGTATGGCAACGGAGATGATCAAGGGCAAGTCCATTCAGGAAGCATTGAAGCTTACAAATAAGGCAGTTATGGAAGCGCTTGGCGGATTGCCACCGGTCAAGGTACACTGTTCCCTGCTTGCAGAGGAAGCCGTTCATGCAGCACTCTGGGATTATGCACAGAAGCACAACATCACGATCGAAGGATTAAAGCCACCGGTGAATGATATTGATGAGACTGAAGCTTTCTACGAGATGCCGGGTGCAAATGATTAGAAATTGAATTCTATGAGAAGGCTTGCCACAGACGATTATGTATTGATTTACCGGGGATAGATATATGGGAGGAAATCTGTGATTTATACAAGTATGACAATCAAAGCAATGAAGCTTGCTTACAAAGCACACGAAGGTCAGGTGGACAGAAGCGGTGTGCCGTATATCTTTCATCCGATTCATCTGGCAGAACAGATGGATGAGGAGATAAGCTGTACGGTGGCACTTCTCCATGATGTCGTGGAAGATACGGAAGTCACACTTGCGGAGTTAGAACAGGAGTTTCCTCCGGCAGTAACGGAAGCTGTGCGTCTCCTGACACATGACAAATCCGTTGATTATTATGATTACGTCCGGAATTTGAAACCGAATGCGATAGCAAAGAAAGTAAAGCTCGCGGATCTCGCACATAATTCCGATGAGATCCGCTCGAAAGCGGCCGGCTGCTCTGAAAAGCAGATTCTGCATTGGAGAGAGAAGTACAGCCGGGCAAAAGAAATTTTATTATCTGAGTAAAACTATTAGCAGTTCTCTTTGACGCGGGCGCAGGATTCCCGGATGACAAGCGGGCATGGAATTTTAGCTTTCAAAGGTGTCTTGATGCTTAAGTTCGATGCAACATAGACAAGATTCGCACCATGCTGTCCCATATCATAGGATGGGGCATGAATGGTCGTAAGCGGAGGGGTTATGAATGTACTGGATTCTTCGTCGTTGAAACCAACGATAGAGATATCCCGTGGAATTTCATATCCCCTTTCTTTGATTGCTTTCATGGCACCTAATGCAATTGCATCGTTTGCTGCAAATACAGCCGTTGGCAGGTCGTCGCTGTTGAGCAGATCTATCATCATATCATAGCCGGACTGCGCAGTGAAGCTACCTTCCCGCACATATGTCCCGGCATCCATTTCCCGGTGCTCCATGTATTTCTTATAAGCAACAGTTCTTGCGTCAACAAGACGTTCCCCATCTCCGACATATTCACATCCGACAAGCAGGGCAATCTTCGTATGACCTAGTCCGGTCAGATAGTCCATGACGTCATAGACGGCACGTTCAAAATCAAGTGTTAAGGATGTAATGTTATATTCATCGACAACCATATCCAGAAATACAATATTGTTGCAGATACCAAGAAATGTATCAATTTCTTTTTTGGAGAACTTGCCAAGACAGATTAATCCATTCACGGAGGCAAGCTGCTTAAGCCCATCCGGTTCGTTTGGAAAAATACGTACGACGCGGATGGCATTTTTCATACAAAAATCTTCCACACCCTGTCTGACACGGAGATAGTAGCTGTCCTTTAATTCCTGCTCCACCGTATACCAGAGTACGATTCCCATTGTAAATGTATTTTTTGCCATCGCTTTTGTGCGGGAGGATTTGGTATAGTTTAATTTCCTGGCAATCGCAAGCACATGTTCCCGCGTTTCCGGAGCGACACTTAAGGTAGCATCATTATTTAAAATTCTGGATACGGCGCCTGCCGATACACCAGCTTCTTTTGCAATATCACGAATGGTAGCCATAGAAAACTCCTTTCAAAATGTTTACTAAACAAAATATACCACATATAACATAAGAAAGTCTATAATTAATTTTAAAAAAATATAGTAAACTTTAGTAAAACAGTTGACACGTTTACTAAACGCGTGATATATTGGGTGTAACAAGGAGGAACCGGTATGATTGTATTCGGAACCGGTCCGGCGGATTACTGCAACGAGATAGTTATACATGTGATTAAAGGAGGAACGATATGATACAGACAACAGAATTAAAGAAGAATCTACAGGCAGGTGCATATGATGATGTATTGCTTGATATCTATGTGGATGCAGATGTGCTTCCATATCAGAAGGATCGTTATGTAGCAGCGATTGAAACATACGAGAAGTTATATGGAGCAGACACAGTGGAAATCTACAGTGCACCGGGCAGAAGTGAGGTTGGCGGAAACCATACTGATCATCAGCATGGTGAGGTACTTGCTGCATCCATCAATTTGGATGCGATTGCTATCGTGAAGAAGCTTCCGGATATGCAGATCCGTCTTGTATCGGATGGCTATGATGAGATCGTAATTGATGGAAATGATCTTTCTCTGAAGGAAGAGGAGAAGGAATCGACAACTGCTCTGATTAAGGGTGTGCTTGCGGGAGCGAAGGAACGAGGCTACGCAGTTGGTGGATTCCAGGCATATATCACAAGTGATGTCTTGATCGGTGCAGGACTTTCCTCATCAGCGGCCTTCGAGACAGTGATTGGAACAATTGTTTCTTATCTGTATAATGATGGTGCGATTGATGCAGTCACAATCGCAATTATCGGACAGTATGCAGAGAATGTGTATTTCGGAAAGCCTTGCGGATTGATGGATCAGACAGCATGTTCGGTAGGAAATCTTGTACACATTGATTTTGCAGATGTGAAGAATCCAAAGGTGGAGAAAGTAGCGTTTGACATGAATGCATACGGATACAGCCTTTGTATCACAGATACGAAGGGCTCCCATGCAGATCTGACCGCCGATTATGCAGCCATTCCGACAGAGATGAAAGCCGTTGCGTCATATTTTGGCAAGGAAGTTCTGCTTGGACTTACGATTGAGGATATCTTAAGCCACGCACAGGAGCTGCGCGAGAAGTTTGGCGATCGTGCCGTACTTCGCGCCCTGCATTTCTTATGTGAGGATGTGCGTGTAGAAGAGGAAGTAGATGCGTTAAAGGCAGGTAATATCGATGCATTCTTGCAGAAGGTAAAGGAATCCGGTGATTCTTCATTCAAGTATCTGCAGAATGTCTACACAAGCCATGATGTGATGCACCAGAATGTGTCACTGGCGCTGGCGGTCAGTGAAATCGCGCTTGCAGGTGGGGCTGGCGTTGCCCGTGTGCATGGCGGTGGATTCGCAGGTACGATTCAGGCTTTTGTGAAAAACGAGGCTGTATCCGGATATCGCGCAGAGATGGACCGGTTGTTTGGTGCAGATTCCTGCAAGGTGCTCAAAATCCGCAAGTATGGCGGTATGAAGGTACTGGCGTAATTTTTGTATATAAAATCGCTGTTTAGATGAAACGGACGTTTTGCTTGAAAAATAAGATGGAAGATAAAGAATGGAGGAATCACTATGATTACAGATTTGATTCGTGAATTAGTGATATATGGTAAGAACAATGGTCTGATCTGCGAGGCAGATGAGGTGTATACGACGAACCGTCTGCTGGAGTTGTTCGATGTTATGGAGTATGAGGAGAACCCGGAGATTACAGAGCCAAGAGCTGTCTGTGAGATTTTAGAGGATATGATGACATATGCGCATGAAAATGGCATCATGAAAGAAGATACCATAACGGCAAAGGATTTATTCGATACGAAGATCATGGGGTGCATTACACCGCCACCAAGTGTGGTACGGGCAGAATTTGCAAAGCGTTATGCGGAAAGCCCGAAGGAAGCAACCGAATATTATTATCAGTTCAGTCAGGCTACGAATTATATCCGGAAAGACCGTATCGCAAAAGATGAGAAATGGGTAACAGACACCGAATATGGTCCGATCGACATCACAATCAATCTGTCCAAGCCGGAGAAAGATCCGCGCGATATCGCGAAGGCCGGACAGGCAAAGAAATCCGGATATCCGGCTTGCCTGCTTTGCAAGGAGAATGAAGGTTACGCAGGACATTTCTCACACCCGGCAAGACAGAATCACCGTGTGATCCCGATCAAGCTGGATGGGCAGAATTATTATTTGCAGTATTCGCCTTACGTATATTACAACGAGCATTGTATCATCTTCAATGAGCAGCATATCCCAATGAAGATTGATTATGCGGTGTTCCGTAAGCTTCTGGATTTTGTAAGACAGTATCCACATTATATGGCTGGTTCGAATGCAGATCTCCCGATCGTTGGAGGTTCCATCTTAAGCCATGATCATTTCCAGGGTGGTGGCTATGTGTTCGCGATGGCAAAGGCAGATTATGAGCGCAAGTTCGTGATTCCGGGATTCGAAAGTATCACAGCAGGTATCGTGAAATGGCCGATGTCAGTCATCCGTCTGCAGGGGGATAATATGGAAGTAATGGCGAAAGCTGCCGACCATATCCTTACAAGCTGGCGGGCATACACGGATGCGGATGCGTTTATCTTCAGTGAGACGGACGGTGTCCCACACAATACGATCACACCGATTGCGCGGATGCACGGCGATAAGCTCGAATTGGATCTTGTGCTCCGGAACAATATCACAACCGAAGAATGTCCGTGGGGCGTCTATCATCCATCGGCAGACCTGCATCATATCAAGAAAGAAAATATCGGTCTGATCGAGGTTATGGGACTTGCGGTACTTCCGGCACGTCTGAAGGGCGAGATGGCAGAGTTATCCAAGGCGATATTAGCCGGAGAGGATATCCGCAAGAATCCACTGATTGAGAAGCATGCAGACTGGGTAGATGCATGGATTGGTAATTATGACATTACCGCGGAGAATATCACAGAGATCCTGCACGATGAGATTAGCAAGGTATTCGTAAAGGTACTTGAATGTGCAGGCGTATATAAGCGGACGGAAGAGGGACAGGCTGCGTTTATGCGGTTTGTGGATTCTTTGTAGAAATTTTGTAGAAATAATAATTGAACATTCTGATAATTATAGTTTTGATTGTGGATATGATTATTAGATATGGTTATATAGAGTTTTTTAGAAATTATGGCGGAGACAGGAATGCGGTTTATGAAAGGCATTCCTGTTTTCACTTTATGAATTCCTGCTGGCAGGCTGAAATTTTCTGTTTGGAGCAAGTATATGAAAAAAGAAGAAAATACTCCAAACGCGGACTCAAACGGACTCATATTGCATAAAATAAAAAATCCGTAAAGCTAGTATTATCAACGCTCTACGGAGAATAAAAAAGAGCGCGAGACGGGGATCGAACCCGCGACCCCCTCCTTGGCAAGGAGGTGCTCCACCGCTGAGCCACTCGCGCATATAAAACAAATTATTTAATTTTCAGAGAGCGCGAGACGGGGATCGAACCCGCGACCCCCTCCTTGGCAAGGAGGTGCTCCACCGCTGAGCCACTCGCGCATTTGGTCGTTTTGTACTTCGTACCGACGACGTGTTATATATTAGCATAGTAGTTATATATGTGTCAACAACTTTTTGCAAAAATTTTTAAAATTGTAGCTTGCTTTATACAGGTATTTCTCCTATAATTGAGTATCATTATAAAGATTATTATTGAAGGGGCGGTAAAATGTCTGAGAAGATAATAAAGGATCAGGAAGAAACAAAAGAAGAAACGAAGATTGAATCCAAAGAGAATGTAAAAAATGGAGAAAAGAAAAACGGGTCTGAAGAGATTGTCAAGAATGAAGGAAAAGAAGTGCCTGTGAAAGTGGATGCAAATCCATCGTTCTGGTCAAAGGTAAAGTATTTTTTGAGGTATTCGATTCAGACATGGATTGTACGGTGTTTTCTGATTGCATTTGGTCTGGAACTTCTCATGGAGATATTGGGAAGGCGGTCGCTTATACTTGGTGTGAAGTTTATGGTGTCTTCGCCAATTGTGTTTTTATATAATACATCTATTATATTCTTTACCTTATTGTTTGCATTGTTCTTAAGAAAGCGGGTATTCGGTATCGTGCTGATCAGTATCGTCTGGCTGATCTGCGGTTTTGCAAACTTTGTGGTACTTGGCTATCGTATCACACCATTTGCGGCGATTGACCTTCTGATGGTGAAGGATGTGATATCCATGTTGGACGTATATTTTTCCAAGGTACAGCAGGTGCTTCTGGTCGTGGCAGCGGTGGCGGTGATCGCCGGAATCGTAATTCTGTTCCGGAAATCTCCGAAGTTTGAGGGGAAAAAGCATGTCATGCGGACGATGGTTGTCTGTATTGTTATGTGGATTGGCATTATGTTCTTTACGAACTTTAACGTGAGCCATAACATTATCTCGGATGATTTTGCAAATCTCGGTATGGCATATCAGGATTATGGGTTTGCGTATTGTTTTACGAACAGTATTATTGACAATGGTATTACGAAGCCGAACGATTATGATGAATCGACGATGCTTCATCTGAAAAATGAATTAAACAGCGAAGAATTCGATGCGGATGGATCAAAGAAAAAAACACCGAATATTGTCTGTGTACAGCTGGAATCCTTCTTTGATCCGAATGTGGTAGAAGGATTGACGCTCTCAGAGAATCCGATTCCGAATTTTACGAAACTGAAAGAGAAATTTCCGTCCGGATATTTCACGATGCCGGCGCTTGGTGCCGGTACTGCAAATTCCGAATTCGAGGTGCTGACGGGAATCCGTTCCGCATATTTTGGAGCAGGCGAGTATCCATATAAGACAACGGTCAATAAAGTGCCGGTAGAGGGGATGTGCAGTCTGCTGGAGAAGGAAGGATATCATACCTTTGCGATGCATAATAACAAGTCATCCTTCTATGACCGGAAGGATGTCTACAATGAGATGGGATTTGAGCGGTTTATCTCGCTGGAATATATGTATAATGTACAGAAAACTTCAACCGGATGGGCGAAGGATGAAGTGCTGGTGGATAACATCAAGAATTGTCTGCGAAGCACAGAAGGCTCGGATTTTGTATTCACGATCAGTGTACAGGGACATGGCAAATATCCGGAGGAGTTAGGTGCCTGCGATGAGAAGATCAAGGTCAGCTATCCTCAGGATCAGGTAAAGGAAAATCAGCTTACTTATTATGTAAACCAGTTACATGAGATGGATCAGATGATCCATGATCTGATCACGGCGTTGGATAATACCGGAGAAGAGTATGTGCTGCTTCTATATGGAGATCATCTGCCAACAATCACATTTGAGGATGATCAGCTTCCACACAGCCAGTTCCAGACAGAATATATTCTGGTCAATAACATGAATCTGGACATCCCGGATGAAGATATCCGTGCAAGTGAGGTATCCACGAAGATATTCAAGGCTCTGAATCTGGATATGGGATATGTGCAGCGCGCACATTGTCTGTACGAGGACGATCCGGATGAACTCGATCATGCGGTTACATTGCTTGCATATGATATGCTGTATGGCAATGATTATATTTATGATGGTCAGTCTCCGGTACCGGAAGTCGGACAAGGGCAGATCATCATGGGATTGGAGGAAATCGGCATCAGCCGTGTATCCAACGAAGGTGATCATGCCGTGGTAAGGGGAAGAAACTTCAACGAATATTCCAAGGTGTATGATGGCGAGGAACAATTGGAAACGGTCTATGTCGACCGCAATACACTGATGGTACAGGGACAGACATTAAGCGATGGTGCCTTGATTACAGTCAAACAGGTGGATGACTCGGGACATGTTTTAAGCTCGTCTTCGGACTATACATTTCATTGAGGCAGAGATACATGGATTTAATGACAAAATTAACAACAATTTGGATTTAGTGTTTGAATACTCGATATAGGTATGCTATAATTATCGTTAACCTATTTCAAAATAATACTAAGGAGAGGGCACATGGTACCTGCAATTGATGTAAAGCACATTAACCCTTTTTTGCAGTCGAGTATTTCTATTGTAGAAAGTGTTACTCAGGTGAAGTTGACAGTTGGCAAGCCTGAGATGACAGATTTTCATTTACATGACAAATATTATGCAATTCAGGTCGGCGTAGTGGGAGAAATGAAAGGTCAGGTAATTCTGGCAATCCGGGAGAACAATGCAAAGGATATTGCATCCCGTATGATGTTCGGAATGCCTGTCAATGAGTTGGATGAGATGGCATCCTCCGCATTAAATGAATTGGGGAATATGATTATGGGGAACACGGCGACGATTTTTTCCACACTTGGAATTATCATCGATATTACGCCGCCGCTTGCTGTATATGGCAATGACTTACAGTTGAAGTCGGATATAGATGGAATTAAAGTACCTTTGATGTATGGCGGGGAAGAATACATCGGACTTTACATCTGCGTTTACGAGGATAAGTAATACTTGAACCTTCATCGGTTCGAATTACCTAATATAATCAGACTAAAGAAAGGAAAGGAAAAAGACAAATGGGTAAGATTATTGGTAAGGGAATCACATTTGATGATGTTTTATTAGTACCACAGTTTTCAAGTGTGATTCCAAACGACGTTGTTCTATCAACACAGCTCACAAAGAAAATCAGGTTGAATATTCCTCTTATGAGTGCCGGTATGGACACTGTCACAGAGCACAGAATGGCGATTGCCATGGCCAGACAGGGTGGAATCGGAGTTATTCATAAGAACATGTCGATTCAGCAGCAGGCAGAGGAAGTTGATAAAGTAAAACGTTCAGAGAACGGAGTTATCTCTGATCCATTTTCTCTTTCACCGGAGCATACACTTGATGATGCAGATAAGCTGATGGCGAAGTTCCGCATTTCCGGTGTGCCGATTACAGAAAACGGCAAATTGGTAGGTATTATCACGAACCGTGACTTGAAGTTCGAGACAGATTACTCAAAGAAGATCAAGGAGTCCATGACATCTGAGAACCTCATTACAGCAAAAGAGGGTATCACGCTCGAGGAGGCAAAGGCGATTCTCGGAAAAGCCAGAAAAGAGAAGCTTCCAATCGTGGATGATAACATGATGTTGAAGGGACTTATCACGATCAAGGATATCGAGAAGCAGATTAAGTATCCAAATGCAGCCAAGGATGCACAGGGCAGACTTCTCTGTGCCGCAGCCGTCGGTGTTACACCGGATATCTGCGACAGAGTAGACGAGCTTGTGAAGTCCAAGGTGGATGCAATCGTTATTGATACAGCACATGGACATTCGGAGAACGTGCTTAAGACATTTGCCATGATCAAGGAGAAGTATCCGGATCTTGATGTTATCGCCGGTAACGTAGCTACAAAGTCTGGTACACAGGCCATGATCGATGCAGGCGTTGATGCCGTAAAGATCGGTATCGGACCTGGTTCTATCTGTACAACACGTATCGTAGCCGGTATCGGTGTTCCACAGATCACAGCGATCATGCAGGCATATGAGGCAGCACACGCAGCAGGAATCCCAGTTATCGCAGATGGCGGTATCAAGTATTCCGGCGATATCACAAAGGCACTTGCAGCCGGCGCGAATGTATGTATGATGGGCAGCCTGTTCGCAGGTACAGATGAGAGCCCTGGAGATTTCGAGCTGTATCAGGGAAGAAAATACAAGGTATACCGTGGTATGGGTAGTATCGCAGCGATGGAGAATGGTAGTAAAGACCGTTACTTCCAGGCAAATGCAAAGAAGCTTGTACCGGAAGGTGTCGAAGGTCGTGTGGCATACAAGGGTACCGTTGAAGATACTGTATTCCAGTTGATCGGTGGACTTCGTGCAGGTATGGGTTACTGTGGCGCGAAGACAATCGAGGAGCTTCATGAGAAGGCAGAGTTTGTTGAGATTTCAGCCGCTTCTCTGAAGGAGAGCCATCCACATGATATCCAGATCACAAAGGAAGCACCAAACTACAGCGTGGAGTAATCGAACAGGCACGCATCAGTGTCAGGAATTTTATATAGTGAATAAGAGTATCCCATAAGAGAAATCTTATGGGATATTTTTGTGGAGTAAAACTGTAGGGGGAGATGATATTGGTGGTATATCAGGCAGTTGGCGGTCCATTTTTCAAGAAAAATATATTGAAAAAAAATAAGAAATATGATAAGTATGTAATAGGAATTTACAAATGAGGGGGATTATATGGGGAGATTTTATATTTTATTTTTTGGAATCATAGGTATTTCTTTTTTCAATCAGCAGCATAGTCAAGATTATACAATCATACATCAATCCGAGAAAGTTTATGAATATGATGAAGATGGAAGAGTGGAGCAGGTAACGTATTCTGATGGTACTGTGGAAATATATGAGTATGATGCCAATGGGAATCTGTTAAGAATAACGGTGAAAAAAAGCAAAAGTACGGAAAAACCATCAACATCAGAAAAAACCACAGCTGAGCAAGTTACAACAGAGAAATATACAACAACACATACAGAGGAAGTTACAACGACACAGACACAGACGAATACAGGAGAAACAACTACGACAGGAGAAATAACTACAATAGCAGGAATAACTACGACAGGGGAGACAACTGCAACAGGAGAAATAACTACAACAGCGGGAATAACCACGACAGGGGAAACAACAAACTTGACTGTAACGATACAGTATACAGATGCATCAACAGAAACAGAATTACCAATGACAACAGGAAAATCTGAACATAAAAGAATGGGAGATGACATAAATCTTTGGATTTATATTTGGATATGCATTATATCTGCAATCGGTATAATTATTTTAAAGAAAATACGGGGGGACAAATAATATGGGAAATCATAGATATGGTAAAAATAAGAGCACAGGCAAACGGGTGAAAATCGTAAAAGGGTTTTTATCCGTAGCACTTGTGCTTATTTTAATATTACAATTAGGAAATACCAATATTAAGATACATGCAGTGGAAATGGAAGATGTTGTAACAGGTGCAGAGAACGTAACAGAGCAAACCACAGAGACAGATATAGAAGATGATCTGGACGCGGCTGGGCAGGAAAAGGAAGATATTACAGAGAATAATTTGGATATACAAGAGGAATCTGTAGAAACAGATACATATTCTGTAGAGCAAATTCCTATATTAGAGGTAAATGGAACAATAGAATTAAATGAAGATACAACGGTGCGTCGAATTTTGTGGGGAAACAATTCACGATTAAACTTAAATGGGCACACATTAATTGTTACAGAATCTCAGGAGATGCGAGAGGGAAAAATTGAATTTAATGGAGGTAAACTTGTATTTGAAAATGATTTTTGTGAGACGGACAAGGCTGAGTTAATATTGCGGAATGTAAATGATCATCTACTTGTTAATGGTACAATGATAATAATGGGAAAAATAGAGTTTACTAAGGGGATTGTCGAAGCAAAAGGGGATGTTAATCTTGGCGAGAAATTTTTGGCAGGAAAAGAAACCTCATTTTTGATATCAGGTGAGAAAAAACAGACAATACAGGCAAGCGATGGTAGTAATCTGGGAAATATTACGATTCAAAACTTCAGTGAGGAAGGAATTTATGTAACAGCGGGATTTCAATATTATGAATTAAATGACAATAATTGCAGAATCGAATATGGTGATATTGATGGAATACGTGGATATCAGTTAGCTGAGGATGAAGAGTATGACGAAATATTGCGTCTGGTAAATGGAACTTTGGATCTAAATGGACATACATTGACGGTACATGGAGATTTTTTACAGGATGGAGGAATTGTATGTTTGAATGGTGGAAAACTGGTTATTGAAGGTAATTACCGATTACAAAAACGTATCATTGAGGAAGATAATCAGGTAAGTTATCAAGAGAGCAATGGAACTATTCAAATGAATAATAATGAAGATAAAATATATGTAGGTAATAATTTTTATGCACAAACAAAGACAAAATTAAATATGTTGAAGGGTGTTATAGAAATAAAAGGAAATATGGAAATATCAGCATCTTCATTTGAATGTAAGCAATTATTGTTAAGTGGAGAGGAACATCAGAATATATCTCTGCCGACAAAAAATTCAATCAGTTTTTTAAATTTGAAAAACACAGGAACGGATAATATTACTTTTATAAATCAGCTAAATGGTATTACCTCTGTATCAACAAATGGAACGAAAGTAGAAGGAACAATTTCAGTTAATTATCCAGTTGAGTTTGCAGAGAAAGAATATTATGGAAATGTTATTTTTGATGGAACGCATACTATTTATAATGATTTGACGATTTATGGAGATGTTACTTTTAATTATATTACATATATTTATTATAATAGCCAGTTACGGATATATGGTAACGTATTGAAATCACAGCAGTTATATGTAGGTGCAGGAAGTATCTGTGTTTCTGGAAATGTAGAGAACTGGAATCTTCATATGAATCATTCAGATGCGGTTGTTGTAGTAGATGGTGATTATACAGTGAAACAAAGTGGGGTCTACGAGAAGGGAATCATTACAATAAAGGGAAATATCAATTATGGTGGCAACATTACAGTGACAGAAAATTGTGAGCTTGTTCTGGCTGGTGAGAAAGCACAACGGATAAATAATGCAAAAGGAATGTATGTTTCTAATTTGACCTTACAGAACTATAGTGAGGAAGGGGTGTATATAGATTCTTTAGTGCAGATTATGACGCTCAATCAAAATGGATGCAAATATGAGATTGAGGGTCTTGTTGGTGTGTTTGGATGGACATTAACAGACAATACCGAATATTATGGGGATTTGATTTTGGCCGGAGGCGAATTAAATTTAAACGGATATACGTTGACAGTACATGGAGATTTAATAGCAAATCAGGGTAATATCAATATTAATGGAGGAAATCTGACTATACAAGGGAATCTTCGGCTTCAGGAAATATCAGAAAAAGGGGAATCCTTAGAATATAATACTACGAATTCAAAATTAATGATGAAAGCAGATAAGGCGTCTTATCTGACTGTAAAAGGGGATACATATATTTCTACAAAACAGGATTTGAGTAAAGAATTAATATATGGATATATAAGTTTTAAAGGCAATGTCAGTGTTGAGAATCTTGAAAATACAGATTATGGTATTTCAACAGGTGAAAGGATAACAGTTTATATTGAAGGGGATCAGCCACAGACAGTTGATGGTGGAATACGTTTCATAGCAGGAAAATTATATTTAAATAATTCAACTGGAATAACATTAAAAGGAAATGTGGGTGCCTATGATCAGGTATATGACTGTGGAAACGTGATAGAAGGAAGTTGTATATTTTATGATAATACTACAGCAATTGGTGGAGTATATCATGGAGATGTACGTCTGAAAAGATCAAAATATGGATATTGCAAGCAGATACAGATTGTTGGTGATGTATATCTGGAAAATCAGATTATTCAACCAGCAGCAGATATATCGGTTGCTGGAAATTGTTATGAAACAGGTGGTCTTACTTTTGCTGGGAAATTAACAGTAGAAGGGGATTTGGGTTCAGCAGACAGATATCAATATTTATTGCACAATAATAAAAATAGTAAAATTCATGTCAAAGGAAATGTATACTTAAAAAATGCTGATTTGTTGCATGGAAATATGCAAGTAGATGGAGATGTATATTTAGATGGAAGTACTGATGCTAACGAAGATTATACGCTTGTTCTGGGCGGGGATGCCAAACAGTATTTAGATGTCGGGAGAGGGGTAAGCCTTGGGATTGTTGAATTAAATAACAAGAGTGAGGAAGGTATTGTTGCCGCCCGGATGTTTGAGAAAAAGCAACTGATCAGAAATGGCTGTAAGATCAGATATGAAGATGTTGATGGAACATTTGGCTGGACAATGCAGGAAGATGAGCGTATTGATGGAGATCTGATCTTATTGGGAGATACGCTTGATTTAAATGGACATACACTAATGATTGATGGAAATCTGTATCAGAGTAGTGGTGTTGTCAAGGTTAATAATGGAACTTTGGTCGTGACAGGGGATTATAATGTGCAGACATATATATATAATGATGGGGAGGTATCTTTTGCTGCCGGAGATGGAACTCTGGTTATGACAGAGGAACAGGATCGTATAGAAATAGGGGGAAATATGATTTTGAACCCTAAGACACAGGATACAGTCATAACAAATGGAGTAATAGTATTAAAGGGAAATCTGACGTGTAGTCGGTATGTAGTAATGCAGGATCAGGCGCTGTTGCAATTATGTGGAAATAATGTACAGAAATTAGATATTGAATCTCTTGCCAATTTAGATAATAAAAATCCTTCTCAGCTTATAAGTATGGAAAAAGAAACGGTCATAAATGGAATTTTGGATATGGGGGAAACCAGATTTGATAAAACAGTTGTTTTAAATAAAACAGCATCTGTTTCCGGCGGAAAATACATGGGTGATATTCAGCTTGATGATTATACGCTTCAAGAAGATTTGTATGTAGAAGGAAATGTCAGGGTAAAAAATACATCAGTGGATTTGAACGGACATAAATTAACGGTAAAGGGAACTGTAAAGGCAGGTAGCTCAAAGGGTAGTATAAAAAATGGAGAAGTATATGTATATGGTGATTTGGAACTTAGTGAAAGGATGGATGCTTCGCAATGTACAATTATACTGAAAGGGGATAAAAAACAAACAATAAGAGCAATTACAGTTAGTTATATTGGGGAACTGCGTATTGAAAATACTTCAGAAGAGGGTGTTTATGCACAACGGTATTTTCAATGTGATAATTTGATTGATGAAAACAAAAAATTATATTTCAGCAATCATGAAAGATATGAAATAGGTTATAAATTAACAGAAGATGAAGTAATTGATGATATCTACAGGCTTGGATATGGTACTTTGGATCTGAATGGTCATACTCTTACAATAAACGGTAGATTTGATCACGTTGGTGGAAATATCGTATTCCATGGTGGAACATTAAAAGTTTGTGAATATCGTTCATATGAATATTATCAGGGAGAACAAGCAGGATATGGTAAATTATTTATGATGGATGACAGCGATTATTTTTACGCTGACTATGCAACGTTCGATCAGGGCTTGGAAAATCAATATGATAACCTGCAAAGGGGAACAATCGAAATTGGAAGTCGCATTAAAACTTTAGATAAAACTGTTTTAACTCTGAAAAATGATTTGCAGCTAAATGGAAAATATGGAGGAACTATATGTGAAGGAAATTATGAATTAGAAACACTTGTTTTTTCAGATATGAAACAAGCACATGTAAATGCTGTTATGAAAGTCAATCAGTGTCTGAAAAATGCAAAGTCAGGTATTATATTTGATAAATCAATAGAGGTAATGAATTTAAATGTAATACAGGACGAGGTGTATGGAGATGTGGTTATTACAGAAGATACCATATTGCAGCACAACATTAAGATTAGAGGAACACTGACAACAACACGAACCATAGATATAAATGGCAATAATCTGGAAGTTATGAATTTGGTTCTGAATGAGAATACGAATCGAAATAACAGAAGTCTTGGGACGATTTATGTAAATGATGGACGGTTGATTGTAAATGGGAATATGACCGTTTCTGGAAAACTGATCGCGCAAAATACTTCGGATTATGTCTGTGTGGGTAACAAATTTTTAATGTTATCCTATGTTGATCATGGTGAACTTTTAACGGCAGGAATATTGGAATTTCATGGAGATGTACAGGAAGGACATAGGAATACATTTCGGACGACAGGAACTTGCAGAGTGATTTTAAGTGAAAACAGTGATGAAAATCGTTCAAAAATACAAACGATTACATTTGCAACAAAATATAATAGTGCACCAATTGAAAAACTGGAACTTACAAAAGGAATTTCGCGTTATCGGTTTTCAGATGAAATAGAAAACATTGCAAAACATGTTACATATGTGTCACAGGAGACGATACCCCAGGTATTATCCATTGAAGTAGCAGATTGTCAGGTTAATCAGATTACATTAAAGATACATCCTTCTGAAGCGCAGGAAGAAATTGTCGGGTATCGTATTGTACGCGATGGTGTTACTGTTGGGGCAACGGCAAATCTGACATTTACAGATGAGGATTTAACACAGAATACAAAGTATCGTTATGAAGTATATCCATTTGATAAATGGAATAGAAGTGCAGAAACATCACCTGTGGTGGAGGCAGAGACACTTCAAGATATGGAAGCACCATCTGTACCGCAAAATCTGGTTGTTGTATCAGTTACTGGAATCAGTGTAACATTTGAATGGGAACCATCTACAGATAATGGAATGGTAGAGGGATATGAGATATATCGTGATGGAACCTTGATTGATACAACAAGTGAAACAAGCTATAAGGATACTGGATTGAAAGAAAAACAGTCATATGAATACGCAGTACGTGCATTTGATAAAAGTGGAAATTGTTCTCTACGAACTGAAAATGTCATGGTGATTCCTCTTTCTCCTCAGATTAAATCTGTTTCACCAGCTGATTATGAAACATTATCCGGAGTCAGTACATCCGTGTCTGTTGTATTTTCACGAATATGCGCAAAGGCAACATATACTGTATCAATCGAATATTTGGATACAGAAGCTATGGTATGGAAACCAATATCAGATCAGGTTCGTGTAGAGAAGAACAAGACGGATGAGTATATAGCGCAGACAGTTTGGAATGTAGAAGGACTCAATAAAGGTGAATATGATGTGAGATATGTTATTACGGATGAGGATGGTTGTATGTCGACAGAACGTGTAACATATTATATGGACCATACACCTCCAAAAGAACCAGAGAACCTTAAGGCGGTAAGTAACCGAGGGACAATCACTCTTCAATGGGATGCGTCAATTTCATCGGACTGTGCAGGATATGTAATTTACCGGAGATCGTATTTGACTCAGACAGATTATGAAAAGATTGCAGATGTGAAAGGACAACAGATAGAAACATATACGGATCGGAAGACGGAGGATGGTGTGCTATATGAGTATGCAGTTTGTGCATATGATGCACATAAAAATGAAAGTTCCAAAATGAAATCCGTAAAAGTAAAAGCAGTTGAGGATGATGTCGCACCAGCCATAACCAATATAGAGCCAAGAGCCGGACGTGTAAATGGCGATATAATGTTGTATGTAACAGCAGAGGATAATAAAGAAGTAGAAAAGATTGAATTCTATATACGTCCGGAGGAGTCGACAACATGGAGTTATTTGGGTGAACAGGTTCTGGAGGGTGAACCGCAGGCATTTAGGATTGATAGTTGTCAATATCCGGATGGGATATATTATGTCAACACAGTTGCTGTAGATACGAGTGGAAATAGGAGCACAGAAGAATTTATCCGAAGATATGAGATAGACAATACTGGAATTGAAAAAATCCAGATGACAGATCCACAGGTAAATGCTACATGCATTCAGTTACGCTGGAATGATGTGACGGAAGATGATTTCGCTTATTTTGTCGTTGAACAGCAGACTTCGAATGGATATCAGCAAATCGGAAAAACAGACAAGATGCTTGGATATATGGTTGAAGGACTATCACCTGATAAAGAATATGCTTTTCGTGTTGTGGGTTATGATACATTAGATAATCGTGGAGAACCATCAGACGTCCAGAGAATCAAGACAGTTGGAGATACGACTGCACCGACGATAAAAAGCATTCTGCCCGTTGCATCCTACTACAAGGATGAGATATTGTTACAGATGCGGGTAACGGATAATGATCAAGTAGATTATGGATTGTTTTCGTATTCTTTGGATGGAGAAAGCTTTTATGAAATTGCAAAAGTATATGCAGAGGAGGGAAACAGAGATGTGACATTTTCTGCATTATTTGACATGCGTGGTTTGCCGGAAGGCGAGGTGATTATCCGTTTTAATGCGTATGATAAAACGGGGTTGGAAAATTATGTACCAGACGGATATAAGGAGATAGAGAACACATATCGGATTGACCGGACTGCACCATCTGCACCATCTGGACTTGTTGGAACATCCGGGGATGGATATGTTTCATTATCATGGCAGGCACCATCGGATACAGATATAGCAGGATATAAGATTTATCGGGCTGATGTTACAGATGGCATATTCCGTCTGGTAAGAGATAATATACAGTCTTCGAATTATTATGATACAACAACGGCTGTAAATCATGCATATCGATATAAGATTGTATGTGTAGATATTGCAGGAAATATAAGTGAGGAATCAAAAGAATGTACTGCCAGCTGTAGCAAAGATAAGACAGAACCAGAAGTGTTAACTGTTGCACCGGAGGATAATGTTCGTATCGGAACAAATACAACACTGACGGCTGCGGTAATGGACAACGCGTGTGTGGATACAGTTACCTTTGCTTATCGACAGGCAGCAGGTGTGTGGATTATTTTGGACGAAGTTCCGGTTCAACAGAAGAACAAAATTGTGAGTGTAAGCTGGGACATGTCAGATGCGGACGAAGGTATATATGAGGTAGGGGTATGGTGTACGGATACTTCAGGGAATAAGAGCATAACGTATCTTCGAACATATCAGTTAGATAAGACAGCACCAGAAGCGTCAGTCTCTTTGAGTAGTGACGATTTCTGTATTCATGTGGATGTAGATGTGGATGATAAAACTGATTTTTCCTATTATGAGTTGTATAGAAAATTGGTTTCTGCCGCACGGCCGGATCAGAATTATTACAAGAAGATAGCATCTACCTCGGATTATGCGTATATAGACAGGGATGTAGAGCCGTTTATGGTATATGAATATAAAATTGTTATATATGACAGATGTGGAAATAGCCGTGAACTTCCGACTGCAACGGCATATGCAACAAATACAGACCACGAGGCACCAGTTGCAGTATTGCCAGAATATATGCGTGTAATTGCGGGTATGGAATTGAAGCTCGACGGAGGAGAGTCAACAGATAATGTTAAAATAACGAGATATGAGTGGACAATAAATGGTAAGGCATTAACCGGTCGTATCATAAAAGAAATATTTGATAAACCTGGAAATTATGAAGCAAAGCTTACTGTGTGGGATGCGGAAGGAAATAGTGATGAAATTACGACCAGAATCAAAGTTTTACCAAAAGAAAGTACAGGCGTGATACATGTAAGAATTGTTGACGACAATGGAACACCGATACCATATGCATATGTTTATATGAGTGATAGCTCGGATAGTCGGCAGTCTTATAAAGCAGATGGAGAGGGAAATATTGTTATGGCGGCCAATGTTGGAGAATACAAAGTGGCAGCATACAAAAATGGGTATATTCCTAAAGACATAGAAGTCAGTGTGAATCGGTTTGAAGAGAAGTCCTATATACTTCAGATCCCGAAAGGAGATTTAGTAACAGGAAAACTTACGATCAATCGAATGACGATGGAGGATATGATTGAAAAAGGGGTTGATATGACTTCTCCGGATAATCTGAACACGGTGCGTTTTACAATCGAGCTATCCTTTACGGAACAGCCAATTCCTGTTGAGAAAGTAATTATCCAGAATGGTAAGGGAAACATGTCTGGTGGAGGAATTTCAGGTGAAAGTGGAGGACACGAAGGTGGAGGAACTGGCCTGGACACGATCCCTCTTGGTGGTTCCGGAGGTCTGGCATTGCAGATTATACAAAGAGAAGAGAAGGAGAACAATGCACAAGATGTAGAAGAGCTGCCAATTGTAGCATATATTCGAACACAGCAGGCAATCAGTTGGTTGAAAGATATGTATACGGTAGATTTGGGAGTTGTGAATCAGGCAGACTACAAATATGTGTTAGAAAATTCGTGTGCATCATTAGAACTTCCGGATGGACTCAGTCTTGCAACAGCTACACCACGACAGACTCCTAGTATTGATTTGGGAGCTATTTATGGACAGGAAAGCAGACACGCAACCTGGGTAGTTCGTGCAGATAAACCAGGACATTTTGAATTAGCAGCGGAATTCAAAGGTATTTTATATCCGTTCCATAGTCCAGTGTCTGCGAGATTTAAGGCAGAACAGCAAATTAATAGGGATACCTATGATAATATAAAAATAAGAATTGGCGTGCCGAAAACAGCATATTATGGAAAAGATTATTATATGTTATTCAGTGTTTCGAATGAAGGAGAAGAACCACTCTATGGTTTTTCAACTACATTTGGAGAAAAGCAGGAGCAATCACAGGAAAATGAAGTAATTTTGATTGATGAAAATGGAGAAAAGCATATATTTAGTTCAGAAGGTCAGGCTCAAATCAGTTATGACTCAAAGGAAAACAAGGATCAGACTGCAGTATTACGTGGTAATCAGACGATGATTTTTCCAGTACTGGAATCAAAAACGACGATACAGGGAACCTATGTTGGCCAACTTAATTTTGTTGAAGGTTATGATGATAGCCGGGATATGGAGATGTATTATTATCAGCTTGCAAAAGCGATGATTGATGTTGTGGAAGGTCAGAATCTTGGTGTTGACATTGAATTATATGAGACAGAAACCCCATATCAGCGAAGAATCTGTCAGCTTGTACAACAAAAATCATTCTTTGGAGATCCGGTCGATGTGACAACTGGTGCATATACAGACCATGTGGAGGCAATTACTGTGACTGGAGATGAGATATTATCATTTGAACTTGAATATAATTCTGCATTTGCCAGTGCGGGAGAATCTGAAGTCGGTAAGGGATATTATCATAACTTTGAGTCCAGACTTGTGAGAGAAAACGGAATGATCCGATATGATGCGAATCCGTACACATCTGTGTATTTTGCAAATGAAGAATCGCTAAACGGCATCTACTATGGACAGATTCAGGATGATAAAATTGTTTTGAATACACAAAACAATGCTCGTGAATTGTTATACCATGCAGTCATGCCTGGGATGGAGGATTATATTATCGTCTGTCATGAGGATCAGACATATACACTTCATATGCAGGACGGAAGTCTATATGACTATGATGAAAAAGGAATTCTCACAGCAATTACGCAGGAGAATGGGGCAAAGATAGAGATAACAAGGAATGATACACAGATGATAATCACAGAGATACGAAGTGGACACAAATTAATTGCGTCATATGTGGATGGACACATCGTATCTGTAGCAGACCATACAGGAAGAATAGTGAAGTTCTCTTATGATGGAGATAATCTTACAACTATTACCAATTCACTTGGTGAGCATATGACATATACTTATGATACAGATGGAAGATTGACACATGGGTTTAATCATGTTGGTGCTATGTATGTAGAGAATGTTTATGATATGACGGGGAGAGTGATAAAACAGACAGATGCGTCTGGTAATAGTATATCGTTTGATTATCAGGAAACAGAAGCGGGCATGATTACAAATTGTACAGATACAAACGGACAGGTGACAATTGTTACATGTGATGGTGCACGGAATATTCGCAGTATTAAGCAACCGTCTGGGGAAGTTATCATGTATGAGTACGACCGCTATGGGAATATGATATGTGCATCTACAACATCTGGAAAGACATACACTTATACATATGATGATAAAAATCATCTAATCAGCAGCTCGCAGGAAGGACAGACGGTAGGACTTTTCTATGATGAAAGTGGAAAAATATCAGTGATTAGTGACAGCGAGACTGGACAGGAAACGGTTATCATCTATGATGAGGCGGGAAGAACAAAGGAAATAACAGGTTCTAACCAACATTTTACATATACCTATACTGAACAGGGAAAGATTGCGTCTATGACAGAGGAAGGGGTTGGAACAACAAGCTATACTTATGATTCCACAGGTTGTAACCTGACCGGGGTGACGGACGTACGGGGAAATATGACAAACTATACTTATGATGATCATGGTAATATATTGTCAGAGACAGATCCATGTGGCAATACGACTAGCTATACATATGATGCTGCAAATCGGAAAATCTCAGAGACAGACGCTTTGGGTGCACAGACGAAAATCACCTATGATTGGTATGGAAATGTCAAAAGTAAAACTGATGCGCTGGGAAACGTGACACAATATCAGTATAATACAGCAGGGCAGTTAACAGAGGTTATCTATGCAGATGGAGGAAAGGAATGTTATACCTATGATGCACTTGGAAATTGTAGAAGTATAACAAACCGTGCCGGACTCACAACGGAGTTTAATTACGATGTCTATGGAAATCAGACAGAGGTTCTATATCCGAATGGAACCAGACAAAGTTATGTATATGATATCTACGGCAGAGTGACTGAAAGTACTGACATCTATGGGAATAAAACAGATTACAGCTATGATTCCTCTGACCGCTTGGTGCAGCTTACAACTGCGGAGGGAAAGAATTATGTAACTGCATATGACAGAGGGACATCCAATCCTGTATCGGTGATCAGTCAAGATAAACAACAGACCTATGTATATGATAATTATGGAAATCTGCTCAACAGTACAGATGTACTTGGAAATGCTGTAAGCTATACATATAACAGCCATAATCAGGTAAAGACATCTGTGGATGCAAATGGGAATCAGACAGGATATACTTATGATGCAATGGGTAACTGTACAGAAATCTTATATCCAGATGGAACAGTGGCAGTTATGAGTTATGATGCATGCAATCGTCTGATAAAGACGTCGATTGGAAGTGCGACAGAGACTTATGCGTATGATAAGGCAGGAAACTTAGATTCTTATACAGATGCTTCTGGAAACGAAACAACCTATATATATGATAAGAATCATCGTCTGATTCAGGTGTATAATGCAGCAGGCATCTGTACAGAATCATACACTTATGATGTTGTGGGACGTAAAAGCACTGAAACGGATGTGGCAGGTATCATAACCAGTTATCAATATAACTTTTTTGATTTACCAGAGACAGTTACACAATCTGCTCCGAATGGACAGACGCGGAGTTATGAATATGCTTATGATACTTATGGAAACTTAACATCTGTAACAGCACCAGATGGTGCAACTGCCAGCCAGAGTTTTGATGCGTTCGGAAATATCACGCAAGTGACAAATCCGATGGGAGGCACGGCTTCCTATACGTATGATAATTATGGCAGACTGACGCAGGAAGCGCTTTCCAACGGTGTGAAAACCAGCTATACTTATGATCAGGATGGACACGCTGCCACATATACGAATGGCAGAGGTGGAAAGACGGAATATACCTATGATGCAGCGGGCAGACTGACGGAACAAAAAGATGAAGACGGAACAATTGGATATGCCTATGATGCAAACGGAAATATTCTTCGTACTACAGAAACAGGCAAAGATGGAACTACGCAGACAATCACGCGAACATATGACAGTCGGAACCGTGTTACATCTGTGACGGATTATCGTGGAGAGACAGTAAAGTATGGCTATGATGAACTTGGAAACAGGATCAGTCTGACTTATGCTGGTGGAGAGATCGTCCGCTATACTTACCAGCCAAATGGTTTGATGGAAAGTATGGTGGATGACGAGGGCTACCAGACATCTTATACTTACGACAGCCTTGGTCAGATACAGACCGTGGCAAAGCCGGATGGCAGTACAGAAAGCTATGCTTATGATAATGCAGGAAAACTTACCCGTCATGAAATCAAAGCGGCAGGGAAAACTATCGCATGCAACGAATATACCTACGATGTCTGGGGGAATATTTCGACCATAATAAGTACAGAAGATACAGAAACACCTGAGCCACAGGTGCTTACGATGACGTATGATACATCAAACCGGATGCTTACAGTAAACGGTGAAGAAGTCCACTATGATGCGGATGGTAATATGACCTATGGTCTGATGGACGGAACTATGACGGAGTTTACTTATGACAGCCGGAACCGTCTCGTCCAGGCTGGAAATATTCATTATGAGTATGATGCGGAAGATGTGCGTACTGCTGTAATCACACCGGATTACCGGGAAGATTACACTGTTGACAGGGAGGCAACGTTTAGTCAGGTGCTTTCTGTATCCCGGACATATGTAGCTGGGACAAAAGAAGAGACAACGTATTATTATGGCAGTGGACTTGTGTATGAGAAGAAAACAGGCACTTTGTCTGATGATTCTCAAAGTAATGAAGACACTACTCTTCAGGTGTATCACTTCAACCATCTTGGAAGTACAATTTGCCTGACAGATAAAACTGGAACTGTGACAAATCGGTTCAACTATGGCACCTATGGTGAGCTTCTGACTGCTGATAAAGCTGTGGTTGTAGATATAACCAGATTCCTGTATAACGGAGAATATGGTGTCCAGACGGATGTAAATGGTCTATATTATATGCGAAGCCGGTATTACAGCCCGGAGATACGGAGGTTTATCAATCAGGATGTTGTAACGGGAAGTATCAATCAATCAGCAAGCCTGAATCGATACAGCTATGTGGAAGGAAATCCGGTCAGTTATACGGACCCATTCGGATTATCGCCATACCAGTTTATTTCAAGAACCATACATATTGGACTGGATGTAGTAGGAATATTCGTGCCTGGTGCAAATGTAGTAAATGCTTTGTATTACTTTGCGGAAGGAAATATCTATGATGGAGTCGAAAGTCTGATATTTAGTCTGGCAGGTGGAGCGCTTGGAAAAGGGTTCAAGTATGCAGCTGCCGGAGGAAAAACTTTTACGATCGGTGCGGAAACGATTGCCGCGATCACGCAGGGAAGCAGAGGACTGGCCGCAGGACTCGCAGCGAACGATGTGGGACAGGGAATCGCCGGAATGATTGAAGATTACGGCATTGATGGTAAAGATATCTCAGGAAGAACTATTCTGGAAGTACTTGGTATATTGGCAAGCGGTGCCCAGATGGGTGCATATGGAAATGCATTTGCAAATGGATTTGCAGGTGCTGTCGGGGTGTCAGGTAGCGAAGGTAAGAGTGAGACCATCTATGGGAAGTCAAGTGGAAAATTAAACTGGGACGCAATTGTTAGTAAAAAAGGTGAAACCAGGGTTGACCATATTAATCGACATGCGGTTCCAAATAATAGTCGAGAAACACATGGTGTATTTAACGGGAATCCGATAGATATGGTAAATGATGCATGGGAACAACGTTATTTGGTTGAACCGATATCGGATGGAATGGGAGGAACAATTTATAACATTCCGTACAAAAATGCAGGCTATGAAAGTGGATATATTAATACTGGTGCTCAAATGGATTATATAACAATAGTAACTCTGGATGAAAGTACTGATTTAATTACCGCATTTCCGTCTTTTGGAGATTATCATAAGTGATAGGAGGGGTCTAAAATGTATAATATTGGTTACTGTAAGATATGTAAGCAAGGCTTACTTGAAATTGCAAAAGATAAATTAACTAAAAAAATATTTATATGTTGTGATGAATGTGAAGCAGAGTGGGATAATCCGGAGGATGCATTAAAAGGTATCAATGGAACGAGAAATAAATATGGAGAAATAGAATATCCAAATATAGAAGATATACTAAGAGAAAAATGGAGTGTTTCAATAAATGAGTATCACAACTAAGCCTCCCCACCGGCAGGCTTAAATCATAGTCTTACTACCAAACACTACCAAAATTTTTTAGGTTCATAAGGCTTACCATCCCGTAATACGGCATAGATTACGGTGGTAAGCTTTCTTGCCACTGCGCCGGTTGCAGTCAGGTGATGATTTCCTTGGTTTCTCTTCTTTTTGTAATAGTCATTCAAAGGACTGTTATGGAAAGAACATGTGGTTGCAGCAAGAAAAATGGCATGCCTTAAGTAAGGGGAACCCCGCTTTGACATATGGTTATGTATGCTGTTAAATTCACCGGACTGTCTTACGGTTGGATCAATACCGGCAAAGGCAACTAAGGCTGATGAACTCTTAAATCTATGTATATCACCAATTTCGGCAAGAATGGTTGCAGCAGCAATCATGCCAATCCCAGGAATGGTATGAAGATAACAATCAAACTGCCCGTAGTATTTCATGATTTCAGTATCAAGAGCTTCAATCTGCTTATCGAGAAAATTTATTCTGTCAATGAGCTGTTTTAACTGGAAAGAGAAAGCATCTTGTGCTATCTTAATACCAAAGGTATCAGCTGCTGCTTCCCTGATGGAAATGGCTTTTTGGATGGTAAGCTTGTTGTGGCTCTTATCTTTTATAATTTCAAAGAGTTCATCTATTGGGGCGTTCTGAATGTTCTCAGGGGTGAGATACTTTTCCAGAATGCCCATAGATGTGCTCGGTCATAGTGAGGAAAAATGTTTTTCATACTCCGGGAAAATCTGTTCCATAATTGTGCTGATGCGAAGCTTAATTTCAGTTCTGGAAGAAATGACAGAATCACGATAAAGACATAACTGGCGCATGGCAAGTATGTTTTCATCAGCCATGGAAGTAGTCCCAAACTGACCGAAACGTATCACTTCTGCAATCAAAAAAGAGTCAATTGAGTCGTTTTTGGTTTGTCGTATATACATTTTTCTCAAAGAATCAGACTGGATAGGATTGATTACATAGATAGTATATCCTTTTGCTTTTAGAAATGAATAAATGGGATACCAGTAATGACCTGTAGCTTCCATGCCAAATACACAAGGGGAATTACCGATGTTTTTAAAGATAAAGCTCATAAGAGAATCTGCACCTTTGTGTGTAGTTGCAAAGCGAAGAGAAGGGCCGATTTGTTTGCCTTCAGGTGAAACAATGGATGCTTCATGATGATTTTTGCCAATATCAATGCCTACGATGTACATAATTGAAATCCTTTCTTTTATGAATTATAAGTAGATAGAATCCTCACTTCAATGCGGGTTACAATCTGGTTAGATATACGAAGTACAGCACATATGCTGCCAACATCCAGCTAATACGCAAAATCCTGCAAAGCAGAGGGAGCAGTCTCAATGAACGAAGTCACAAGTGCTTCAAGAGTGGTGACGCACACCTCTATCTATTACAGGATAATTGTGAAATAGGAATAAAAGAAAAGCAATAGATAGAAAAAGACTGCTTTGATTCCTATGTGTTTAGCATACCAGAGTGGTAGTAAAACAGGAAGTAGATTTCCGGAGAATCCAAATGACCTGTTCCCAAAAAACTATGCAGGACTAGAAAAAGAGGTGAAACCGGATGGCAAAATAAATTATGTTGTTCAAGCAGGTCATAAAACTTATAAAATTGAATATCACCCTCAACATGAAGGAGAGGGACATTATGATGGAAATCATTATCATATTCTAAAATTAGGTGAGTATCCAAAACCAGGAAAAACAAAACCTCCTTATTTTAGAATTCCTAATTTAGATCCAGATACACCTGCAAAAGGTGGTACATTTGCTTCTGGGGATTTATTGCCAACTAAAAATAATAGATGAAAACGATGGAGAACGAAAGTATGGTTAGAGTGTTATGCATTGGACTGTATAATGGAGAAGGAAAATTTACTAAAGAGCAATGGAAGTGTTTTATAAAATGGTGCAGAACCGAATGTAATAAAATAGTCATTTATTCATCAATGACTTATAACAAAGTTCGTTCCAAATTTTTTTCATATTGCAATATTAGTATATTGGGAAAGCCGGATGAATCATTAGATGTTTATTCATATGAAATTAATATAATAAACAACGCATTTTGGAATTATATCGAATATTATAATTTTGATATTGACAATATAGACGATATTTCTTACATATTTTTTTTCAGCAGTGAAAAAAATATTGCATCACTACAAATAGTTGACTTTGAGAACTATTTATTGATTGAAGAACCTATTGCGCATCAGGAAAAATTGTTATTTAACGAGATGTTGATACAGGAGAATATTCGATTATGTATCAAAGGAAAAACGGATGTGGATGAATTATTACAAGACGAGAGTTGGAAGCCGTTAGGGATAGAATAGTGTAGATTCAAAAGTTAAAGAATTAATAATGAATTCTTTCGGGAAATTCTATACTATATGTGTATTCGATATGACTGACCGCAGGACTCGCAGCGAACGATGTGGGACAGGGAATCGCCGGAATGATTGAAGATTACGGCATTGATGGTAAAGATATCTCAGGAAGAACTATTCTGGAAGTACTTGGCATACTGGCAAGCGGTGCCCAGATGGGTGCATATGGAAATGCATTTGCAAATGGATTTGCAGGTGCTGCCGGGGTGTCAGGTAGCGAAGGTAAGAGTGAGACCAGCTATGGGAAGTCAAGTGGAAAAATTGGTGATTTTACAGAATTAGAAGGAAGTACTGTAGACGAGATATTGGATAGAATTCCAGATGAAGCAGTTTTGAGAGAGTTATATCCAGTACAGGGAGGAGCTACAGAAGGATTTGAGTTTAAGTGGGTTCAGAATGGGCAGACATATAGAGTTAGAGTACACAATGTGGACCCAAGTGCCCCAGTTGGTTCTAATGCTTATAATGGTTGGGTTGTTAGAGTTCAACGTGGTAGAAGATATTTTGACCCTACAATAAATGATTTTCGTGAAGCAAAGTATTTTAATCCCAATGGTTCGGATTATGATGAGGTTATTATTAATGATACACATATACCAATCTTGGATCCATATCAAAATTGAATTAGTGGGTGATTAATGGAGGTGTTAAGTATATTGGATGAAAAAAAATTAGAGGAGTTGGTCTCCAATATGGATGATAGAATTAGAATGCACGATTATTCCAAAGAACAACTTTTGTTGTTAATTGAAGACTATGTAACAATTAATTTTCAAGGTATGAAGTATCAGACAAGAGAGGCAATATTGAATATGATATGTGATGCTGTGAATTATTATGATATAGGAAAAGATTTAAATTGGGAATCAATTATTGCTATAAGGGAAGATTTGGAAGATGATTTGAAAGAATATGTTGATGAGATTATTTCTATGCACCACAACTAAGCCTCCTCACCGGCAGGCTTAATTAGTAGTCTCATTACCATATATTAACAGAATTTTACCATCCCGCAATACAGCATAGATTATGGTGGTAAGCTTTCTTACTACTGCGCCAGTGGCAGTCAGATGGTGTTTGCCCTGTTCACGCTTCTTTTTGTAATAGGCATTTAAAGGACTGTTGTGAAAAGAACAGGTGGTTGCAGCAAGGAAGATTGCATGTCTCAGGTAAGGGGAACCTCGTTTCGACATGTGGTTATGTATGCTGTTAAATTCGCCGGATTGCCTTACGGTTGGATCAATGCCGGCAAAGGCAACTAAGGCAGATGAATTTTTAAACCTGTGTATATCTCCAATTTCAGCTAAAATGGTTGCAGTAGCAATCATGCCGATTCCCGGAATTGTAAGGAGGTAACAATCAAACTTCTCATAGTAACTGAGAATTTCATGGTCAAGAGCTTTCAGCTGTTCATTAAGGAAATTCAATCTGTCAATCGGCTGTTTTAACTGGAAAGCGAACGCATCTTGTGCTATTTTAATACCAAAGGTATCAGCCGCAGCATCTTTGATAGAAACAGCTTTTTTATGGTAAGTTTGTTGTGGCTCTTATCTTTTATAATTTCAAAGAGCTCATCTATTGGGGCGTTCTGAATGTTCTCAGGGGTGAGGTACTTTTCAAGAATGCCCATGGATGTGCCGAGCCATAGAGAGGAAAACTGTTTTTCGTATTCCGGGAAAATCTGTTCCATAATCGTACTGATGCGAAGCTTGATTTCTGTTCTGGAGGAAACAACAGAATCCCGGTAACGGCATAACTGCCGCATGGCAAGTATGTTTTCATCTGCCATGGAAGTAGCCTCAAACTGCCCAAAGCGTATTACTTCTGCAATCAGAAAAGAATCAATGGAATCATTTTTTGTTTGTGGGATATACATTTTTCTGAGAGAATCGGACTGGATAGGATTGATCACATAGATGGTATATCCTTTGGATTTGAGAAATGAATAAATTGGATACCGGTAATGACCGGTGGCTTCCATGCCAAAGACACAAGGGGAATCACCGATGTTTTTGAATATAAAGCTTATAAGAGAATCTGCACCTTTGTGTGTAGTTGCAAAGCGAAGAGAAGGGCCGATTTGTTTGCCTTCAGGTGAAACAATGGATGCTTCATGATGATTTTTGCCAATATCAATGCCTACGATGTACATAATTGAAATCCTTTCTTTTATGAATTATAAGTAGATAGAATCCTCACTTCAATGCGGGTTACAATCTGGTTAGATATACGAAGTACAGCACATATGCTGCCAACATCCAGCTAATACGCAAAATCCTGCAAAGCAGAGGGAGCAGTCTCAATGAACGAAGTCACAAGTGCTTCAAGAGTGGTGACGCACACCTCTATCTATTACAGGATAATTGTGAAATAGGAATAAAAGAAAAGCAATAGATAGAAAAAGACTGCTTTGATTCCTATGTGTTTAGCATACCAGAGTGGTAGTAAGACTGTAAAAAATGGAGCAACACGTGCGGCACAATATTCATCAGAATGGGGCAATGCAAGTTTGCAAGAAGCTATAAATAAGTTCGCGCCAAATGGAGAACCTGTAGTTACATCAAAAGGAAAGATTATATATAATAATCCAGAAACAGGGATAAGTGTTGTATATGATAAAAATGGTAATTATTTTAGAATTGAAGATACAACAAGACCACGTGGTAGAAATTATTTAGATATGGATGGAAATGATATGAATAATGAAATTGTAAATGGAAAAACATGTGGTAGGAGAAAATCTGATTATCAAAAAGTTACACATTTTAATAACACTGATAAATAGAGGAGTGATTAGATGACAAGAGAAAGATTTATTAGGGTTCCAAAGGATGAAAAAGCTATGGAGGATTATGCTTATGGAATTCAAAAAAAGAGCAAATGGAAGAAATGATATTATCAGAAGAACAATATAAAATTTTAGATGACATAGGAATTTTTGATAAAATCAATGAAAAATGCGATATTATTATTGATGATTATGAAGAAGAGGTTCTTGAATTAGATAAAATACCAATGGCATTAGAGGTGGTAAATCAGTTTATAAAGAGTAACTCAAATAAAGAACTTGGTAAATTGAAAACAATGTTGGAACTGGCGATTGCATATAAAACAATAGTTGGATTTGATTTTTAATTAGACCTGAATCTGTGAAAATGAATATTTATTAGGGCTATACTTTAGGACTCAAAAGTATAAAATTAATCCTACTGAACTAACGATTGATGAAAGCATTAATATTAATGTGATTCAAATATGATACAATTCCGTATAGGAATTGATTGCATAGCTTTCACGTTTGTTTGGATTGTGATTTTTCCAGATTTATGGTATCTTGAAAATGTCATAAAAATGGTAGAGGAGGTGTGCGATGATAGAAAATGCAATGCTTTTAGGCGAATCTAAGAATATTGAATATAAGAGAATGTTGCCAGATAAAAGTGAAAAATATATGAAAACAATCGTTGCATTTGCTAATACACAAGGGGGGAAATTATTAATCGGTATTGATGATATATCACATCAGATAGTCGGTGTGGATGGAGCAAAATTGTTTGAAATAATGGATCAAATAGCCAATGCGGTATCAGATTCATGTGAGCCACAGATTATTCCGGATATTGAACCATTAACTGTAGAAGGGAAAAACATTATTGTTATATCTGTGGAAGCAGGGAAAAACAGACCATATTATTTGAAATCGCAGGGAAAAGACAATGGCACATATATTCGTGTCGCCGGTACATCCAGACCTGCATTTCCTGAAAAAATTAAAGAATTGGAAATGGAGGGATCAAGAATTTCGTGGGATGAACTGACATGCGTAGGATATCCTGTTACAGATGAATTAATAGAAAAATTATGCGAAGATATAGGAAGATTTCGGCAGAAAGCAGGGATGAAAGAGCATGTCGTAACGAAGGACCAGTTGATCAGTTGGAAAATTTTAAAATTGGTTAGTGGGCGTTTAGTGGCTACAAATGCATTTGCGTTATTGACATCTAGTTATTTTACTTTTGCAAAAACACAGTGCGCGGTATTTAAGGGGGAGGATCGATCCTTTTTTTTAGATAAACGTGAGTTTACAGGACCTATTTATTCTCAGATTGAGAATGGATTAGAGTTTGTTCTGCGAAATATTCGACTTGGTGCATCCATTGATGGGTTGGTAAGAAAAGAAAAATATGAGCTTCCACCTGAGGCAATTCGTGAAATGATAATAAATGCGCATTGTCATCGAAACTATTTAGATGAATCCTGTATTCAGATTGCAATATTTGATGATCGTTTGGAGATAACATCTCCAGGAGGATTGTATAATGGTCTGACATATGAAGAGGTTATGCAAGGACATTCAAAAATACGGAATAAGGCAATTGCTAATGTTTTTGGGCAGATGGGACTTGTGGAAGCATGGGGAAGTGGAATAAAACGGATTTTCAGATCTGCAAAAGAATATGGTTTATCGGATCCGATAATACAGGAATTTGATAATATGTTTCGGATAGAATTATATCGGAACAGGAAAGCAGACCAAGTTACTGACCAAGCAGACCAAGTTACTGACCAAGCAGACCAAGTTACTGACCAAGCAAATCAGGCAATTAAATCAGTGGATTATATAGCAACATTCAAAAATTTAAGTCAGGAAGAAAAAGATATTATTATATTGATAGAATCAAAGCCGGTGATTACGCAGAGGGAAATAGCCAGTGAATTAAACTGGAATTTATCACGTGTTAAATATTATATATCCAAGATGAAAGAAAAAAATATTCTGGAAAGAGAAGGCACAAGCCAAAAAGGCAAATGGGTCGTAAAAAGTGCTTAAAAGTAGCAGGTTATGCAGTAGTATGTTGAGAGAAGTTTCAATGTGATAGCTGCATAGCCTGTTTTTCATTTGTACAAGTCTTAATGTATCAAATTCTATACAATTATCGCGGTAAAATCGGTTTACAAATTGTATACAAAATGTTATATTGCGAAATGGATGGTATTCGAGAGAAACTATACTGGGAAATGAATATGGTGCACACCCCTTTGGTCAGAAAGAAGAGGTGATGGTATGAAGATTGGATTAATTGGAGCTGGAAAAATGGGCTTTACGCTCGGCAGGCATTTATCTGATTTCGCACAGACACATGCAGATATGCTCTGTGTGGAGGGCTTCTGCAGCCGGAATCCGGAGAGTGCGAGGCAGGCAGCGCGATTTACTGGTACGAAATACTATGAAGACATGGAAACATTTGTGCAGGTGTGTGATACTATATTTTTAACGGTTCCGGACGGACAGATCGCGAACGTGGCAGAAAAGATTGCAAAAAGTTCGGTGTGTCTGGATGGAAAAACGATGATTCATACGAGTGGGGCTCTATCCTCACAGGTATTTTCTGGTATGGGTAGCCGTGTGAGCGGGTATTCAATACATCCTATTTATGCAGTGAATTCAAAGACGGATTCCTACATACATTTCCAAGACTGTTACATGACAATTGAAGGCGAAGGAACGAAGACGGAGGAGCTCATATGCCTGTTTGAGAAAATGGGACATACGATCCGTCAGATTTCCGCAGACCAAAAGGCGAAATATCATGCATCGGCAGTATTTGCAAGCAATCTGGTGATCGGACTATATAAGATGGGAACAGCCCTTCTTTCAGAGTGCGGATTTACACCGGAGGAGGCAGAACACGCACTGATGCCGCTCTTTGCTAATAATGCAGAGAATATGGAACGCTTTGGCTGCGAGAAGGCATTGACGGGACCGGTCAGCCGCGGCGATGTGGCAACGGTGGAGAAGCATCTGCAGGCACTTGACGGCGATGCGCGCGAGGTGTACCGGCTGCTTTCGAAGCAATTGTGTAATGCAGACAGTCAGGCAATTCAAACTATATTGGATATGAAGGAGTAAACCATGAAAAAAACAGTAACTACTTTTGCAAAGGCAAAGGCTTCCGGCGAGAAGCTTACAATGTTGACAGCATATGATTATTCAACAGCCAAACTGATGGACGAGGCTGGCGTGGATTCAATTCTGGTCGGCGATTCCCTCGGAAATGTCGTGCTTGGATATGAGGACACAGTTTCCGTAACAATGGAAGATATGATCCATCATGGCGCCGCAGTTGCACGTGGTGCGAAGGAAGCTTTGGTCGTAATCGATATGCCGTTTATGTCTTACCAGACATCGGTTTATGATGCAGTTGTAAATGCAGGACGTCTGATGAAGGAAGGCCGTGCCAATGCAGTGAAATTAGAGGGTGGTGTGGAAGTAGCACCACAGATTAAAGCAATCACACAGGCAGGTATCCCGGTGTGTGCACACATCGGACTTACCCCACAGTCCATCAATGCATTTGGTGGATTCAAGGTACAGGGCAAGACGGAAGCAGCCGCACAGAAGCTGATTGACGATGCGCTGGCAGTACAGGATGCGGGTGCATTTGCAGTGGTACTTGAATGTGTACCGGAGAAGCTGGCTACACTTGTGACAGAGAAGTTAAATATTCCGACCATCGGTATCGGTGCCGGAAATGGCTGTGACGGACAGGTGCTTGTGTATGCGGATATGCTTGGCATGTTCAGTGATTTCACACCGAAGTTCGTAAAGCGGTTCGCAGAGACCGGCGCGATGATGAAGCAGGGATTCGGGCAGTATATCAAGGAAGTAAAGGAAGGCACGTATCCTTCCGCAGAGCATACCTATGCGATCGCAGATGATGTAATCGAGAAATTGTACTAAGGTGCGAAAACGTTTACGTGTTCTAAAAGAGTTGTACACCTATTATGTTTTCGCTGCTTTACAATAAAACTTTGAATATTGAAAGGAAGAAATAACATGGAAATCGTAACAACAGTGAAGGAAGTTCGGGATAGAGTCAAGGCATGGAAGAAGGAAGGCAAGCAGGTAGGTCTGGTGCCGACAATGGGATATCTGCATGAGGGACATAAGAGCCTGATCGACAAGGCGGTTGCAGAAAATGATGCGGTTGTTGTCAGTGTATTTGTCAATCCAATGCAGTTTGGACCGACTGAGGATCTGGCAAGCTACCCAAGAGATTTAGAGGCAGATGCAAAGTTGTGTGAGGCAGCCGGCGCAAGTCTGATATTCCATCCGGAACCGGAGGAGATGTACAAGGACGGTTTCTGTTCTTTCGTTGATATGAACGGACTTACCAATGCACTGTGTGGATTGTCCCGCCCGGTTCATTTCCGTGGTGTATGTACGGTAGTGAATAAGCTGTTCAATATCGTACAGCCGGATAAGGCATATTTCGGCGAGAAGGATGCACAGCAGCTTGCTGTAATCAAGCGTATGGTTACCGATCTGAACATGGATATCGAAATCGTTGGATGCCCGATCATCCGTGAAGCAGACGGACTTGCAAAGAGCTCCAGAAATACATATCTTTCCCCGGAGTCCAGAAAGCAGGCAGTGATCCTGTCTAAGGCAATCTTCCTTGGTAAGAAGATGGTAGAAGATGGCGAGCGTGACGCAGCGAAGATCAAGAAGGCTATGACCGACCTGATCAACACAATGCCGCTTGCAACCATCGATTATGTGGAGATCGTAGATGGTATGACCATGCAGAGCATCGACACATTGAAGGGTGACATCCTGTGTGCAATCGCAGTCAATATCGGCGGCGAAGCAAGACTTATTGATAATTTCCACTATACAGTTTAAGAGTTAGATAAAAAAGGAGATACGTGTATGACAGTCAATATGCTGAAAAGTAAAATACATCGCGCAACGGTAAAGCAGGCGGAACTGCAGTACGTCGGCAGCATCACGATCGATGAGGCTCTGATGGAGGCGGCTGGCATCTTCGAATATGAGAAGGTGCAGATCGTCGATATCGAAAATGGAAACCGTTTCGAGACGTATGTGATCGCCGGTGAGCGTGAGAGCGGCATGATCTGCTTAAACGGTGCTGCCGCAAGACAGGTCTGTGTCGGTGATAAGATTATCATTATGTGTTATGCAGATATGACGCCGGAAGAGGTACAGACACATAAGCCGAAGGTTGTATTTGTGGATGAGGAGAATAAAATTTCCAGACTGACAAATTATGAGAAACATGGTAGACTAGAGGATATGTAGAACAAATGTGAAGCCAACTGTAATTAACAACATATATTTCAACATGATTCACTTCATATACAATGTATTGAGAGTAAGAAGTTCTAAATGTTCTGACGAACATATGATAAATATGCGCCACCGCCACCAATTCGCCATCCATGGGCGGGTATCGTCTGCTCGCTTACAGCGAACAGACAGGTCGATGTTTCTCATCCTAAATGCGAATCACAGATTCGCATGAGAAACATCTCTCAGTGGTGGCTTGTTTGAACATCGTGTTCAAACATGGCTGGTATAATTACAGAACATTAAGAACTTCTAACTCTCAAACATATCGTATATGAATATGAATCAATATTGAAATATATGTATATATACAGTTTGGCTTCATATTTGCTGGAGAAAATATACCTTGGACTAGGAGGAACATTATGCTTACAGGAAAGAAGATTGTGCTCGGTGTGAGTGGTGGTATCGCAGCCTACAAGATGGCGAATGTTGCAAGCATGCTTTCCAAGCTGCATGCAGACATCCATGTTGTGATGACAGAGAATGCGACACATTTTATCACACCGGAGACATTTGAAGTACTGACAGGAAACCACTGTTATACAGATACATTTGACCGTTGCATGGAACTGCATGTACCCCATATCGCGCTCGGTACGCAGGCGGATGCAATTCTGATTGCACCTGCAAGTGCGGATGTAGTTGGCAAGATCGCGAATGGAATTGCGGATGATATGCTCACAACCTGTGTGCTTCCTGCAACCTGTCCGGTTATGCTTGCCCCATCCATGAATGTACATATGTATGAGAATCCGATCGTGCAGGATAACATGAAGAAGCTTGCCTCCTATGGATATGAAATCATCGAGGCGGACGAAGGATATCTGGCATGTCGGGATATCGGCAAAGGAAAGCTTCCACCGGAGCATGTACTTGTGGATTATATTATCCGTGCCTGCGCAATGGACAAAGACCTTGCAGGTAAGAAGGTGCTTGTGACAGCGGGTGCCACACAGGAGTCTATCGATCCGGTCCGTTATATCACGAATCATTCGACCGGCAAGATGGGGTATGCATTGGCACGTATGGCGGCATTCCGTGGCGCCGAAGTTACACTTGTGGCTGGACCGACGAATCTGGAAGATCCGTTGTTTGTCGATATGGTGAAGGTTGTCACAGCGGAAGATATGTATGAGGCAGTGACAAGCCGGAGCGCGGACATGGATATCATCGTCAAGGCAGCGGCGGTTGCCGATTACCGCCCGGAAAATGTCAGCGATGAAAAGATCAAAAAGCAGGATGGCAGCATGGCTATTCCGCTTACAAGAACAAAGGATATTCTGGCATATCTTGGCGAGCATAAGAAGGACGGACAGTTTATCTGCGGATTTTCTATGGAGACAGAGCATATGGTAGAAAATTCAAAGAAGAAGTTAGAGAAGAAGCATATTGACATGGTTGCTGCAAACAACCTGAAGGTAGCAGGCGCCGGATTCGGCGTAGATACGAATATTATGACACTCATAACAAAAGAGGGAGAAAAAGAACTCCCTCTGATGAGTAAAGAAGATGTCGCAAATGCGATATTGGATGAAATCGTTGCAAAGATAAACTAATCATTTGGTATATCATGAAATCTGCCAGCGAGTTCTTCGGTTTTGACGATATTGATAAACGCATGTGGATCAATCGAACGAATCAGAGGAATGAGCTGGCGTTTTGCTTCTGTGTTGATGACAGAGTAGATCAAAGTTTTCTCTTTTTCTTCATAACAGCCGATGCCCTGAAACAGCGTGGCATCATGGTTGGTTGTTTCCCGTATTGCTTTATAGATCTGTTCGGAGTAATCCGAGATGATAAATAATGTTTCTTTTTTATATCGTTTATAAAGAATCTGAATCGCCTGTGTGCTGCAGAACTGGAAGATGATCGAATAAAGCGCAATCGACCAGCCGAAGAGATAACCGGCCAGAATCAGCAGCATGACATTTCCGAATAATATATAGTTCCAGGCGTCGATTCCTTTGCGCTGGGACAGATAGATGCTGATAAAGTCTGTACCACCGGTTGTCGTGCCGACATTCAAGCACAGCTGATGGCAAATCCGTTGATCAGACCACCGAACACGCTGTTCAGCATGGCATCCTGCGTAAATACATAGGTAGGCAGCATATCAACGAAAATACTCGACAGAATGATCGTGAGAATCGAGTAGAGCGTGAATTTCCGTCCGATGAATTTGAACCCGATGTAGACAGGGATGATATTTAACAGGACATTTAGCAGTGTATATGGAACATGAATATGCAGGAATTTCTGGAAGATCTCCTGCAAAAGCAGAGATAATCCGGAGAAACCGCCCGGAAATAATCCCGCAGGACGTGCGAAACAGCACAGATTCCATGCGAAGATGATGGACGCGAGGATAACGATGAAGATCCGGAATACCTGATAGAATTTCGGGTGTTTGTATTCAATGGACTGGAACATGGTGAACCCTCCTTTGCGGTGTGTGGAATTTGTGGATATGTTGGTATTTCATTGCAGGAATATAGGATGTATTGAAACTAAGAAGTACTAGATGTTCTGATATATATAGTTGTAATCGTACGCAACCGCCGCCAATTTGCCATCCGTGGCTCAGTGGCGGCTTGTTTGAACATCGTGTTCAAACATTGCTGATTATACTCAGAACATCAAGAACTTCTAAGTTCCAAACATATCCATATTACTGCAATGAAATACAACCATATATCCGCAAATTAAAGAACATCTTAGTGTTTGGTTATTTGTTGCTTTCTTTCAAATTATAAATATAGTATACTATGATTAGTTGAATTTATAAATATGAATTAGGTAAAAAGAGGAACGAAAGTGAAGAAAAACGATAGCATAGAATTAGTGATAGAGGATATGGGAACAGACGGTGAAGGAATCGGACATGTCGCAACCGAGGACGGCAGAAGCATCGCAGTATTCGTGAAAGATGCCGTGATGGGCGATACAATTCGCGCTGCAATCACGAAGGTCAAAAAGCAGTATGTGTATGCGAGATTGGTGGAAGTAATTAAACCGTCACCATATCGTGTAGAACCGAAATGTCCGGTGGCAAGACCATGCGGAGGCTGTACATTGCAGCATGTCAGCTACGAAAAACAGCTTGATTACAAATGGAACAAAGTCAAGAACTGTCTTTCGCGAATCGGCGGAATCGAGCATCCGGAAGATCTGATGGAGCCGATTATCGGTATGGAGAATCCGTGGAATTACCGGAACAAAGCGCAGTTCCCGGTGGGACGGGACAAGGACGGAAATGTTGTAACAGGATTTTATGCAGGCAGAACCCATACGATCATTGACACGCCGCATTGTGATATTCAGGCGGAGGGCAATGATGCGATTATCCGGTGTGTGCGGGATTTCCTGCAGGAATATAATATTTCCACCTATGATGAGGAGACACATACTGGTTTGATGCGCCATATCTTAACAAGGGTAGGATTTACAACCGGCGAGATCATGGTGTGCCTGATCATCAATGGCACGAAGCTTCCGCATGCGGATGTGCTGGTGGAGCGGTTGCGCCGGATCGATGGAATGACGAGCATCAGCATCAATATCAATCAGGAAAAGACGAACCGGATTCTGGGAGATACATGCAAGACCTTATGGGGGCAGGATTATATTACGGATTATATCGGTGATGTGAAATATCAGATATCACCATTGTCGTTCTATCAGGTAAACCCTGTGCAGACAAAGAAACTGTATGACAAAGCCTTGGCATATGCAGATCTTCAGGGCGGGGAGACAGTCTGGGATCTGTACTGCGGTATCGGAACTATTTCGCTGTTCTTGAGCAAAAAGGCAGCGAAGGTGTATGGTGTGGAAATCGTCCCACAGGCAATCGCTGATGCGAAGGTAAATGCGCAGATCAATGGCATCGAAAATGTACAGTTCTTCGTTGGCAAGGCAGAAGAAGTGCTTCCAGCCGAATACAAGGAACACGGCGTATATGCGGATGTGATCGTCGTTGATCCGCCACGTAAGGGCTGCGATGAGACGTTATTACAGACAATCGCAGATATGCAGCCAAAGCGAATGGTCTACGTGAGCTGTGATCCGGCGACGCTTGCCAGAGATGTGAAGCGCATGGGCGAGCTTGGGTATCAGGTCGAGAAGGTTGCGGTTGTGGATCAATTTTGCCAAGGGGGACATGTGGAAACAGTCTGCCTTCTGTCGAGAAAAGCTCAATAAATCAAAGGATTTTGCCATTTTGGGAATAAAATAGATGTGTGTTTCTGTTTCCGTAGAGTGATGATATAAGTGGAGATTTACCCCAGGGGATAGGCTTTTGAGAATGGAAGATATACATTTTGGCGAAAGGATACTTTTTCGCAAAAGTTGTTTCACGTCATGAGGATGAGAAGATGAGTAATGATTTTGAGAATTCACAGGAGTATAGGAAAGCACTTGAGATAGCTAAGAAGCAGGAAGAATTATATAAAAATGTTACGAAAGCGATATCTCCAGAAGCGTTAGCAAAATTTCAAGAACTCAGTAACAAATTAAGCGAATGGAAGAACTCACTTAATAATATGCCGGGGCTTCTAAAGTTTGCAGAAATGCTCAAAAATTATCAGCAAGAGGTCAGAGTAACTGAAGGTTTAACTGAAGCTGAGTTTGAAGAAAAATATAGATCTGAAATTGAGTGGAGTGAAAAGTTCGGAAAAAATGGTTGGGTTATTTCTGAGCATTCAAATCCTGCAGATATTAAAAATTGGGAACAATTATTACGTGAAGGGGAAGCAAAGGTAGCAGAGTTTTTTGACGGAGAAGATATTGTAATTCTTGATGTGATTATAGAGGGATTACAAGAAAAGTATGTTTCGGACGAGATACTGTTATATTTTAAGAATGGTATGCAAGCTTTTGAAAATGAAGATTATATGACTGCAGCTATGTACTTGCTTGCATTACTTGATAATAGAGTGAATAAATTAGTTGATTTTCCGAACCAACATATGAGTTACAAAGTTAAATATTCTAATAGTGGCTTTGCAAATCAAATGGCCGAGGATTTTAGACAGCTTACCGAAAAACGAGGATTTATGTCAAAGAAAATATACTTTTTGGAAATGTATCCTTCGTTAATTGCATATTTTAATAGGATATTTATAGATGGCTCATACAAGTTCGAAAAAGGTATAGAACCTTCGTATTTGAATAGGAATTGGTTAATGCATGGTCGAATGAATAGAAGCATTGAAAGATATGAATGTATACAGATTTTGAATGCACTAAGTGTTATCGAGTTCATGTTTGGAGATAGGTAAGGAGCATTACGAATGAATAAAAGAGATGATTTTTCGCAAAAAACTATAGATACGTTGTGTGAAAGAGTGGGAGGAAAGTGTTCTAATCCAAATTGTAGAAGAGAAACAAAAGGTCCCCGCAGCAATCCACAAAAAAGAGTATCAATTGGTGAGGCGGCACATATAACTGCGGCAGCTGAAGGCGGACCAAGATACAATCCGGACTTGACGCCAGAGGAGAGAAGTAGTATAGAAAATGGAATTTGGTTATGTAGGTCTTGTGACAGATTGATAGATAGTGATGAAAGGGTATATTCGATATGGTGATTGTAGGAACGATAAATAGGGTGGCTTTTTACTGCAGAGTCAACCATCGTGATAGAGACTATGAAAAATATCTGGACGATGTAATGAGGCGGTTGGAAGAATATGGAAAACAGAAATGAAATTTGCAGATATTCTATGAGGAAGCTTCAGGAGCCGACTCGAACAGAAAAGAATTTAATCGTCTGAAAGCGGAAATCATAGCAAAGAAGATAGATGTGGTGATTACCATGAGGGCTACTACGATTGCCCGTAACTGGGCACAGTTTATGGAGTTCATGCTGATTTGCAGTAAGAAAAATGTGGATGTGGTGTGCATTGACAAGGTAGAGGATGCACAGGCCATTTTCCGAAGAATTCAGGAGTTTAAGAAAAGTTTTTTTGAAGGAAGTGATGTAACGTGCTAGTAAAAGTGATTAACAAACGACCAGCATCAGTCTTACAAAAGAAAAGGGTTTGTGCTTATGCCAGAGTTTCCACAGACAGCAGAAGACAGGAAGATTCTCTTGAAAACCAGATGGAAACATATGAGAGACTGATTACCGGAAATCCGGAATATGAATTTATCGGAGTATTTGCTGATCAGGGCATATCCGGCTATTGTGAGAACCGCCCACAGTTCCAGAGAATGACGGAGAGGCAAGGGCAGGAGAGATTGATTTAATTATTACAAAATCCATATCGAGGTTTGCAAGAAATACCGTCACCGTTCTAAAGTTCGCAAGAGAACTGAAAGAACTGGGTGTCGGTATTTTTTTTGAAGAACAGAATATAAACACTCTTTCAGGGGACGGCGAGATGATGCTTGCCGTCCTCGCTTCTTTTGCACAGGAGGAAAGCAGGAGCATGAGTGAGAACAATAAATGGTCCATTCGGAAGAAGTTTGAGAGGGGAGAAGTGATGATTACCACATCCCGCTTCCTCGGTTATGACAAAAACGAATATGGAGATTTGATTGTGAACAGAAAGGAAGCGGAAATTGTCAGTCTGACTTTTGACCTTTATCTGCTGAATGTCGGCTCGTCAAAGATTGGGGAGCTGCTTGATTACCTGGGTGTGAAAACGGTGACGGGAACAACATGGGAAAGTGGGACTATCAATGGGATGCTTTGTAATGAAAAGTACAAAGGGGATTTTCATCTGCAGAAGTATTACACCCCTGAAAACAAAAGAAACCATACAAGGAAAAACAACGGGGAAGTGCAGAGTTATTACATTTCGGAAAATCACGAACCAATTGTATCGCCAGAGGTGTGGGAACAGGTACAGAAGGTCAGAGAGCAGAGAAAGCATGACAGGAATATTGGACAGGACAACACAATGAAGTTCCAAAACCGCTATCCCTTAAGCGGAATGCTGATTTGCCCTTACTGCGGAAAAACACTCCGGCGCAGACAGGTTTACAAGAAGAAAATCCAATGGCTTTGCAGCACCTACATTGAAAAGGGAGTCAAGGCATGCAAAGGGATAAGGATTGATGATGCCGAATTGCAAGGCTTGAACATTACGGAACAGACAGTGATTGAGGAGGTGGTTAAAAATGGCAAGAAGCATTACGGTTATACCAGCAAAGCAGATTTCGACTGCGGAATCAGGAACAGCACAGTCAGTGCAGAAATTGAAGATGGCAGCGTACTGCCGAGTGTCAACCGACCAAGAAGAACAGTTATTAAGCTATGAGAATCAGGTCAATTATTACACAAATTATATCAGCGAGAATTCTCTCTATGAATATGCAGGGACTTATGCGGATGAAGGAATTTCGGGAACCAATACCAAAAAGAGAGATGAATTCAACCGTATGATTGCTGATTGCAGGGCGGGGAAAATAGACATGATTATTACTAAGTCCATTTCCCGATTTGCAAGAAATACGCTAGATTGCTTGAATTATGTGCGAGAGTTGAAAGATTTTGGGATAGGGATTATTTTTGAAAAGGAAAATATCAATACCCTCGATGCAAAGGGAGAAGTGCTGCTTACCATTCTTTCCTCACTGGCACAGGATGGGAGCCGGTCCATTTCAGAGAACTGTACATGGGGAATTCGCAGAAGGTTTGAAACAGGAAAACACAAAATGAGTACAAAGCGTTTTCTTGGCTACGATACGGATGAAACGGGGAAGCTGGTAATCAACAGGACGCAGGAGCCGATTGTGGTTCGGCTGTATCAGGAATTCATGGACGGAAAAACAACCGATTACATCAAGCGGATTTTTGAACGGGAAGGTGTAAAAAACTGGGATGGCGGTACGAAGTGGCAGTCCACAACCTTAATGAGTATGTTGGAAAATGAAAAATACAAGGGTGATGCCTTGCTGCAGAAAAGTTATACGGTGGATTTCCTCACTAAGAAACGTACACAGAACAAAGGGGAAATTCAGATGTTTTATGTGGAGGATGATCATGATGCCATCATTTCAAAGCGGATTTGGGAATGTGTACAGCTTGAAATAAAACGCAGGAAAAAGTACCTGGAGGAGCATGAAACAAACTCCTATTCCCATCGGCCGGAAAGCAATCCATTTGCATCCAAGATAATTTGCAGAGACTGTAATAAGGTATTTGCACGGAAGGGCTGGCGGAGCAGCACGGGCGTTGACCGTAAGGTATGGCAGTGCAGTGAACGCTACAAGGTCAAAGGAGTCATGGGATGCGCCAACCGTCACGTAGAGGAAGAAACGCTGGTAAAGGCTTATCTGATGGCTTGGAACGCACTGGTGGAGAACAGAGAGGATTTCATGGAGCAGTGGACGGAGCAGCTTCAGAGCGAGAACCTATTGGAAGGTTATCGGGCAGAAAAGTTCATAGAATACACCGATGGGGCAGAACCTTTGACGAAGATGGATACTGACTTCATGTTGAAAACGCTGGACCACATCAAGTTTTTTGAAGATGGAACATTGCTAGTGCTATTCCTGGACGGAACGGAGATTGAATGCAAAAATGAAGAGGAGTAAGAAAAGATGCCGATTGGGAGTTGCGATTCCTGATCGGCTTTTTTTCTTGCTCTTTTTCGGATAGTAAAATGTAGGTGGATGTGGTAAAATAATGGACAGAATAAGACTTATTTTTTGTTAAGAAGGGATGAGTATTTTGATTCAAATAGATATAGTGGATTATGATAATTTGTCAAGTCTTGGGATGCGGGTAACAAAGTATGTTAATAGTAATTTGCGGGAGATACTACGGGTATTAATAGATATTCTTGAAACAGACCCGGAGTTTGATTTAGATGGATTTTTTCCAAGAGATTATCTTATGAGAAAACCGCAAGAGTGTAGAAATGCAGTCAACGAATTATATGAAATTATCTGTTCAAAAAATATAAGGGATTTTATTAAGCCTAAATATGAATATTTGCTATATGCAATATTATGCTGGTGGGAAGATTGCACAGATAATGAAGATGATTTAATAATAAATCCCATAGACGATGAACTTAAAAGAGATTTAGATAATGATGATGGAAAGAATATTTTAAAATGGATACAGGATTTTGAAGAATACTACTATATTTGTTTTCAAGATCATGATTTTTTGCCAGAACAATTGAGTAGTATGGTTATGTTATATCTTAGAAATCCGAAGTTGTTAGAAATGTTTTTTCAACATGATAATCTTGATGATTACATTGATTTAATGGAATGTGATTTGCGGGATAGATATTTGGAGACACAGAGTGAGAAAAATAGAGATTTGTGCACTTCATTGTCCGAAAATATTGTAATTGAATTGATATGTGTGATTAAACGTTTCCAGAAACGCATTGTCCATTTTGAAAATCGAGATGAAGTGGAAATTACTGCAGATATCCAAGATGCTATTGCAGGAAGTCTGAATAATAAGTATGGTTTGCACATTTCACGTGAATTTACAATGGGGCGAGCTATTAAAAAATTGGGCGAGACAGATTTATATATATACGCAGAGAAAGACGGACATGTTATAGATTATGCAGTGCTTGAGAATAAATATATTGAAAACTTTACAAATCAATATAATCAGTTGATGGGATATTTAAACCCTAATTTTGAATTTGGTATTACGTTATCTATGAATAGAGAAATGTCCCTAAAAAAAGGATTTGATGAAATAGAGAATAAGTTGAATAACATCAAAGGGGCTTTTCATCCAATCAGAATTCAAAGAATCGGGGAGAGGGATACTTTAATGATTATTAGTGAACATATTGTTCCTGAAACCGGTAATAGGATGAAAGTATTTCATTTGATTTTTCAACTGAACGATAGAGAACGGAAAGAGGTAGCGGTATTAGCAAGAAAAAGATAATATAGTGGAGCGTTTTGATGAAAATAAAGAAAAAATAGCTACTATCTATAAAAAGTGACCTGAAAAATTGTGATAGCAAAGAAAGATTTCATAATGACAACAAGTTAAAGAAGTTTTATAAAAACAATGATGAAAATTGGAGAAGAAGGATGAATAATAGTAAGTTAAAAGAATTATTAAAAATATATGAAGAAGCATCAAAATGTACGTTGTGTGAGAAATTCAGTAGAACAAGTTCCAAAGAAGGAACCTATGATGGTCTTATTAATTTTTTTAATGAAAAAAGTCTGTATTTGAATATTCCGTCAATTTGGACAGATTGGGTTAATAGAAGTAATTCAAAAATAATGATAGTTGGTCAAGATTGGGGACCTTATGTTGATATGCAAAAATATAATACTCGATATAAAGAACTAGTGGAAATGGGGGAAGACAAAGAGAGTGCATGGAAAACGATTGTAAATGAAAAAGAGAGTATGACTAAATGTTTAATGACAGAGTTTGTAATTCGCTCAGCGAAGCAATGTGGGATTGATATAGATGAAAAAATAATGGAATCTTGTTTTGTTACAAATGCAGTATTATGTGCAAGAAAAGGGGAGAATTATAGGGGGACAAATAATTTCTCAGCAAAGTTTTGTACTGAAAATTGTACTAAAATGTTAAATAAACAAATTGATGCAATACACCCATTAGTTGTTATTACGCTAGGATATTGGCCATTCTATTCAGTTTGCAAATATCATAACATACCAGTATATAAAACATTGAAAGAGAATATATCACATTATAGTTTGAACAAAGAGAATATAATAAATATTTCTTACGAAAATAATCCGATTTATGTGTTACCGGTTTATCATCCAGTTGCACAGGTGAAAAAAGACGAGCAGATTTCCCTTTATAAGATTATGTGGGAAATATTACTACAATACTATTCGAAAGATACTCTAATAAATGAATTGTGTACATATAAATATTGCCGAGAGGAGTTGAATCTATGAGAGGACATTATATTGTTTTTGAAGGGATTGATGGTAGTGGAAAAACTACTATTTGCTCAAATACAGCAGCTAGACTTAGAGAAAGTGGATATAAGGTTTTGCTTATTTCAGAACCAAGTAAATCGGAGATTGGTCAGTTGCTGAGAAAGCAAATGAAAACTATGACACTCAATCAGAAAACGATAGCATTATTATATGCAGCCGATTCCTATGATATCCAAGCCCAAATATTAGAAGACTATGATTTTATATTAAGTGATAGAAATTTTTTTTCAACAGTGGCGTATCAAATGGTGGATGTTGATGAAAATTGGCTTTTTTCAATGCATAAGTTTTTAGAAATTCCAGATGCAGTTTTTTATTTAAATGTTTCAGTTGATGAAGCATTATCTAGAATTGAGCGGCGAGATGGAAATAGAGAGGTCTTTGAGAATAAAGAGAGTTTAGACCAGATTAAACGAAATTATGATAAAATAATGAACAGAAGAACAGATTTTAGAATTTATAAAATAGACACCTCTGAATGCAATGTAATTAAAGTAGGAGAAATAGTATTAGAAACATTGAAAACCCAGTTTAATATGTAAGAGAATGGAGAAATATTATGAACGTATTGTGTGTAGGACAGATGGGATGGGATATAACAACTATTGGTGAAAATAAATATAAGAATTTTGGCGGATCAGTTCTACATTTTTCACTAGCAGCAGCACTTATGGGATTAAAAGTTGATATGTTATGCTATGTCAATAAGAGTGAGTGGAATGAATTACTTATTAAGCTTGATATGATAGGAATTGGAACAGAAACCATTGTTGATTTTTATGATACGATAAAATTTTATATGTATTATGACGAAAATATGGTTTTTTGTGAAGATAAATTTTCAATGGATATAAATAGCAAAGAACCTCTAATCTTTGATACAATACCAAAAAATATATCCTACGACATGTATAATATTTGCGAGACTACACCTGAACAAGATTGGAAGACTTTGAGAAAGATTCTTGACCATAATCCTGAAGCTAAGATTTCTATGCAATTTCATATAGATAATCTGCTTAGGAATAAAGAACTTTATACGTCAATGTTGGGAGAAATAGACTATATATTTATGAATTTTGATGAAGCATTATTTATATCAGGTAAAGAAGCAATTGATGATGCGATTGGATATTTGCAACAAAAAATAAAAAATGTTTTATTTATTACTTCACATCATATAAATTATGCTGTTAATAGCAAAGGGGTAATTACAATGAATACAATGCCGATTAATGATGTGGTAGACCCAACAGGAGCAGGGGATTGTTTTGCTGGAGGTGCAGTAGCAGGCTTGTGTATCAATAATAGATTAGAGGATGCACTTAGATTTGGAGCAATTTGTTCCTATTTTAAACTTAAAGGTTATTCTAGTAATTTTTTGTTAGACATGTTAAAAGTAAGTAGGTGATACAGTGGGATTAAGATTAGGTACCTTAGAGTGTATTAATATTATTAGGCATGATTACTACAATCGGGTAATCTCAGAAATTATCAAAGGAAAAGTAAATATCCTGATAGTAGGAGGAGGATATGGTGATTCTTTAGAAGATTATTGTAGTAGTGATTTGAAGATAACATTTACAGATATTGAACTTGATGCAGTTGAATATGTTAGAAAGAAATTTGCGGATTATAATGTTGATTTTCAATGTTGTTCAGCATATAACTTACCATTTAAAGATAATGCTTTTGATTTAGTTGTGAGTACATTAAATGGCAGTTATCTAAATAGCAAAGCATTGAAAGAGTTTAATAGAGTAATGAATCAAGATGCAATACTAATTCTTTCAGAAACTACTATAGAATATATGGATTATTTGCGAAAAATTGAAAGGTATAATGGAAAAAATATTTTAGGGAGCGATATGAAAACAAAGATATCTCATCCATATGTTTATGAGAAAGAAGAATTAGAGTCTATATGCTGTAATTGTGGATTCAGCCCAATATATTATAAAATCTTGAGACCGAACAATTTGATATCTCAAGATGAAATTTCAAGTGTGATTATTAATTTTTCAAAATATCTAGGAAGTGAAATAGCAGATGTTCCGCTTCTATATTATTCAATTTCAAGAAAGGAATATAAATGTAGAGATGATTAATGAACTATTAAATGGTAAAAAGATTATCTATATAGCAACTAGGTTGTTTAATATTCAGGATAAGATGGCTGGAAATAAACTTGAGCAAAAGGTGTATAGTGCTCTTAAAAATTGTGTAAATCGCAGTGGAGAGAGTATGAACATATATCCGTTATATTTACCTTTTAGAGATACAAATGAAGATCAACTCTTGGGATGTGATGATGCGTTTAAAATAATTTATGAAGCAGATATACAGAGATTGGAACGATTGTATGCATTGATAACATATTTAGACGATCCGACAAAAGATGATGGAATATGTATGGAAATAGGGTATGCATATGCTAATAAAGTTCCTATAGTTTTACTATCTTCTGATGTTCAGTATTATAGAATAAACAGGAGCATTTCGTATCATTCAGATCCAATAATCCATAAAATGGCAGCAGAATATATTTATATGCCTGAAATTCCTCCATCAATATATGAAGTCACTTCTCAATGTGACAGAATGGAAATGATAGCTAAGGAGTATGATGGGCGTTTATTAGATGCAGAAGAGAAAATTTTGAAACGAATGGAACAAGTTGTTGAGGGGCTATATTTCAGCTATGAAAAATATATACCAACCCCAATAAAAGTAGATATACCAAATAAAAAAGTTTTTATAGATATGGTTGGAGGAAAATATGAATGGTCACGAATGATACAAGAGAAAATAGTGAATGAACTTGAAAATAATAATGTTACTTACTATTGTGGTAACAGATTTTTTTGCTGTGAAGATGATATGTTGGTTCGTGGTGAGAATGATATAAAGAAACTATTAGCAAGTGATATAGTTGCTGTTTGTGTTGATGGAACTGAATCAGATGCAGGTGCATCGGCTCTTATAGGAATGGCAAAAAAGATGGATAAAACTATAATTTTATATTATAGTTCTACATGTGATATTTTAGAAGGAGAAAGTTCGTGTCTTAGAAATTTGATGATAGAATTATCGGCAGATTGTATATGTTCCTCTTATGGAGAATTAGTAAAGATGATTTTGCAATATATAAAATAAAAAGTGATATACAATGTAAAGACTGGGGTAAAAACTACCCCAGTTAGAACAGTCAATCCTTTTAGCAAAAGGTGACGGTTTCGCTATTTAGTATAAGAAGTAACTTTCACCGCATGTGGAAACAGTCTGCCTTCTGTCGAGAAAATCCCAATAAGTCAAAGGTTTCTGCGATTTTGAAAGAACAATAGAGGTATGTTTTTGTTTCCGCAGAGTGATGGTATAAGCGGGGGGGCATCCCAGGGGATAGGCTTTTGGGAAACGTAAGATATACATTTTGGCGAAAGGATACTTTTTCGAAAAAGTGGTTTTGTTATAGGAGCATATGATGAAGGATATAGAACAATTAGCAACCCAATTTCGGAAAGCGGTTGATGCGGCATTGGAAGATGGTGAAGTGGTAAACTAATTTTGGACACAGAGGGGGGTATTTTGGGACACAGATATATTATAATCAATACATGAACTAATTATCTGTGGGCATCCATAACTCC
>NZ_DBMFCD010000013.1:0-76360 GCF_056872695.1 Wujia sp. | reverse complement strand
TTTGCAAAAACTGTGGCTGAAAAATATGGTGGAGGTATTAAACTTTCAAATTCTGAAAATACAGGTGGGGCGAGGGTAGAAATATTTTTCCTGAGTAGTCAGGAAACAAGCTAAATAGACCGCAATTAAGCTATGTAAAAGAAATTTTACACGCTTGGTTTTCTTCTTGCGGTTGGAGTATTCAATATCAGAAAATGTTAGTTGATTCATAGGTATACGACCTTTCAATTGATACCTATATTATATCAAAAATTACGAGGAGATGCATGAATTAATCAGCGTTTCCCTGGCTTAAAAGCCGTAGACTTTAAGTGATAAACATGATATATTTATGGAGAAGAGAGACATATAATCTTCTCCATATTTTTTTGGAGGAAATTATATGGGTAAAATAAATATGTAGGATTTCGCAAGATTCCAATGATTAAGAAAGTGCATGATGTGCCTATATATCAGAGAACATACCATAAAGACATTGCTACTCGGTTTTCTCTGAGAGAAGGATTTGAGGATCTGGTATTTACTTCTAAGACGAACAATTCTATCAATGCAGCTAACATCAAAGATTCAATCAATTATAGGTTCGATTCCTATAGCGAACGCTCTATTTTAAGCGGTAATGAGAGAAAAATCATTGCCATTTTTTGTTGTTTTTCTGCTAACAGGAAACAACAAATGAGATTTTTGCTTGGAAAATATCAAGCCTGAATGAGTATTCCGTTCAGATTAGATTAGGTTCTAATCTGGGCGGATTTTTTGCGTGTGCAATGAGCAGAGAACTGATACTTAAATCTATGGTAGAGAAGTTGAGAAATTTTTATGATTTCATAATCATTGAATGTATGCCGTTTCTTGGAATGATAGCAATTAACTTATGCAGCGTGTCTCATCCTTTGGGATGATTTACATTTCGAAACAAACTCGTATAATATAATTTAAAATAGATTGCGAAAGGCTTATGGCAATCTCGCTTTGTATCAAAGGGGGGAAAGAAATGACCAAAAATATTATCATAAAGACCTCCGTTCAGAAACGGTTTGACAACTTCATGATGCATGGCAGAGTCCTCTTTTTCAGCGCGCCCTGCGGCTTTGGAAAGACGGTACTGGCGGACGCACTGCTGCGCGGTCGGAACGTGCTGCGGCAAAGTGCGGCAGACCCGGACTGCGTGATTCCAACGTCAGCGCAGGATTGGGACATTCTGCTGATTGACGATCTTCAGCTCATGCAGGAGGAAGCCGGGCAGCAGGCTCTTTGCGAACTGATTCGCTCATGTCCGGAGCGCCGTTTCGTGTTGCTCTCGCGCGGTGTGCCGCCTGGCTGCCTGACGGCGTTTCAGTATACGGGGCTGATGACGGTGCTGGAGGCCGACGACCTGCTTTTTGACGCGGGCGATGTGCGGCGACTGTTTCAGCTTTCGGGAGTAAACGTAACAGATAGCGAGATTGACGGAATTTTGAAAGAATCTGTGGGCTATCCGCTGGGGGTGGCCATCACGGCGCGGTGCATGTCCCCGGACAAGCCGTGGACGCCGGAGCTGGTGGCGCGGGTGTTCCACGAGGTGTTCCTCTACTTTGAGACTGCCATCTACCGGCGCTTTGACCTGCCGGTGCGGCACTTCCTGTTGGAGCTGGCTCCCTTTGAAAGTTTTGACCTGGAAATGGCACGGATGGTCAGCGGCGATCCCCGTGCCGGCGAACGACTGGACTGGATTCTTCGATACACTACTATGCTGCGTTACGAAGACTGCCAGCGCTTCCGCTTCTGGCCAGGTTTTAGAGCTTTTCTCCTCTGGGAGATGGAACGGGAGTATACCGAGGAAAAGCGCAAAGCACTCTTCAGCCGGGGCGGGCTATACTATGAGCTGAAGGAGGACTACGCCCACGCTCTGGAATGCTACACTAGCGGCGGTGACCATTCCAAGGTTTCTGAGCTGCTGGTGCGTAATGCAGAACTACACCCCGGCATGGGTCACTATGCCGAGATGGAAAAATACTACCGCAGCCTGCCGGAGACGGAAATTCTCGCCTCCCCCTCTCTGATGCAGGGCATGAGCATGCTCTGCGCACTGACCATGGATTACGAAGGCTCGGAGCGCTGGTATGGCGAACTGCAAAAGTATGCCGAACACTGCGGCAGGCAGGACGCCGCCGGAAAGCAGGCGCGCAGCCGTCTTGCATGGCTGGACATCTCCCTGCCCCAGCGGGGCGTGAACGGTCTGACGGAGACCATTCCCGCCGTGTTCCGGCTGCTGACGAACAAAGAGGTGGCACTGCCGTCCTTTTCCGTCACGAGTGCGTTGCCGAGCATCATGAACGGAGGCAAGGACTTTTCCGAATGGAGCAAAAAGGACGACCTGCTCTACAAAACCCTCCGTCTCCCTGTGGAGGCGGTACTGGGGAGGGACGGCGTGGGTCTTGCGGACTGCGCCATCGCCGAGAGCAAATTTGAAAAGGGCGAGGACATCACCGGGCGGATGCTGTCCCTTCTCCCGCAGCTGAACGAGATCTGTAACCGGGGCACGTCGGACATGGAGTTCGCCGTCAGCGGATTGCTGGCCCGCAGCCAGCTGGCAAACGGACAGCCCACCGACGCGCGGCGCACCATCATGGTACTCCGTGAATGTTTTGCCGAGCGCGGTTTGACACGCTTTCTGCCCAATATGGACGCCATGCTCTGCCGTATTGACATGCACACCGGCGACCTTGACGCGGCGGATGCGTGGTATCGGGAAAAAGCCCCGTGCGAACCCACGCACCTGAACGTCATGCGGCGCTACCAATATCTCACGCAGGCAATGGTGGAAATTATGCAGAACCGCCGGGACGCCGCTTTGCTGACGCTCTCACCCATGGAGCCGTACATTCAAAACTGCGCCCGCATCATCGACGGCATTCACCTGAATGTCCTGACTGCAATCGCCCTGCGCCGCAAGAAGGATGAGCGGTGGCGCGAGCGATTGACGGCGGCGCTGGATGCGGCGGCGGAGTACCGCTTCATCCGCACCGTCAGCGTATATGGCACGGCAGTGTTGCCGCTGTTGGAAGCGCTGGACTGGGATGGCGACAAAAAGTGGTATAAGCAGATCATGGCGGCGGTACGGAAGCAGGCGGCATTCTACCCGCATTTCCTCGCACCGCGTCTTGCTCCCGGCGAGGAGTTGACGCCAACGGAGCTGCAAATTCTCCATCTTCTCTGCGCCGACAAGTCCAATGCCGAGATCGCCCAGATCATGGACGTGAAGCTGCCCACGGTGAAAACCCATGTCAGCCATATTCTCGACAAGCTGGACGTGAAGCGACGGGCGGAAGTCAGGACAGCAGCGAAAAAGCTGCATTTAGTGCAGGAAGACCTGTAAAAACAGCATCCGACAGATGTCGGATTTACATATAAAAGCAAAACGATTTTTTAAGGAGGAAGAATATGAAAAAACGAGTATTAAGTATGTTCATGGCGCTGGCGCTGTGTCTGACGCTCCTGCCCGCACCTGTGCGAGCGGCGGAGGACACGCCGGAGAGCGGCGCCATCGTGCAGGAGGAGCAGGAGAAAGCTCCGGCTGCGGAATCGCCCGCCATATCGGAACAGGCGGCGGAAAATGGCATTGCCGCTCAGAACGGCGGGGACAGCACCGTGGAAAACGGAGTGGCGGAGGACACGCCGGAGATCGGCGCCACCGTGCAGCAGGAGCAGCAGGAGGAGCAGCAGGAAGCTCCGGCTGCGGAACCGTCCGCCATATTGGAACAGGCGGCGGAAAATGGCATTGCCGTTCAGGACAGCGAGGACAGCACCGTGGAAAACGCGGTGGCGGAGGTCACCGTCAACGGCAGCACCACGCCGTACGCCGACATTGACGCGGCGTTTGCGGCGGCACAGCAGGCCGACAGCGCCACGGTGAAGCTGCTGGCGGATGTGACCATCCGCCATGAAGACTACTCCGGCATAAAGCTGGAGAAGGGCAACATCACGCTGGACCTGAACGGCAAGACCCTCAGCAAAAGCACGCGCGATGACAATGTGTTTTATGCAAGAAATGCCGTGTTCTGGCTGTCGCCTCCGGAAGCGACAACAAAAGACGAATTTTTGGCGGCTCTCCAGACGCATGCCCGCCTGACCGTTCAGGACAGCAGTGCTGATAGAAGCGGCAAGATCGTGCAGCCCAACGGTGGCCCGGCGGTCATAGTGGCCCTTAACACCATACTGACCGTGAATGGCGGCACCATTGAGAACGCATCTTCTGTAGATCTTGATGATGACTCTCACCTGAAGCCCAACTGCGCCGTACTGCTGAGTGGCGGCGGTAAGGCTGTCATCAACGGCGGCACGCTGCGCGGTATGCGCGGCGTGGCGGTGACGGGTTATATTACCAAAGAGGTAGAAGGCTTATACAAAGATACTTTCGGAATAGAAGGATACAATAATGATACCTACGGCAATGAGCTGACCGTAACCGGCGGCAATATCTGCGCCACCAGCGGTGAAGGGCTTATTGTCTATGAGAAGGCGAAGAAGATCGAGCTTTCCGGCGGCACATTCACCACGCAGTCAAATGCTTACAGCATTTGGGTAGCTGACACCAAGGACGGAGAACAGACGTTCAAGGGAGATGCGTCGAGCCTGCTGGCAAGCGGCTGCCGCTATGAGAATAACGGCACGGAATGTGTATACAGCGAGGACGGCAAGGGTGTTACGGGCAACGCCACCGTGGCGCTGCGCCCTGCGAACGAGTATGCGTACATCGACAAGAATGGGAACCTGGCCACGCAGGCCAACTGCACGGAGATCACGGAGCGTACCGATGACATCTCGACACCGGGCTGGTATGTGGTAAAAGAGAATGTCACGATCTCCGGGCTCAATATTTCCGGCGAGGTCAACCTGATTTTGTGCGACGGGGCAACGCTGACCGTCACCAGCTTTATGAATGTTACGCAAGGCAGCACGCTGAACCTTTACTGGCAGTCTGCCGGTACCGGCAAGCTGACGGCGGCGGCCATCAGTGTGCTGGGCACTGTAACTGCACCCGCCGGAGAAATGAAGCGGACCACCGGCGAGGGTGGCACGACCTTTGAGAAGTGCTTTGAGCATGACTGGGGATACACAAATAACGGCGACACGCACACGGCGATGTGCAAGCTGTGCGGCAAGGCCGAAGCTGCGGAGAGCCACAAGTATGACAGCTGGGCACCTACCGATGCAAATACCCACACCGGGACGTGCGCCTGCGGCGCGACCAAGACAGAAGGTCACACCCTGACCTGCACCCCCAACGCCGATGGGCTGACCCACAGCACGAAGTGCAGCGTGTGCGGCTACACGGCAGCGGCGGAAAGCCACGACTTTAATCAGACCGATAATTACGGCAAAAAGTGCGCCTGCGGTGCATATCTGGCGGCGAAGTGCAACGGCCAGCAGTACGCTACGCTGGCCAGAGCCATCGAGGCGGCAAATGGTGCAGATATCACGCTGCTGACGATTGTTAGCGAGAATGTTGTCGTTGATGGCGCCAGCATCAAGGCAGGCATTATTCTGGGTAACGGCAAAACTATAGACGACATACCCTATCCGTCCAATTGGGTGGCAGATCGTAACGGCATTCCATTGACCATGGAAGCCGGAGAGATTACGCTCAAGGATGGCGCGCTGGCGCAATTCACGGGGTATGCCAGTGCCAACAACGCAATTGCACTCAAGGGCGGCACATTGACCGTGGCAGATACGGTAACGAAAATTATAGGCAGCGTCGCTTCCGAGTCTGGGCAGCGTGCCGCCATCGAGGCAACCGGCGGCGTGCTGGATCTGCAGGGCAATACCCTGCTGGACGGCGGCTTGACCATGAGCGGCGATGCACAGCTGAAAAACAAGCTGACAGCCGGCACATTTACCAACAGTGGAAGCGAGACTTACAGCGTCAGCGTAGAGGGCTCTAGCCAATACACCACGGTGTTCGATCTGCTGGAGACAGGCTATGCTTTTGCCGTATACAACGAAGATGCCCCGACAGGCGATGTAATTGCCAAGGATACTACTACCAGAGAGCTGACAGAGGATGTTGCTGTCATCAAGTGTACGCACAAGGGCGCAAACAACAAAAGTCTGTTCAAGGATAACACGTGCACAGGCTGCGGCTTCACCTGTGCGCATGAAACGATCAAAAATGGTGTTTGCACCGTCTGCAACACGGCGATGGGGGCACAGGATAATACCGGCAAATATTATCTCAATTTGGCGGAAGCCTTTGAAGGCGTTGCGGATGGCGGCACGGTGACGATGCTGACAACGCTTACAGATGATGACACGATCAGCTTCTGCTGTGATGCAGAGGGGAATCCTGTCGAAAAAACCGTTACGCTCATGATGAATGGGCATAGCCTGTCCTATGAGGGCGCTTCATCTTTGAACATACAGAGCGGCAAGCTGATCATCGGCGATGAAGCAACGATTTCCCAGCCTGCACGAGCGGCGGTGCCTGCTGTCTTTGTAGATAACAATGAGCAAAGCAAGGACAGAGGTACGCTGGAATTCAAAGGCAAGGCAAACCTTACCGGCGGCTTGTTGATCCAAAACTGGGGCAAGTTGGAGGGTGGCCTGAAGGAAGGCACGATTATCACAAGCAACGGTACATACAGCGTTTCTGTAGAGCGCTCTGAAACTTACAGCAATGTGCTGGGCTTGCTGGGCGATGGGCTTGCTTTTGCGAAATATGACGAGAACACAGAAAACAAGGCGGGCGAAATCGTCGACGGAAGTGTAAAAAAGCTGACCGAGGACGTTATCGTAGTGGCGCACACAACGCACACGATGGGCAAGGACAACAAGTGCGCCTGCGGATATACCTGCCCGCATAATGATTTTAAGGATGGGAAATGCACGATCTGCGGCAACGGGTGCGCGCACACGGACGTGGGCGATGACGGTGTATGCAGGAACTGCCAGACGCAGATGGCCGTGAAGAGCGAGACAGGCGGGACCGTGACCTACGGCACGGACTTTGCCGCAGCAATGCGCAATGCAACAAACGGCACAAAGATCACCTTGCTGGCGGATGTTTCGATTCCAGGAAGGACGGGCATTTCCGGCGACAATACAACGGTTACGTTGGATTTGAATGAACACAAAATCACAGGCGGATGGCTTGATATTGGGAGCAATGACAATCCTACAACTTGCACCTTGAAAATTATCGGCAAAGGCAGTTATGAACCTCCGATGTATGGCGGCATAATCACCGTTGATATGAAAGCTACGCTGGATCTGAGCGAGTGGGAAGGCGGTACGATCAGCGCGATCAATATATCGGATAGCTCGAACTATGACGCAACAACGCGGGAAGCCGCAGTAATCGTAGGATCGAAGGCAGGTACGATTGGAAAACTGACATTCGGGAATAATCAACTTGGCGAACTGAAAAAGACCAAACTGAGCGGCGGCAGCTTTAATGAGATTTGGGCAGCGAACCACCAGCCGGTTAAACTTAGCGACTTGCTTGCATCTGGTTACGCACTCCAACATGAAGATGGGTCGTATGTGGAGTACGGAACAACACTTCAGGGCGCGTCTATCTACAACGTCAAGGTCGTAAAGTGCCCCCACGCCAAAATCAACGAGGACGGACATTGCGCCTACTGCAACGCCACCGGCTTTGTCGCGCAGGTGACGGCAGCGGACGGCTCCTCCTCCGCCTACACCAACATTGCCGCCGCCCTCGCCGCAGCTGACGGCGGTACGGTGAAGCTGCTGGCAGATGCAGGCGAGATCACTATCAGCAGCCCGCTCAAGCTGAATCTGAACGGTAAGACGGCGGCAAAGCTGACCGTCACCGGAGATGTCACGCTGGCATCCCTCCTGCCGGAGGGCTACGCGTTCAAGAGCGGCAGTACCTGGATAACCGACCTTACCGGCAAGGAGCTGACCCATGTTTCTATGGCCAGGATCCCCATCAAGAGCATGGACTATGAGACCAAGATGAGCATGACTTATGGCGGTGCGGGGACGCTTCTTGTCAAGGTAACGAAGGAAACCGGCACAGGCGCTGTAAGCTTCCAGTGGTACAAGGTGGAGGACGGCAAAGAGACAGCAGTTGGTAGCGCGACAACAAAGAATCAATTTGATCTTTCTGCGCAAAAGCTGTCCGCAGGCCAGCACACCTTCCGCTTTTCGGCCACCTGCGACGGCTACGTGAAGATGAGCAAGGATATTGTTGTGACGGTACAAAAGGCAACACCGATAGTGGTAACAGTACCAACCGTTGCAGAGCGTGAATACAATCCGGATGCTGCACTTACCGGTTCTGATATGACAGGCGGAAGTGTGACAGGTGTAGATGGCAATGAACTTGCAGGAACATGGAGCTTTACAGGAACGAACATCGTTCCGACTGTAAACAACAAAGGCTATCAGGCAGTATTTACACCAGCTGATGCTGACAACTACAATACAGTAACTAGAACAATAACTGTTAAAGTAACTAAAGCAACATCGGTAATTGCGGAAAATCCTATAGCAACCGACCTTACATACGGACAGAAACTTTCAGACAGTACCCTGACAGGCGGCAAAGTAACATACAAAACAGCCGATGGAACAGAGGTAGCAGGAACATTTGCATGGAAGAATAGTAATATCAAGCCTACAGCAGCAGACAGCGGAAGGACAGAGTATGATGTGATATTTACACCATCAGACAAGGATAATTATAATGTTGTTGATACAAAGCTTACAATCACTGTAAATAAGGCAGCTCAGGCACCGAACATGCCGCAAGCTGCAATGGCTCCGGCACACAGCACAAAGAAGGTTGGCGATATTATACTTCCGGAAGGCTGGAGCTGGCAGGAGGCAGATAGGGACAAGGCGCTTGCAGATGGTGTGGCTGTGACAGCAACTGCGGTTTATACAGGAACTGACAAGGGCAACTACGAGACAGAAAGTGTAAGCATTACGATTACAAGAAGCGAATGTGAGCACAAAAATACAGAAATCATAAACAAAAAAGATGCAACCTGTAGCGTTGAAGGCTATACAGGCGATACCTACTGTAAGGATTGTGGGGAAAAGCTTGATACCGGTACAACAATCGAGAAAAAACCGCACACGGCCGGAACGACTGCTACATGTATATCTAAAGCTGTGTGCAGTGTTTGTGGTGAAAGCTTTGGCGAAGTGGATGCCACGAACCATGTGCATACAACCGTGAAGAACCGCAGAGAAGCAACCTGCACGCAGACCGGATACACGGGAGATACCTATTGTAAGGATTGTGATAAACTTCTGAGTACCGGAAAAGAGCTGGCGGCATTGGGACATGATTATAAAGCAACAGTAACAAAGCAGCCGACGACAACCGAGGAAGGAGTCAGAACCTACACCTGCACCAGATGCAACAGCAGCTACACAGAGAGCATTGCGAAGCTGCCGGAGGAACAGCACACTCACAACTATACGGGAAGCATTACGAAGGAAGCAACCTGTACAGAGGCAGGGGTAAGGACATATACCTGTTCTTGTGGAGACAGCTACACGGAGAATATTCCGGCAACAGGACACAGCTATGTATCAAAAGTGACGAAGGCTGCAACGACAACAGAGGAAGGCATCATGACCTACACCTGCTCCAAGTGCGGACACAGTTACACACAGCCTATCGCTAAGATTAAGTCCGATGACAGCAACAAAGATAATGGCAGCCAAAACCAGAAACCGCAGACTGGCACAGACAATGGTAATCAGAATCAGGAGCCACAGCCTGATACGGGTAATGGTAAGGACAATGGTACTTCAATTAAGCCATACATCAAGGATGACAGCGGCAAGGAAGGCTGGGATGTTATCAAGCCACAGCTTGAAGAAGCTAAGTCAGGCGATACAGTAACAGTTGTCATGAATGGAACGACTGTAGTACCGAAAGATGTAATTGACAGTATCAAGGGCAAAGATACAACACTTGTTCTGGATATGGGAAATGGCCTTTCCTGGAAGATTAACGGACAGGACATCACAGAACCATCCGGAGATATTGATTTCGGCGTGAACGTCGGAGCAGATGCCGGAAAATCCATTCCTGTGGATGTGATCAACAACGTGACCGGGGAACGGTATTCCATGAACCTGACACTTGCCTATGACGGAGAGTTTGGATTTACAGCCACACTGACCGTCAACATGGAATCAAAGAATGCAGGACTCTATGCGAACCTGTTTTACTACAATGAACAGACCGGAGAACTGGAATTTATCAGCGCCGGACAGATTGATGCGGAGGGAAATGTGGAACTTGAATTTACCCACGCATCAGATTACACGATTGTTGTTGATACCAGGATTATGAGTGATAACGGTCAGGCAGACAACAAAGCTGATGAAACCATTCCTGCACCTAAGACAGATGACAGCACTTCAAAATATGCATGGAATAATACGATAATCATTATCATAGGTATCTGTATTATACTGATTGTTTTTGGAGCCGTATTCTATGTAAGAAAAAAGAGTGGTTCTGAGGAAGAATAAATATCTGAAATTAAAATGAAATAATTAAGAAGTAAGAAAAGAGACAGTGCCATTGATTGGTGCTGTCTTTTTTTTTACGCATAACAAACAAGCGGAAAGGCTGCTGTCAAGCGACGGCGGCTTTTCTTTTTCGGGAAGTATTCAAGAAGTCATAAAGTTCCGTGAGTAATGGAAGAAGGCAGCGTTTACGAAAATGTCACAATTCAACGCAGAAAAACCTCAAATACCACTTGCTTTTTCATTCTCAATATAATACTATTAGTATGTATACTAACACTTTTATAGAGAGGTGATTTATTTGCGAAGAAGCAGCAGCGAAACAAGGAAGAAAATCCTGACCGCATGCGTTCGTCTTTTTTTGGAGCAGGGGTATAAAAACACCTCGGTCAGTCAGATTGTTGATGAAGCGGGCGTTGCAAGGGGAAGCTATTTAAATCTGTTTCCTACCAAGGACAGAATTTTGCTGGAATTGACCGAAACGATGTTCGGTGGACAGTTCGGCGTGGCAAGGAGCATTGCGGACAGCAAGTTGCCGTCGGTTTACGCCTATGCGGTGGAAACGGCGATCCAACTGACCCTGACTGAACTGAATGAGAACCTGCGAGAAATCTACATTGAAGCCTATTCCCTGCCCGACACATCGGAATATATTTACCTGCATACCACAGCAGAGCTGAAGCAGATTTTTGGTGAAAATTTCCCCGATGATACCGAGAGCGACTTTTACGAGATGGAAATCGGCACGGCGGGATTGATGCGCAGCTATATGGCACGCAAATGCGACATTCATTTTCCATTGGAACGAAAGCTCAGCCGCTTTCTCACGGCGGCAATGAGAGTATATCGTGTGCCAGAGGAAGAACAGGCAAAGGTGCTTGCCTTTATTCAATCACTGGATATTGAAGCAATTGCTACAGAGGTTATGTATAAGCTCTTTGCTATGCTGGAAATGAAATATGATTTTAAGCTGTCTACGGACGGCGAAACGGAGGTAACATGATGAAAAGCCGATTACTAAGCATCCTGCTCACCCTTTGTATTATGATGAGCTTTGTACCGACAAGCGTATTTGCCGAGGGCAAGGCAGCACCGGGCCCTGCTGCGATACAGCTTGGCACAGACGCACTGAATAAAAATGTAAACACAGCGAACACACCGACCGTGTATTTCGGGCAAAACCATGAAAATAATCCTGCTGCATGGCGAGTTATCGGCTATGACGGAAGCGGTGTTACAAGCACACAGGGGGATATGACCCTGCTTGCGGCAGGCAATATGGGAGTTGTGAAATTTGCCGATACCATAGCAAACAACAAATATGCACCGAGTAATTTGAAAACCGCGATAGATGCGCTTGCGGAAAAGCTGACGACAGACGAAAATGCTGCCGTAAAGAAACGGACGCTTGCAAGCGGAAGTTACGACGGAGAGAATACCGACTGTGTAGCGGGAGCTCAGGTGGATAACGCTGTATTCTGGCCGCTTTCCATAGCGGAAGCGTCTGCGGTAAACAATGATCTGCGAATTGCAGATAAAGAACATACAAAATGGGTGTCAAGCTATTGGTGGTTGCGCTCCCCGGGCAGCTCCGCTTACGTTGTCGCTGTTGTGAAAGGTAATGGTTCTGTCTCCTGTGCCGGGCACTCTCTCGGTACTGAAATTGGTGTTCGTCCCGCTTTTAAATTAAATCTGAACTCTGTCCTTTTTGCATCTGCCGCCGTGGGCGGAAAGCCTGACGGAGGGCTGACCGAAGTTCCCGAATACAACGGAAGTGAATGGAAATTGACGCTTTTAGATAGTAGCCGCAATTTTGCCGTAACGGAAAAAACTGCCGACGGCTACCCCGACGATACCATTATGCTGAATTACAGCGGAGCGACCACAGGGGCAAATGAATATATCTCTGTCATCATTGCGGATAACAACGGCGCACAGTATTATGGCAGAGTTGCACAGCCTACTGCCGAAAGCGGAACGGTTGAAATCAAAATCCCGTCTGACCTTGCACCGGGCAGCTATACCCTGAAGGTCTTCAACGAGCTGTACAACGGCGATTATAAAACCGATTACGCAAGTAATTTCACAGACATTGCGCTGACGGTGGAAAATCAGCCTGACGAGCAGTTCACCCTCTCCCCCGGCGGCAGATATTATTTTGACCTCTCCGGCGAGAGCATTCCGGGCACAGCAAACAGCGGAAACTCAAATGGTGCGGCTTCTTTGCCGGATACGTCGCTGCACTATGTTCCCTTTACCTATGCGGGAACGATAGAAGCCTACAAGCTCACATCGGAGATGGAGACCACCGAGGAATATGCAGAGCAGAACAAATATCCCCACAGCCTGTTTATAGCGGACTATGTCGTAACGAATGATGTAAGCTGGGATACCCTGAATACCGCAAATCTGATTTTCGGCAAGAACTACGCCGGCGGCGGCGTGGACTATACGCTGCGTGCGCCGTCCGTGGGAAGTAGTTATACAGGTTCAGGTGATTCAGAACGCGGCACGCCCCAAAGCAACGAATGGGACACGATGCTGAATAAGAACAGCGGATATATCCAAAACTGGAATAAAATGTATTCGTGGGGACAGGATGTTTCTTCTGGCTTCGCGTCGTACCGGGCGCGCCGCGGGTACTCTTCGGCCCGCAACTGGTACAGCAACTCTGCTCCGCTCTCCAACTCGTTCCTCGGTTTTCGCCCCGTCCTTGAAGTCCTGAACCCTGACACACTGGGCTCTGACGGGATGAAGGTCGTTACCCTTGACCTTGGCGGCGGCAAGCTGGGTAATAGCTCCGATGCTATTCACATCATCGTGAAAAACGGTAGCACGTTTACCGCCCCCGCGTCCGACGGCATGACACGCCCGGACGGAAATACAGGCAGTTACTTTATGTGGCTTGGCAGCGACGGCAAGCTCTACGCGCCCGGTGCCAGTGTTCCGGCGGACGTTACCAAGCTCACGGCTCAGTGGCGTGATATTGCAGTGCCTACAGGCGAAATCAAGATTGCCGAAAACGGCTGGAAGTCTTTCTTCAACACCATCACCTTTGATTTGTTCTTTAAGGATACGCAGATGGTAACCGTTACCGCTGCGGACAACAGCGGCGAAGCGGTGACAGTCGAATACCTGCTGAGCGAAAAGGCGCTTACCGAATCGGAACTTGCGGGCATGACCTTCACGGCATATTCCGCACCGTTCAGTATCAATCCCGATAACGAGTATGTTATTTATGCAAAACTGACCGATACCAGCGGAAACTTTGCCTACATTAACACAAACGGCATCGTGCTGGACGCAACAGTCCCCGTTATCTCCGGCATTGAAGCCGGCAAAACCTATTGCGCAGCACAGACTATTACCGTTGACGAAAAGTATATCGGCACAGTGAAGGTGAACGGCACGGAAGTCAGCCTTGATAAAAACGGTAAATTTGTTCTTTCCCACGCAAGCGGCAAGCAGACGATTGCTGTGACCGACAAGGCAGGAAATGAAACAAAGGTTACCGTGACCGTGAACGACGGACATACCTACGAGTGGCAGAGCGAAAACGGACAGTATTGGCAGAAGTGCAAATTCTGCAATCACGAAACTGCGAAAAAGGATATTCCGACCATTAACATCAGCGGTGTCGACAAGGTTTGCAGAACGCAGGATTACAAATTCAGCTTTACTTTGCCGGAAGGAGCGACGGATGCAGCCTGTGGGTATGAGTTTATCGGACTTGGCGGTGCTCCTCTTACGCCGACCGTTGAGAATGGTTTGTACAGCGGTATCATAAAAGCATCCACATATCCGGCGACAGAAAACAGCTTTAAGCTGATCGTGAGTGTAAAGACCGCTGACGGCTTTGAGTTCTCTGCCGAAAAGAAGGTTACCATTCAAAACGAGCACACCGGCGGCACGGCTACCTGCAAGGATAAGGCAAAGTGCGAGGTCTGCGGCGAGAGCTACGGAAAGCTTGCCCCGAACAACCACGCCAACCTCAAGCATATAGATGCAAAGGCGGCAACAAAGACTTCTGAGGGCAATATCGAATACTGGTACTGCGACGGCTGCAACAAGTATTACAAGGACGCCAAAGCAACACAGGAAATCACCAAGGCTCAAACCGTAACGGCGAAGCTGCCGGACGACAGCAAATCCTCGCAGACGGGAGATAACTCCAATCTTGCCTTGTGGATTGCTCTGCTGTTTATCAGCGGCGGCGCTGTAACCGTAACAACCGTTTACGGTAGGAAGAAAAAGCGTTTGACAAAATAAAATTTAATATCTTTCCGAGCAAGGAAAAAGCGTCGTAGCAATACGGCGCTTTTTTGTTACCCGGAAGCGACAAACAGCGGCAAGCAGCAAACGGCAGCGAAAAGGAGAACAAGACAATGACAGACTATTTGATGAAGCATTGTTTACTTATTAGAAATCGTTATTTTTAATGTCATCATTTACACAATTTGCGGTATCAATATGGCAAAGAAGGGGAAGCTTGGCATGATACAGGAATACCCCAAGGCGATACAGGATCGATGCAGAGAGCTTGGATTGATTCAGGAAAGTTCCGGGAAACTTGCGAGGAAAGCAACGATAGGAAAACTGGGACTTTTTATCGGATACATATTTTTGCAGACGGCATTGGCGTACTATATCGGCGGTGCGCGCACGTTCTTTGAAGGATGGTTTCACGGATATATTATGTGGGTAGCTGAGATGTGGTTTGACGCATTGGTCGTGGATTGTCTGTGGTTTTGCCATAGTAAGAGGATGATAATTCCGGGAACTGAGGATTTGGTGGATGCTTACCATGATTATTGGCATCATATTAAATATGCAGTGATAGGAATGTTCAGCCAGGCGGTGATTGCTTTGCCGGTAGGTCTTTTGGTGATGTGGCTGTCTGCGATTTCTACCGTTTCCTGACGGCTCAGAGGATTATGATTGTGGAATAGAAAAATGCAACATGTTGCAAAAATCTTTTACAGGGAGACTTTAATATGGATGTATTTGTGACAGGAAGTAATGCAAAACTTTTGTCTAAAGATATAGCCACCGAGTTCGCCGGTCGTGGTGACGAGGTTCATATGTATCCCCTGAGTTTTGCTGAGTTTATGACCATTTACAGCGGTGATAAGTACATGGGATTATCTGAATATATGCTGTATGGCGGTATTCCTCTGGTTGTTCTTCGTGAGGGAGCAAACGATAAGGCAGTTGCATTGCAGAATCTGTTCAATGAGATTTATCTTCAAGATATTACCAAACGTAACCGAGTGAGGAATATCGGAGAATTGGAAGATCTTCTGAATATTCTTTCCTCTGCCATTGGTTCGCTGACCAACCCAGAAAAATTGAAGAATGCTTTCAAGACGGTAAAGAAATCCAGAATCACTTCCGCTACCATTAAGAAATATCTGGATTATTTTGAGGATTCTTTCCTGATTGAATCAGCACAAAGATATGACATTAAAGGAAAAGCATATATTGAAACACCCAAGAAATATTATTTTTCCGATCTTGGCCTTCGCAATGCTAGAATCAATTTCCGTCAGTTTGAGCAGACTCATTCTATGGAGAACGTAATTTATAATGAACTTCGTATGCGTGGTTACAGTGTGGACGTGGGCGTAATACCGATTGCAGAAAGAAATCAGGAAGGTAAGGTTATCCGTAAACAGCTTGAAGTTGATTTTGTATGCAATCTTGGTTCATCCAGATACTATATCCAGTCGGTATACTCGCTGCCAGATGAAACGAAACGCACTCAGGAAATCAGACCGTTCAGGAAAATTGATGATTCCTTCAAAAAGATTGTTATCACAAAAGATATTGTGCAGCCCTATTATGATGACTATGGCATCTTGACTGTAAACATTTATGACTTTCTCCTTGATCCGCAAATTCTTGAAAAATAAACAATGTTATAAAAGATGCTATATTGAGATTTGTTTTACTTTGACGGATTTCATTTTTTTAATAAGTCATAAAAAGTTGGCTTTAGAATTTTAAATCCAACAAAATTATGAAAGTAATATCGATCATGGAAATAATTAACGACGATAAAATATTTAATTATACTTTAACTTTTTATTCAAAGGTAAGGAATTAAATAAATAATCGAATAATCCAATAATCGAACATGCTTCAAATAGACACATGCAGTAGTGGTTGAAGCAGGAAGCTCCGACTTCTATAAGTCTGAGTAGTTCACAAGCTGTATTTTTATAGGAGTTTTGTTAAGGAATCTAATCAATAGCATATTGGCAGTAAAGATATATTATTGCCGATATGCTATCGATTTTTTTAAAAAAATGAATATAATAATTTTAGCAAAACGGCAATAAAAGGAGATTACTGCCGAAATGCTAAAGAGGTGATATCATGCAGAAAATAGAAATTAATAATTATATGAAAGATTTGCTGGGACTACCAAAATTTTCCAGAATTGATTTAAAACAAGCGATGGAAGAGAATTATTAAGAAATCAGCGGAACTTGTTGAAAAATTTATGAAACATTATTGACAGAACATTTGCATTTCGGAAAAAGATAGTTTGATAAATGCACATAAAAGTTTTCAATAAACACGTATTACTATATCAATATTTTTTGGATAATGTGTAGGTATAGTAGGTGTCAATAATCAAAAGAATTGCTACGATGCCCATTGTCCACCAGAAACAAGAAAAGCCTTTCGTTAAAAAGCATACTATGATTATAATAACCCCGCCTACAATAAATGAAATACCGCCAAAGCGTTGGCTTTTTTTCCACGTTGTTTCATTTTTCATACTCCATACTGTTCTCAGTCCTGCGATTGAGTTCATTCGTAGTTTTGGCATAATATTGCCTAATATAATCATTGCAACACCAGGCAGTCCAAATAAAAGTTGATTAATATCAAGTGCAATTGAAGAAAGATTTTCAATCGAATTGAAATCAGCATACAAGAAATAACCTGTCATAGCGTTAAAAAGTGTAAGAGATACAATTCCTGCCACAATACATACATTTTCGTTGTTACTCCCATTTTCTTCTTGTTTTGAAGAGGATTTAGCCATACCAAGCATAAAGTGGCCAAATAAAACTGTGATCACAGGGAAAATTAATGTTTCGTATTTACTGCCCCAACGTGTTACTTGATTATTGAAATCATAATGAGCTGGAATTCGCTCTGGTAAGAACGGTAAGGCAATCAAAACAACTATCAATGGCAAAAACATAAGACTATAAAAAATGATTTTTTTCTTTTTCATTGTTGACCTCCACGTAATTTACTTATCCACATAATTGTTTCATCAAGGATAGATAAATTTAATTCATAGTAAATAAAATTTTTATATCGAGTTTCGTAAATCAAGTCTGCCTTTTTTAGCTTTGATAAATGATAGGACAATGCCTGTGGTGTCATATCCAATGCGATAGCTAAATCACCTGAGCTTATTTTTCCTTCCTGTAACTTTAGCAGAATTTTTCGACGAGTATCGTCTGCTAAAGCAGCTAACACTTCATTTATAGCCAATCTTCCACGCCCTAATCTATTTCAAATAATCTTTAAATAGTTTATATCAGTTTAGCATTCGTTTTTCAATGGCTATTTCAAAATATTTTTAAATAGCAAAACAAGGGCAGTAAGCTAAAAGCTGGCTTACCGCCCTAATTCTTACTATGCGTAGATAATCTCGTTGTAAATGATTTCTCTAACTCTGGACTGAATTTCATTCATTTTCTGCACCCACAACATAGCATTGTCGGCTTTCAGTTGTTCGGTAACATTTTCCTGCTCTGCAATCTGCTTTGTCAGCAGGAGCAAGCGTTCCTGTGCCTGTTTGTCAATGTCGGCAAGGTAAGAGAAAGAGGTCCTTTTGTAATGTCCCCATTAATAGTAGCAACTCCATTATCAAATGCGAATACAGCAATAAGGTTGTCATCAACTGTATACATAGAACTCAAAGAAGCCGTATTGTCTTCCGTCATTGCAACACGGGCTTCACGGCGTGTATCTTCTGTAATGCTGCCTTCTACTCTTATCCATGTGTAGTAAAGCTAAATGGCGACGCGTGGTACACGAATACGAATGAGTACGTGGCAGACTCAGCTGCGTACCTGCCTTGGTGTTATACCATATTTTCTTTTGAACATCCGGTTGAAATTCGACAGATTTGAGAATCCACATTTTTGTGAGATTTCAAGAATCGAATCATTGGTAGATGTGAGCATTGCACGTGCTTCTGTGACACGGAAGTCATTCACATATGAGATAAAGCTCATTCCGGTATGGATCTTAAAAAATTTCATAAAATGCGATGGACTATAGTGGCAGAAATCTGCAATTTCTTCGATGGATATATCTTCATAATAATGTGTGGAGATATACCGGATGATACTTTTCAATTTCTCTTCATGCTTATCACTTTGCGCAGTCTCGTTTACTTTTGGCGGGTGCGTAATCAGCAGGTATATAATCTGGATAAGCCCACCCTTGATAAAAAGCTGATACGCGTAGTCTCTTTCATCGCTTTTTTCATCTAATAAATCAATAATAGTACTGATTTCCTTGTATAACGTGTGCCCGGGTGTCAGATAATGACGAATCTGGATTTCTCCGTTAAAAAAAGGATCGATAAATTTTTGCTGTGTCACGTCATCTGCACCAAAGGCAAGAAAATGCTTTGAAAAAAGTATATTTTCATATTCCATCGTTGAATTTTGTTTACCTTCAATGGAATGAAGCATTCCGGGAAGAACGATGACGATATCCCCGGATGAAACCTTATATCTCTGAAAATTGAGGGTAACGTATCCGCGCCCCTTCTTGATAACGATCATTTCGAACTCGTCGTGCCAGTGAACTGGTACACTTGCAAAATCCATCGGAATCGAACATATATAGGTGTTATATTGATATTCATTTTGAAAGTGAATCTTGTTTTCATTTAATTCGATATTAGACGCAGCGTCTGGATTTATAATCTCCTTCATGGCAAATACCCTCCTGATTGATAGAATAGTATCATATTATGATACTATTTTGCAAGAGAAACGTTTCCAATTCGTGATATTGTATTATTATAAAAGAGCGTACAAAAGCTCAAGTGAAAACGAAAGGGGTATACGATGAAGGTAAAACAGGAACTTGAAAAACTGCTTGGAAAAGAAATCGCACAAAGCAGCAATGAAGAAGTATATTACGCATTGCTCAACCTGACAAAGCAGTTAGCAGATGACCGCCGCATGGAAGAGACGAAAAAGAAGATTTATTATGTATCGGCAGAATTTCTGATTGGAAAGCTGCTCTCGAATAACATGATCAATCTTGGAATCTATGAGGACGTCAAAAAAGTACTTGCCGAAAGCGGAAAGACACTTGCGGAGATTGAGGAGATTGAGGAAGAGCCATCCCTTGGAAACGGCGGTCTGGGGCGACTTGCTGCATGTTTCCTTGATTCAATCGCAACACTTGGATTATCGGGTGCGGGTATTGGATTGAATTATCACCTTGGCTTGTTTAAGCAGGTGTTTGAAGACAGAATGCAGAAAGAACAGATAAATCCATGGATCAAGGATCAAAGCTGGCTTAGAAAAACAGATGTGACATACCCTGTTACATTTGGAAAATGCACGGTGCAGTCAAGATTGTATGAGATTGATGTAACAGGTTACAATAACCGTACCAACAAATTATGCCTGTTCGATGTAGAAACGGTGGATGAGTCCATCGTAGATGCAAATCATCAGTTTGATAAAACAGACATAGAGAAGAACCTGACATTGTTCTTATATCCGGATGACAGCGACGAAGATGGAAGAAAGCTTCGTATCTACCAGCAGTATTTCATGGTAAGCAATGCCGCAAGACTCATTATTGATGAGTGTAAGGCGAAGGGAAGTAACCTTTATGATTTGTTCGACTATGCAGTAATCCAGATTAACGACACACATCCAACCATGATCATACCTGAGTTGATTCGTCTGCTTGTAGCGGAAGGGATGAACATGGATGCGGCGATTTATGTTGTAAGTAAGACCTGCGCATATACAAACCATACAATTTTGGCTGAGGCGCTTGAGAAATGGCCTAGACATTATCTGGCAGAGGTTGTTCCGCAGCTTGTCCCGATTATTGAGATTCTGGATGATAAGGTAAGAAGACGGTTTAGTGATGAGAGTGTGGCAATTATCGACCGGAATGATCTCGTTCACATGGCGCACATCGATATTCATTATGGATTTAGTGTAAATGGCGTTGCGTATCTTCATACAGAGATTCTGAAGAATTCGGAGCTTAATAATTTTTACAAAATATATCCTGAGAAGTTCAACAACAAGACAAACGGCATTACATTCCGCCGCTGGCTTCTCTATTGTAATGAACTGTTATCTGATACGATCACGGAGTGGATTGGGGACGGATACAAGAAAGATGCAATGGAATTAGAGAAATTACTTGCATTTGTAAACGATGATGACAAGCTTGAAAAGCTCCTTGAAATTAAGCATCAGAACAAGCTTCACGCCAAAGAATATTTCAAGGAGACACAGGGAATCGAATTAAATGAAAACTCGATTTTTGATATCCAGGTAAAGCGTCTGCATGAGTACAAGCGTCAGCAGTTAAATGTACTTTATGTGATTCATAAGTATCTGGAGATCAAAGCGGGCAAGCTGCCGACTACACCGGTTACGGTTATATTTGGAGCAAAGGCTGCACCTGCATACACAATCGCGAAGGATATTATTCATTTGATCCTGTGTCTTCAGGAATTGATCAACAACGATCCGGAAGTAAGTCCGTATTTAAATGTTGTTATGGTAGAAAACTACAATGTTACGCTTGCAGAGAAATTAATTCCTGCCTGTGATATTTCGGAGCAGATATCTCTTGCGTCAAAAGAAGCAAGCGGAACCGGAAATATGAAGTTCATGTTGAACGGCGCGGTTACTCTCGGAACAGAGGATGGTGCGAATGTTGAAATCCATCAGCTTGTTGGCGATGACAATATCTATATCTTTGGAGAGTCAAGTGATGCGGTGATTGATCATTATGCGAAGGCGGACTATGTCTCAAGAACATATTATGAGAACAATCCGGTATTGAAGGAAGCCGTTGATTTTATTATCAGCGACGCGGTGATGGCACTTGGAAATGCGGAAATGCTGCATCGTTTGTATAATGAGCTTCTCAACAAAGACTGGTTCATGACATTTATTGATTTCGATTCTTATGTTGACGCCAAGGAACGTGCCTATAAGGAATATGAGGACCGTAAGGCGTGGGCGCAGAAGATGATGGTGAATATTGCGAAAGCAGGATTTTTCTCATCCGATCGTACAATTGCTGAATATAATAACGATATTTGGAAAATAATAAAATAGAATCCATTAATAGCAAATGCACCAGAAAATAGTAATAAGTAACAAAAAAAATTCAAAAACACTGTGTAATTTGACCAAATAAACAAAATATTGACTTTTTTGATTGCAAAAAGGTTATAAATGTTGTATCATTGACTCATGAAATGGAAACGTTACCAAAAACGATACAACAAACGTTTCCAAAGGACGTATACGTAACTATAAACAAAACAAATGAAATGATTAGAGGAGGAAAAAGCATGAAGAAGAAATTAGCAGTTTTAGGATTAGCTGCAACAATGATGATGTCACTGTTTGCAGGTTGTGGAGGAAAGGGAACTTCAGGAGGAAAGAATGCATCGGCGGATAAGGGTTCGGTATATTACTTGAATTTTAAGCCGGAAGCAGATGCCCAGTGGCAGGAGCTTGCCAAGATCTACGAAGAGGAGACAGGCGTAAAGGTAACCGTTGTTACAGCCGCATCCGGTCAGTATGAGACAACTCTTAAGAGTGAGATGGGTAAATCAGAATGCCCTACATTGTTCCAGGTAAATGGTCCGGTCGGCTTAGCATCATGGAAGGATTATTGTGCAGATTTGTCTGACACAGAAGTTTACAAGCAGCTTACTTCAGAGGATTTCGCTTTGAAGGATGGCGATAAGGTAGCAGGTATCGGATATGTTATTGAGTCCTATGGTATCATCTGCAATAAGAAGCTTCTTGCCGAGGCAGGTTACTCCATGGATGACATCAAGAACTTTGCAGATCTGAAGAAGGTAGCAGAAGATATTACAGCAAGACGTGATGAGCTTGGATTTGATGCATTTACATCCGCAGGTATGGATGGTTCATCAGACTGGAGATATAAGACGCACCTTGCAAACCTTCCTGTATACTATGAGTATCAGGCAGACGGAATCAACAACACAAAGGCAATCAAGGGCACATACCTGGATAACTACCGTCAGATCTGGGATCTGTACATTAATAACTCAACAACAGATCCTAAGCAGCTCAGTGTTAAGACCGGTGATGATGCAGTCGCTGAGTTCGTAGCAGAAAAAGCAGTATTTTACCAGAATGGTACATGGGCATACTCAGATATAAGCTCAGTCGGTGATGAGAATCTCGGAATGCTTCCGATTTATATCGGTGTAGACGGAGAAGAGAATCAGGGACTTTGTACAGGTACAGAGAACTACTGGTGTGTAAATGCTAAGGCTTCCGAAGCAGACATCAAGGCAACAGAAGATTTCATGGCATGGCTTTCTACAGACGATACAGCACTTAAGGCAATCTGCGGTTCACAGGGTGCAATGCCATCCGGAGCAGACGGAATGGGATTTGTTACTCCATTCAAGAAGAACCTTGAGTCAGATAACCTTCTTGTGAATATTGCAAGCCAGTATGTGGCAGATGGCAAGACACCTGTAAGCTGGAACTTCACAACAATGCCTTCTGAGACATGGAAGAACGAAGTAGGATCAGCTCTTACTGTATATGCTTCCGATCAGACAGATGCGAATTGGGATCTTGTAAAGAAAGCATTCGTTGAAGGCTGGGCTACAGAGAGTCAGGCAGCAGGAAACTAGGATCAGGAAGCCTGATAAAACAACCTGTAATTAAAAAGGGAGGAGACAGTTCCTCCCTTTTTTAGAAGGTAATTGTTCAAGGGCGTAGGAGGTATAAGATGGAAAAGGCAGTAAAAAAATATTGGCCAATATTTTTGTTACCGACTATGGCTGCATTTTTGATAGGATTTATTATTCCTTTTATTGAAGGTATTTACTTGTCTTTCTGTAACTTTACAACAATCAAGGATGCAAAATTTGTCGGAATACAAAACTATATAGAAGCATTTAAAGATTCAAATTTCCTTGGATCATTTAAATTCACTACGTTATTTGCAATCGTTTCACTTGTGTTGATCAATGTACTTGCATTTTTGGTTGCTCTGGCGTTGACACAGAATATCAAAGGAAAGAATATTTTCCGTACAGTGTTTTTTATGCCAAATCTGATCGGAGGAATTGTATTAGGTTATGTATGGCAGCTGATTTTTGATGGTATTTTCGTGAAGTTTGATACAGCCCTGAAGTTGAATGAAACATTAGGTTTCTGGGGACTGGTTATTCTTGTAGGATGGCAGCAGATTGGTTACATGATGATCGTATACATCGCGGGACTTCAGGCGATCCCCGGAGATATTCAGGAAGCGGCTATGATCGACGGAGCTACCAGAATGCAGAGATTGTTTAAAATTACAATTCCGAACATGATGCCATCGATTACAATTTGTACATTCCTGACGATTACGAATTCGTTCAAGTTATTCGATCAGAACCTTGCTCTTACAGGTGGTGAGCCACTTCATAAGACAGAAATGCTTGCCCTGAATATTTATAGCACATTCTATGGCAGAGTAGGAGCTGAAGGGGTTGGACAGGCGAAGGCGGTTGTGTTCTTCATAATTGTAGTTGCGATTGGATTGTTACAGTTAAAGTTGACAAGAGATAAGGAGGTGCAGCAGTAATGAAAAAGAAAGTGATGGGAATACTTGCAACATTATTTTTTACACTCGTTTCAATTGTATTTGTTGCTCCAATCTTTATCGTATTGATTAACTCGATGAAGTCGAAGACGTTCATCAACCTTGAGACATTTAAGCTGCCTACAGAGGAAAGCTATGTTGGACTTGAAAACTATAAGACAGCAATTACCCAGTATGATTTCCTGAAAGCGGTAGGCTGGACATTGTTTATTACAGTTTTTTCAGTTGCGGTTATCCTGATCTGCTGTTCCATGACAGCCTGGTTTATAACCCGTGTTAAGAATGTTTTTACAAAAATGATTTACCTCTTATGTGTATTTTCTATGGTTATACCGTTCCAGATGGTTATGTTTACACTTTCCGGAACGGCAGACTCTCTCCATCTGAATACACCTTGGGGAATCGTAATTGTGTATCTCGGTTTTGGTGCCGGACTTGCGGTATTCATGTTCACAGGATTTGTAAAATCAATTCCGGTAGAAGTGGAAGAAGCCGCAATGATTGATGGCTGCTCACCACTCCGGACATTCTTCTGTGTAGTAGTTCCTATGATGAAGCCTACATTCATTTCCGTAGGTATTCTTGAAGCAATGTGGATCTGGAATGACTTCCTGCTTCCATACCTTGTACTTGATATTAAGGAATTCAAGACAATTTCCATTGTCATCCAGTACATGAAGGGAAGCTACGGCCGTGTTGATATGGGCGCGATTATGGCATGTCTGATCATGGCAATCATTCCGGTTGTTGTATTCTATTTATGCGCTCAGAAATATATTGTCAAAGGGGTTGCGGCTGGCGCTGTTAAGGGTTAATATATAATCACATTTTTTACAGGAGCGATTATATGACAATCAAAGATATAGCAAAATTATCTGGATACGGTATAGGTACCGTATCCAGAGTAATAAACAAACAACCGGGTGTAAGTGAGAAAGCGCGGGAAAAGATACTAAAAATTATCGAAGAGAGCAATTTTGAACCAAACGGAAATGCCAGAAAGCTGAAACGGTGTGGCGGAAATACAGTTACAATTATCATGAAAGGACGACACAATAGTTTCTTTATGGAGATTCTTGACCGGATTACGCTTTTGCTGTCAGAACTGGACGAGGTCGTATCCTGCCAGATTATCGATGAAGATGGGGACGAGGTTGCAGAGGCATTAAAATTCGTACGTGATAAAACCTCAAAAGCGATTATTTTTCTCGGCGCGAATTTAGCTCTTTTTGATGAACGTATGAATGAACTTGAAATCCCCTGTGTTGTTGCAACTACGAGTGCAAAGGAGTTAGCGTTCGACAATGTTTCTTCCGTATGTGTCGATGATGAGGCTGCAACCATGGAGCTCGTGCAGTATTTAATAGGCTACGGACACAAAGATATTGTCGTAATGGGGGGCGAGATTTCAGATAAACAGATCAGTTTCTCGCGTTATCTTGGGTGTAAAAAAGGCTTTGAAAAAAGTGGTCTGGAGTTTGATCCGGATAAGAATTATATGGCTTGCCGGTATTCGTATGAGGCAGGTTATGAGACAACAAAAAGGTTACTTGAAAAAAACATACATGTGACAGCGATTGTTGGGCTGTCAGATACAATTGCGGTTGGCGCAATTCGGGCAATCGAAGATGCCGGGAGAAAAGTACCGGATGATATATCGGTGGTAGGCTTTGATGGTACAGTCATATCGAGATTTTACACACCGAGAATTACAACAATGGGTCAGGACATAAACAGCATTGCGAAGCGGAGTGTGGAGCTTTTGATGAAGCATATACATTACACACTGGGGTGTGAACATGATTATGCCCCACACAATCTGATCGAGGGCGAAAGCGTACGCAGAGTATAATTGTTTTGCCTTGACGTATATGGAGGACATATATGGATAAAACAGCAGGAATATTGTTCGCGATTTCCAGTCTGCCATCAAAGTATGGAATTGGCTGCTTTTCCAAAGAAGCATATAAATTTGTGGATTGGTTAGTGGAAGCTGGTCAGACGTTCTGGCAGATTTTACCTTTGGGACCTACCGGATATGGAGATTCTCCATACCAGTCGTTTTCCACATTTGCCGGGAATCCGTACTTCATAGATCTGGAAACATTAATTAGCGAAGGTTTATTGACAAGAGAAGAATGTGATAGTGTTGACTTTGGAACAGACGAACAGTCTGTTGATTATGAAAAACAATATAATGGACGGTATGTATTGCTCCGCAAGGCTTGTGAGAGAAGCGGGCATAAGAACAGTACAGAATATAAGGCGTTCTTAGAGAAGAATGAAGCGTGGGTGTATGACTATTGCTTATATATGGCAGTAAAAAATCATTTTGGCGGAATGAACTGGACTGAATGGCCGGAGGCAATTCATAGTCGTACAGAAGAAGGTTTACGTGAATATAAGGAGAAGCTGGCAGACGAGATTGATTTTCAGTTATTTATGCAATTCCAGTTTTTCAACCAGTGGTATAAGCTCAGGGCTTACGCCAATAAAAAAGGAATTAAAATTATCGGAGATATTCCGATTTATGTATCATTGGATAGTGCAGATGCATGGTCGCATCCGGAATTGTTCCAGTTAGATGAACAATGTACACCGAAGGCTGTTGCGGGATGTCCGCCGGACGGATTTTCGGCGGATGGGCAGATGTGGGGAAATCCTCTTTATGATTGGGATTACCACAAAAAGACAGCGTATGCATGGTGGATCGAACGGCTTTCATTCTGCTTCGAGTTATATGATGTTGTACGTATTGATCATTTCCGTGGTTTCGATGAATATTATTCCATCCCATATGGGGATAAGACCGCGGTAAATGGCAGTTGGAAGAAAGGTCCGGGCATGGATTTGTTCCATACAATCGAAAAGAAGATTGGCAGAAAATCCGTGATTGCGGAGGATCTTGGCTATATAACGGATACCGTCCGTAAGCTTGTTGCGGATAGCGGGTTCATGGGGACGAAAGTGTTGGAATTCGCATTTGACACAAGAGATACGGGTTCGGCGAGGGAGTATTTACCTCATAATTATATTGAGAATTGTGTAGCTTATACAGGCACGCATGACAATGAGACACTGGTCGGCTGGTGGCAGGAGGTCGATGACGAAGGCAGGAAAAAAGCAAGAGATTATCTGTGTGATTACTATACACCGGCAGATAAAATGTATATTCCGCTCATTGGCGTAATCATGCGAAGTAATGCGAAAATCTGTATTGTTCCAATTCAGGATTACCTTGGCTTAGACAACAAGTCGAGAATGAATACGCCTTCTTCGGTTGGCAGCAATTGGAGATGGCGGGTAGACAGCAAAGCGTTAAATAAGACTTTTGCCAAGGAGATAAAAGCGATTGCGGTTCGCTATGAACGCTGTAACTAATTGATAACTGACGATTTATTGAATGCGCCCCGGGTTTTATGTTACCTGGGGCGTTTTTCATAGATATGCCGGATAAGCAGAAAAGCCTGCAGGATTATCTTAATATGGCGGACCAGTCTATGTATGAGAATAAGAGAAAAAAGAGGAAAACATAAAATAAATTCATCGGAGTAACAGTATCAGCGCGTAGCGGAATGGAGGAACGTTAAATGGGAAGAAATACAAATGTAGAGGTGTTTGAGGATACAGAGAAGATGTGCAGGGAACATACACGGTTGGTGGAAGGTGTGAAGAAATCCAGGGCAGGGCAGAAACTGATCCTGGAGAAGGAACCATTCCCCACACCAAAGCTCAACATCTATGAAGAGAAAGCACACGTTGTTGTATCGAAGAAACGTAGTCTGGAAGCTGCGCGTGCTTATAAGGGCACGAAAACGGCCGTGCATAATTTTGCATCGGCGAAGAATCCGGGCGGCGGAGTTGTGAATGGTGCCAGCGCACAGGAGGTATGCCTGTGCCGGTGTTCGGATCTGTATTTCTGTCTGAATACAAGTGAGATGATGGACAGCTTCTACCATCCGCACCGTGCGATGTCGAGCCTGCTCTATAACGGCGATGTCATCTATACACCGGATATCATCGTATTCAAAAGCGATGATGCGTCCCCGCGCACGATGCCGGAGAAGGACTGGTACGAGGTTGATATAATCACCTGTGCCGCACCGAATCTGCGCCACGGAATTCCCGGCGGAAACACAAGTTTAAGAACCATTCATGAGACACGCCTGCGCCGGATGCTGGATATCGCAGTGACAAAGGGCGTGGAGTCGATTGTGCTGGGTGCTTTCGGATGTGGTGTATTTATGAATGATCCTGCTATTGTGGCAGATGCTTCGAAGCGTGTGCTGAAGGATTACTTATATGCATTTAAGAATATCGAATATGCAGTATATTGCAGCCCGAAGAATGACTCGAATTATCAGGCATTTCGCCGGACACTCGCGGAGTATTGTGGGTGATTGAACTACCCGTTCAATGACACGCCCGGATTCCTGCGGTAGACTGCAAATATGAAACAAAAAGAAAATGCAGTGAATGAAACGGAGGAATGAACGATGCAGAAAATGACATCCGCTTATGCGAACAAGATGCTTCGCAGTCTGGAAGAAGATAAGAATTATTGGCTGAAGAAGGAATCGGAATCAAGCACGTATGTGGCCGCGGTGGACGAAGAGCCGGTGATTCCGGATTACGATTATGCTACGGTTGCTGCAACGATTGCGGAGATTGATGCGAAGATGGCAGTCATCAAGCACGCTTTGAATCTCGCAAATGCAACCGCGAAGGTGCAGGTTGGCGACACGGAAATGAGCGTGGATACGATCCTTGTGAAGATGGCGCAGTTGAACAGACGTAAGGCAGTTCTTGATTACATGCGGAAACAGCTTCCGAAGTCAAGAGCATCGCAGGGAGGATACTTGTCCAGAAGCACGTCGCCGGAGTATCGCTATATCAACTACGATCTCGATACCGTGAAGAAGGACTATGAGCAGGTCGCGAAGGAGATTCTGGATATGCAGATGGCTTTGGATATGCACAATCAGACGATTCAGTTTGACGTGGATCTGTAAGAAGGATTCCGAAGCAGGACAGACAATATACGTGCATGTATATAAAAAATAGAATGGTTATTGTTCAAGGTAAATGCTTATCTGTTATCCGTTATCTGTTATATGTTTTTTGTTCATGGATATAATAAATAAGGGATGTCTGACAAACAATTTACTTATCTAACATTTTAATTGTTCTGCTTGAAAACCTGCGGGAAACCGCGTGCGGAGGTTCGGTTACAGGCACATAATCTGATTGAATACGATAATTTGGAAGAGAGGACTGGGAAGGGGGCTCTCTTTTTTGCAATAAGCCGTCATGATAAAAGGCGTGGAATAGGAGTCTTTTGCTTGAAAATTATACAACAGCTACAATGACACGAGGGCACAAATGGGGTAAAATGAATAATACCATGTTCCATGATAGATATATTATTCTGGATTATGGAACAAAAAGTGAAAAAGTCTATCATTGCGGAGCATCATCAAGAGATGCTGGGAAGACAACTTGTACTTAAATAAGACAGAGAGACGCTCCTTTTGCCCCCAGTATTGTGACAAAAGAAACGTCCCGAAAGGAGAGCAGTTATGATGAATGTAGCAGAGATTATGAAGCGAGGAGCGGAGAACAAAGAACTTCCGCCATGGGTGAATATGCGCCATGCGTGGATGGTGAATGACGGATTGCGCGACAAAGATCTGGAATATCCGGAAAATGTTGTACAGATCAAAAATTTAGATTATAAGAAGAAATTGGATGCAGATCGGTTTGCTGCGATTTTGGATAGCTGGAAGATGGATAAGCAAAGGGAGATGTTGTATGCATCATCCGGGGATGCGTCGGACATTGATTCCGATAGCTATGTATCGAACAGTCTGTTTGATCTTTGTGTGCCGGCATCCTATATGGGAGCCTCGGATAAAGCATATCCGGTGATCGTCAGTGTGCATGGTGGTGGCTGGTTTTATGGAGATAAGGGACTGTATAGCTATTATTGCTGTCATTTGGCACAAAGCGGATTTGTAGTTGTGAATTTTAATTATCGTTTGTCACCGCAGAATAAATATCCGTCTGCTATAGAGGATGTGGCATATCTTGTAAAATATATTGATGATTATGCGCGGGTGTTTGGGCTGGATATGAATCGGTTTTTCATGTTGGGAGATTCGGCGGGAGCACAGCTTACTGCGCAGTATTGTATTGCTGCGTCAAATCAGGAATATCGGAAGAAACTGGATTATTTTACCTATGATAAACGACCAGCCAGAATCTGCTTGAATTGTGGTGCATACGATATGGGAAAGCGGGATGATACGATCTCAAACTGGTATCTCAGAAAAGAGAATTCACTTGTTGTTTCCAAAGAACAGTATCAGTTGTTTATGGAGCAGTTAGCTTATATGAATGTAGATTTCCCGGAAACATATCTGATGTACAGTGAGAATGATGATCTGCGGTTTCACACGATAGAACTGGATAAGAGGATGAATGATATTGGTGTGGCGCATGTGACGCGGGCATTTGGCGCTGGGCATCCGGAAAGTGGTCATGTATTTCATCTGAATCTTCGAAATTCGGATGGTGTACAGTGCAATGAGGAAGAGTGTTCTTTTTTCAAAAACAAATAAAACAACAAGTTAAATGATTAGTAGAAAAATACGCAGGTACAAAGTGCTTGCGTGTTTTTTTATAAATACAAATTGACAAATTATAGAATTATTATTATACTAAAATAGTAATAATTACTATTATTAAAAGTTAAAACAAAGGGGGAACCTGTTATGGAAAATAATAAAGTGAATGCAAAAAAAGCGGTTATGATCGGCTGTGGATTTGTGGGATCGGCATCCGTCTTCGCTTTGATGCAGAGTGGATTATTCACAGAGATTGCATTGATTGATGCAGACAGGAACAAAGCGGAGGGGGAGGCAATGGATATCAGCCATGGAATTCCATTTGCTTCACCGATGCGGATCTATGCGGGAGATTATGACGATGTTGCGGATGCGGCAATCGTGATTATCTCCGCGGGAGCCGGACAGAAACCGGGGGAGACAAGACTGGATCTTGTGAACAAGAATGTAGCTATTTTCAAGTCCATCATCCCGGAGATTGCAAAGCGGAATTTCAATGGAATCCTGCTTGTGGTAGCGAATCCGGTCGATATTCTGACACAGGTGGCAATCAAGTTGTCCGGACTTCCGGAGCAGCGGGTGATCGGTTCCGGCACAGTGTTAGACAGTGCCAGACTGAAATACAAGTTAGGCGAACATCTGTCTGTGGATAGCCGGAGCGTGCATGCATTTATCGTGGGCGAACATGGCGACAGCGAAGTCGTTGCGTGGTCGTCTGCGAATGTCTCCGGTGTGGAGTTAAGCGAGATGTGCGAGATGCGTGGACATTACCAGCATAAGGAAAATACGCGGGAGATCGCAGATGCGGTAAAGAACAGTGCATATGAGATCATTAACCGGAAGCATGCAACGTATTATGGAATCGCGATGTCTGTAAGGAGAATCTGCGAGGTGATCATGCGGGATGAGAAATCGATCCTGCCGGTTTCGCACATGATACATGGTGCGTATGGTATCGAGGATGTGGTGCTGAGTATGCCTGCGATTGTCGGTGCAGATGGTGTGGAGACAGATATTCCGATCAAGTTAAGCGGCGAAGAGGCTCTGAAATTAAAGGAATCGGCAGATGCATTGCAAGAGATTCTTGCATCGCTGGAGTTATAGAAGGAGGAATCGTCATGGATTTACGGGTTGGAGTGTCCGCGGTTGCTATGAACTGGCTGATTATGTTATATTTCATTATTTTATTTGCGGAACGTGTACAGAGCATCGTGCGTTCCATAAGGGATAAAGATTTGAAACTGTTCGGAAGCGGCTTCGATAGTTATGTGTATCTGGCTGTGCTCTTATCGCTCGCTGCATTTCTTGTTTTATTGGCAGTGGGGAATGCAGCGTTCCTGCAATCATTATTTACGATGGATATGAACGTGTATCGTTCCATTGATTACCGGATGCTTTCCATAACCGCAGGAGTCATTCTTGTGTCCGGAATGGTACATACGGAATATACGATTCCGGGAATCCAGTTTGCATCTTACGGAATGCTGATTGTGGCTTTGATTATCAAGACGGCATGCGTAAACGCACAGGCGAAAGACAGTGTATTGTTATGGATGTCACTGATCTATCTGATATTATTTTCCATGGCAATTCCAGTTATGTATCATTCGGAAATTGAGAAAGCCACACTCTTTCATGTGATAGAAGCGGTTGTTTCACTTGCACTTGTTGCCGCGTTTGCAGTCTTGATGTACAAAGTGATGATAGGAAATGCAGTCAATCTGTTCTATGTAATTCCGATTGCTATTGCCGTAATCGGAGATACAATCATCGTGGCAATGCGCTGGAAAGAAAAGGTAAATGGCTTTGTTTTGATATTCCTGATCGCAGCGTCGGTCATGTGGATTGCCGGAAGGATTGCGGCCGCGGTGCGCCTGCATGGATAGAATATAAAAGTTGTTGATAAAGATAGAATGAAACTGTTGTCAATGTTAAGTTATGCAAACATTGACAGCAGTTTTTGTGTGTACAGCTTTGTCGAAGTATGATAAAATCAAACATAAGTATGTAATCATTTTCTAAGAGAAAACAGGGAGGAACGAATGAAAGAATTATTGCAGTTTTTATTAGGAATCGTACTTACAATTATCGGCGTGATTATCTTCTTGCAGAACGTCGTTGTGAGCAGCTTCACGCTATTTTTCCGGATGGGACGCGTGAATGTTGGAGGTATTCTGATTGTACTCATCGTTGTGGCATTTATCACATTTATCGTGAAGCCGAACATGCTGACCGGACTTTCACTGATCGGTTTGTGCATTGCATTTTTTGTATGCCTTGTCATTTCGCTGAACGTATCTATGCGTTATATGACAGGTCTGGAGCTGGCACTGATCCTCGGCACGATCGGCGTCGGTGTCGGATTCATCATCAAGGGTCTGCTCGGTGTAAACAAGGCAGACAAGCAAAACAAGAAAAATAAATAATTTGGCTGGACTTTTACATCTGGCAACAAGGTAAAAAGAATGGTTCAATAAAAAAATAGAGGAGAAACTTGCAAAACGTATTGTGAATTGTATATATATGGAAGTGCCACATTCTGATAATATAAATATGTTTGAAACGTAGAAGTACTTGATGTTCTGTAAGTAAAATAGCAATGTTTGAACACGATGTTCAAACAAACCGCCACTGAGCCATGGATGGCGAATTGGCGGTGGTTGCGTTCGGTATCAGAAGGTAAATCAGAACATCTAGAACTTCTTGGTTTCAATACATTTTATATTATCAGAATGTGGCACGGACATATACACAATTCACAATATGTTTCGCAGAACAAAGACAGATGATTTTAAATGTTGAGAACTTAACGCACGGTTTTGGTGACCGTGCGATCTTTAATAATGTATCGTTCCGCCTGCTTGCGGGCGAGCATATCGGCCTGGTCGGCGCGAATGGCGAAGGAAAAAGTACGTTCATGAATATCGTGACCGGTACACTCGCACCGGATGAAGGAAAAGTAGAATGGAACAAACATGTGCGGGTTGGATACTTAGACCAGCATGCCGTGCTGGAGAAGGGCATGACGATCGAGGATGTCCTGAAGTCTGCATTTTCATATCTGTTTGATATGGAGCAGAATATTAATGAAATCTATGAGAGCATGGCAGATGCGACGGACGATCAAATCGCGGAGATGATGGAAGAGGTTGGTACGCTGCAGGATATGCTGACGAACCACGATTTTTATATGATCGATGCGAAAGTCGAACAGGTGGCGCGGGCGCTCGGACTTCTGGAACTGGGGCTTGACCATGATGTGATGGATTTAAGTGGCGGACAGCGTACGAAGGTACTGCTTGCGAAGCTGCTTTTGGAGAAGCCGGAAATCCTGCTTCTGGACGAGCCGACGAATTATCTCGATGCGGAGCATATCGAATGGCTGAAGCGGTATCTGCAGGAATATGAGAATGCATTTATCCTGATCAGTCATGATATTCCGTTCTTGAATGATGTCGTGAATATCATTTATCATATGGAAAATCAGGAGCTGAACCGCTACGTCGGAAACTATGATAAGTTCTTGGAAGTTTATGAGGCGAAGAAGGCACAGCAGGAGGCTGCCTACCGGAAACAGCAGCAGGAGATCAATGAGCTGAAGGATTTTGTGGCAAGAAACAAAGCACGCGTTGCCACAAGAAATATGGCGATGTCGAGACAGAAGAAGCTTGACAAGATGGATGTGATCGAGCTTGCCAAGGAGAAACCAAAGCCGGAGTTTTACTTCAAGGAAGCCCGGACACCGGGTAAGATGCTTTTTGAGACGGAGGATCTCATCATCGGATATGATAAGAATGCACCGCTTTCCAAGCCAATCAATCTGCGGATGGAGCGCGGCGAGAAGATTGCGATTATCGGAACAAATGGAATCGGTAAAAGCACATTGTTAAAAAGTCTGCTCGGGATCGTACCGGCATTATCCGGTAAGGTGGAACTGGGCGACTATCTGTATAAGGGATATTTCGAACAGGAGATGGCAGGCACGGACAATACCTGTCTGGAGGAGATCTGGCAGGAATTTCCGGGATATTCCCAGTATGAAGTACGATCCGCATTGGCAAAATGTGGCCTTACAACGAAGCACATCGAGAGCAAGGTGCGTGTCTTGAGTGGTGGAGAACAGGCGAAGGTGCGTCTGTGTAAGCTTATCAACCGGGAGTCAAACCTGTTGATCTTAGATGAGCCGACAAACCATCTGGATGTGGAAGCGAAGGACGAGTTAAAGAGGGCTTTGAGGGAATATCATGGTTCCGTGCTTTTAGTTTGCCATGAGCCGGAATTTTATTCGGATATTGTGACGAAGGTATGGAATCTGGAAGAGTTCAGCCGTCTGGCTGTGTAAGACGGAGTATAGGGGAGGTACAAATCAAATGGCATCAAATAAGAAGATTCTAAAGAAATTAGCAGAGGAACTGCAGATCCCATTTACAGGGAAAGACAAAATGCTGCACGGGGGTTATCGCGGTTATACCGTTGCGTTAGAACCACACCAGACTTCCTCGACACGGGTAATGCTGCTTGCGTTCTCGGTTGCAAATGAGTCCGGACCGGCACCGTCGGAAGTGTGGGAAACCATGCGGGCAGTGCTTCCGCAGGGAGGGAAGATCTCAGCGAAGAAATACAGTGTCTGCCTGGTGATACCGGTGACTGCGAATGCGGCAAAGAGTGTACAGCTACTAAAAAATATCATAGATGGCATGCTTGCGAAGTTTTCCACGTATGGGTATTATAACTGTGACGCGAGAGGCGTGCAGGGACCGACAGATGTCTATCAGGTGGAGGACGGATTTGCATTTCTTAATTCGGAGTCCGCGGTTATGATGCAGCAGTCATTAGACAAACACCGGGAAGATGCGTATGTTGTACGGGAGAATTATGCGTTCGGTCTGCTCGGAGCAATCGGCGGTGGCGTTCTGGGCGCGCTGCTGATCTTCCTGATTGCACGCATTGGATTTGTGACGACTTATGCCGGAATTGCGATGGGAGCCGCGGTGATCTATGGATATAAGTGGAAGGGCGAAAAGCTTTCGCTCATAAGCTTTCTGTTATGTGTTGCGGTATCAGCGGCATGGATTTATCTGGCATTCCGGGTAAACATGGCAATGGTAATACAGGCATCTGAACTTTCAGACCATTACTATAGAGCTTCTTCGTTCCAAAGCTGTTTTGTACATGCGAAGGAGCTTATGAAGTGGTCTGGCAATCTGGATACCTATTATGAAAGTCTTATCAAAATGATGGCGTTTGGTATGGTCGGCGTTCTGGCATTTGGCTTTACAGAAATACAGGGACAGCGGAAAAAATATAAGATGAAAAAAATGTAGAATACGATAGAAGAAAGACGTGATTCGAAAAGAGTTGGCAAATATGCTTCAAAATCATGAGAAAAACGGAATTTTTTGTGCAATTTCAAGGTGGTTACGGACAGATTCGTCAAAATTCATATAAAAAATTCATATAATCAAAAAAAATTGCTAATATATCCAAAAATATTCTATTCTTTCCGAACCTCATTCTAAATATAATGAATTTAGTCAATGAGACAGGGAATGATTCAAAAAAAATGTACAAAATGAACAAAAAGTACGAAGGAACATTTCAACAAGTATTTCATTCATAGGAGGAAAGAGTATGAAGAAGAAAAAAATCTTAGCTGTAATCGCAGCAGCAACAATGGCACTGTCAATGGTAGGATGTGGATCATCAGGTGGTGGTTCTTCATCAAGCGGAGTTGCAAATAAGGATAAGCCGCTTGTATGGTACAACCGTCAGCCTTCCAACTCATCAACAGGAGAGCTTGACAAAACAGCCCTTAACTTTAACAAAGATACTTACTATGTAGGTTTCGATGCGAATCAGGGTGCTGAGCTTCAGGGTGAGATGGTACTTGACTACATCAAGAAGAATGCAGCAACCATCGACCGTAACGGTGATGGCGTAATCGGATATGTACTTGCTATCGGCGATATCGGACATAACGATTCCATCGCACGTACAAGAGGTGTTCGTTCCGCACTTGGAACAGGCGTTGATGCAAATGGCGCAGTTGATTCAGCACCAGCCGGTACAAACGTAGATGGATCTGCAAAGGTTGTTCAGGATGCAACACTGGAAGTAGATGGAAAGAAATACACAATCCGTGAGCTTGCTTCACAGGAGATGAAGAACTCTGCAGGTGCTACATGGGATGCAGCAACAGCAGGTAACGCAATCGGTACATGGACAGCTTCTTTCGGTGATCAGATCGATGTAGTTGTTTCTAACAACGATGGTATGGGAATGTCAATGTTCAATGCTTGGGCAAAGGACAACAAGGTTCCTACATTTGGATACGATGCAAACAGCGATGCAGTAGCAGCTATCGCAGAAGGCTACGGCGGAACAATTTCACAGCATGCAGACGTTCAGGCTTACCTTACACTCCGTGTTCTTCGTAACGCACTTGACGGTGTAGATGTAGACACAGGTATCGGTACAGCAGATGAAGCTGGCAACAAGCTTGACGAGGGTGTTGATTACAGATACTCAGCAGAAGAGAGATCTTACTACGCATTGAACATTGCAGTAACAGCTGATAACTATCAGGATTTCACAGACTCAACAAAGGTTTATGACAAGGTTTCTAAGCAGCTCGACTCTAGCAAGAGCCCAGAGAAGAAGGTATGGCTTGATATCTACAACGCTTCTGATAACTTCTTAAGCTCAACATACCAGCCACTTCTTCAGAATTACGATGATCTTCTGAATCTGAAGGTTGATTACATCGGTGGTGATGGTCAGACAGAGTCTAACATCACAAACCGTCTTGGTAACCCTGGTGAGTACGATGCATTTGCAATCAACATGGTTAAGACAGACAACGCAGCATCTTACACATCAATTCTTAACAAGTAAGAGAACTGATTGAACGAACGGTAAATGATTTAACCAAAGAAGGGTGTCACCTAAAATTGATACCCTTCTTTTTAAGAAAGGGAAGTAGAGATATGGCAGATGATAAGAATAAATACATCTTATCGATTCATGGCATGAGTAAATCATTCGGAAGAAACAAGGTTCTTAACCACATTGATTTGAATGTGAAGCCAGGATCCATCATGGGACTTATGGGTGAGAATGGTGCCGGAAAATCGACAATGATGAAATGTCTCTTCGGAACCTATCAGAAGGACGAAGGAACAATCGTATTAGATGGCAAGGAAGTTAATTTCTCTGGACCAAAGGATGCACTCGAAAACGGAGTTGCAATGGTACATCAGGAATTAAATCAGTGTCTGGAAAGAAATGTAATTGATAATTTGTTCCTCGGTCGATACCCAAAGAATTCGCTTGGCGTTGTCGATGAGGGCAGAATGAAAAAGGAAGCATCTGATCTGTTCAGAAAGCTTGGAATCACAGTGAACCTTACGCAGCCGATGAAGAAGATGTCTGTATCAAAACGTCAGATGTGTGAGATTGCGAAGGCAATTTCGTACAATTCAAAGGTAATTGTACTTGATGAGCCGACTTCATCCCTGACAGCACCGGAAGTAGCAAAGCTCTTCAAGATGATGCGTCAGCTTAAGGACCAGGGAATCTCCCTGATCTACATCTCCCATAAGATGGACGAGATCTTCGAGATCTGCGACCAGATTTCCGTATTGCGGGATGGCAGCCTCGTAATGACGAAGGACAGCAAAGATACAAACATGAACGAACTCATATCAGCCATGGTAGGCCGTTCTTTGGATAACAGATTCCCGCCGGTTGATAATACACCGGGAGAGACGATTCTCTCCGTGCAGAACCTTTCAACAAAATATGCACCGAAGCTCCAGAATATCTCCTTCGATGTGAAAAAAGGCGAGATATTTGGTTTGTATGGATTGGTCGGTGCAGGTCGTACAGAGCTTCTTGAGACGATATTTGGTATGCGTACAAGAGCAGCCGGAAACGTTATATATGATGGTAAGATGATGAATTTTGCATCTCCGAAGGACGCGATGAATCATGGATTTGCCCTCATTACAGAGGAACGTAAGGCAAATGGTCTGTTCTTAAAAGCAGATATTACATTTAACACAACCATTGCAAATATGAATCATTATAAGAGTGGACTTGCACTCTCACATGATGACATGGTGCGGGCAACCGCAGAGGAAATCAAGGTCATGCATACGAAATGTATGGGACCGGATGATATGATTGCAAATCTGTCTGGTGGTAATCAGCAGAAGGTAATCTTCGGTAAATGGTTGGAGCGGTCTCCGAACATCTTTATGATGGACGATCCGACAAGAGGTATTGATGTTGGAGCAAAATATGAGATTTACGAGTTGATCATTAACATGGCAAAGCAGGGTAAGACAATTATTGTTGTTTCTTCTGAGATGCCGGAGATTCTCGGAATCACAAACCGTATTGGCGTTATGTCGAATGGCCATCTGGCAGGTATTGTCAATACGAAGGAGACAAATCAGGAAGAATTATTAAAGCTTAGTGCGAAATATTTGTAATAGAGAGGAGTTTTGGCGATGGCAGATAAAAGTATGATCCTTTCGGCAGAAGCGGAAGCAGCGCTTTTGAAACCGATTGATGAATATGTAGGAAAAATACAGAAGCAGATCGATGCACTTCGTGTAGATGGATCTGACAAGGTTCGAAGCTTAAAGAACCATATCGCAATTGCGAAGGAAGATAAGAATTTAACAAAGGAAGAGAGAGCAAAGATTATTGCGAAGGATAAGGCAGATTTAGAAAAAGCAAAATCCGTAGAATCTGCAAACAAGGATAAGGTATCCAAGCTCATTTCCGATGCAGAGAGCTATCTCTCCAAGCATTATAAGAGTGATTATTATGAGAAGGTTGTTGCAAGTTGCGAGGCAGAAAAGGCAGCTGAGAACGCTTCTTATGAGAAAATCGTAGCAACGATCAAGACAGAGCACGAGCAGGCTTTGGCAAAGCTTTCTGATTCTGAGGAAATCAAGGATGAGAAGTATGTATATCGTAACCGCCTGTTTGATGCACAGATGACACATGAGTCTAAATTGCAGGAAATCAAGGATAGAAAGCACGATGCATTTGCTCATAAGTTCCATTTGATTGATCTGCTTCGTATGTCTAAGTATACATTTGGACAGAAGCAGTCACAGAAGGTGGAAAACTACAAGTACACATTCAATACAACACAGTTTTTGTATAAGAATGGTCTGTACATTGTAATTTTACTCATCTTTATTGCATTGTGTATCATCACACCGATTGTAAAGCATACACAGCTTTTGACACTGACAAATATCCTGAATATTTTGCAGCAGGCTTCGCCTCGTATGTTCTTAGCCCTTGGTGTTGCCGGTCTGATTCTGTTAACAGGTACCGACCTTTCCATCGGACGTATGGTAGGTATGGGTATGGTAACCGCAACCATTATCATGCACAGTGGTGTAAACACCGGTGGCGTATTCGGACATATCTTTGATTTTACAGGTATTCCGGTAGCGGGCAGAGCCATTATTGCACTTGTTGCATGTATTATACTTACAACCGTATTTGCAAGTATTGCCGGTTTCTTCATGGCGAAGTATAAGATGCATCCATTCATTTCAACCATGGCGAACATGCTGATTATCTTCGGACTTGTTACATACGCAACAAAGGGTGTATCCTTCGGTGCAATTGAGTCAAGTATTCCGAACATGTTTATTCCAAATCTTGGTGGATTCCCAACCATCATTATCTGGGCAGTTGTAGCAATCATCGTTGTATGGTTCATCTGGAACAAGACAACATTTGGTAAGAACCTTTACGCAGTTGGTGGTAATCCGGAAGCAGCTTCTGTATCTGGTATTTCCGTATTCAAGGTAACAATGGGAGCATTCATCTTAGCAGGTATCCTTTATGGATTTGGTTCATGGCTTGAGTGTAACCGTATGGTTGGATCCGGTAGTGCCGCATATGGACAAGGCTGGGATATGGATGCAATTGCAGCCTGCGTAGTAGGTGGTGTATCCTTCACAGGTGGTATCGGTAAGATCTCCGGTGTTGTAACTGGTGTACTGATCTTCACATCCCTTACATACTCTCTGACAATCCTTGGTATTGATACAAACCTTCAGTTTATCTTCGAAGGTATTATCATCCTTGCAGCTGTAACACTTGACTGTCTGAAGTATGTTCAGAAGAAGTAATCAAAGGAATCAAATAAAGTTGTAAACGAAGGAAGGGTCGCCTTGTCTATCGAAGAGGATGGAGAGGCGGCTTTTCCTGTATATTGTATATAATGTCAGAAGGCAATAAAACCAGTATATATAGCACTGTTTAATTGGAACAATATAGGATGTATTGTAACTAAGAAGTTCTAAATGTTCTGATATATAGAATTGGAGTAGGAAGCAAGCTGGTTGGAGCAAAAACTTGAAAATGAGGGAAAATCCCCCAATAAGGCAGGACTAGGAAGCAAGCTAGTTGGAGCAAATTCCCGAAATAGAGGAAAAATCCCCAATTGAGCAGGAATAGGAAGTAAGCTGGTTGGAGCAAAAACTTGAAAATGAGGGGAACTCCCCCAATAAGGCAGGAGTAGGAAACAAGTCAGTTGGAGCAGACTCTCGAAATAGAGGAAAAATCCCCAATTGAGCAGGAGTAGGAAGCAAGCTAGTTGGAGTAAATTTCCGAAATAGAAAGAAACTCCCCAATTAGGCAATAGACGGAAGCAACCAGCCAGATATTTAGGTATCTTTATAGTGATAACTTTGGTATAATAAGGATAGTAAAACAACAAAGAACAAAAAGAATTGCCGGGTAGTTCGGAAGCATTCTAATATGTGGATGGAGTTGCCAGGGAATAACGATTTAAATGCAGACCATTGGAACACGCCAGCACTTAACGAACAGCGCTACCGATTCGAAGAATGGTAGAGCTGTGAGTTTAGTGTCTGTTGCGTGTGGAAGTGAGCGGGAGCGCGTCTGCGTGGAATCGTTATTCCCTGCAACTCCTAACCCAAGACCAGATGCTTCCAAACCTACCCGGCAGGTGATAACAAGTGGGGTGCTACATGGAAAAATATAAAGTGCTTCTGGTGGATGATGAAGCAGAAGTCATCGAAGTAATTGAACAACGCATACAATGGGACGACCTTGGATTTACCGTCGTTGGTAACGCAACCAACGGAGTGAAAGCACTTGAACTGGTTGAGAAGCTTCAACCGGATGTCGTAATTACAGATATCAAGATGCCATATATGGATGGATTGGAGTTATCCCGTCGTTTAAACCGGGACTTTCAGAATATTCACATTATAATATTTACCGGGTTTGATGAGTTTGAATATGCAAAGGAAGCGGTGCATCTGGAGGTTGAGGAATATATGCTGAAACCGATAAATGCAACGGAACTGTCTGATTGCCTGAAACGTCTGAAGGACACGCTGGACCGGGAACGGGAAGAAAAACTGAATGTAACACGTCTGGAGAATTATTTCAATGCAGCACTTCCGGTACTGCAGAATAACTTCTTTGTATCTCTCATTGAGGGACGGGTAACAGAAGAAAACTGTGGGAAATTTTTTGCCGCGTATCAGATTGATATGAAAGGACCATATTATGGATGTGTAATTTTCCACACTTCGGAACATCATGTACCGGACGGTATGAATCCGTTGCTGCTTGCGATGTCTGTTGAACATGAGATCAAGGAACGGCTTGCGACAGAGTGGAAGAGCCGGGTATTCTCTTATCTTGGCAATACACTGATGCTGATAGAACTCGCCTCGGAGGACGCGATTGTGCAGTTTACGGATTCATGTGACCGCTTCTGCAAATGGGCGTATCGTGTGATGGGGGCAGTAGTTACGGCAGGTATCGGTCGTGTATGTGACAATATGGCAAATATTAAAACGTCTTACGATGGTGCCAGAGAGGCAGTATCATACAGGGTACTGTATGGAACGAAACGCGCGATCAATATTGCCGAGCTTGCACCGAAGGAACAGGAAACAACCTTGCAGCCGGAAGATACAAGAATGCATGATTTGTTCAAAGCTATTCATTTAGGGTTAAAGGAAGAGATTGAGAAGGTCGTTGTAAATGAAATAGAAAAGCTGCACAGCAATGCACAGACGGTCAGTCAGTATAATCTTGCAATCATGGAGATGGTGGGAGCATTTTACCGGTTTTGTGCAAATAATTTCCTTGATTTTAATGATCATCTGCATGGAATCCAGAATCCTTACGAGACGATTCCGCAGATGGATGAGAGTACACTTACCGCATGGATGCAGGAAGTTTCGGTAGAGCTTGGGGAACAGCTGAAAAATGCCCGAAACAGTACATCGAGACGGCTTGTGACTGATGCGCAGAATCTTGTACGTGAGCGTTATATGGAGCCGGATTTGTCATTGGACACGATCTGCTCTGTGCTCGGGGTATCGAATTCGTATTTTTCGTCGGTGTTCAAGAAGGAGACGGGAAAAGCGTTTATTACGTATCTGACGGATTACCGGATGGATCATGCGGCAACACTGATACTGGAAACAAATGAGAAAAGCTATCAGATTGCCGAGCGGGTGGGATATCTGGATGCGAATTATTTCAGTTATGTATTCAAGAAACGATTTGGCGTGTCACCGTCGAAATACCGGGCACAGCATACGAATCAGTAAGAAAAAAATAGGGGAAATGGATTGAAAACAAGAGAGATGGGAAAATTGCAAAAGAAGGAAAGCTGGCTTCAAAGGTGGATGAAAAAGCAGGGCTGGACACATCATAGGAGATTTATCGGACTGGATATCCAGTCAATCATTATGGCGGTTCTTACTGCACTTACGTTGATTACGACAATTACAATTGGTCTGCTGCTGTATAATCGTTTTAAAATGGCGATGAAGCAGACGGCTGTGTCGAACGCAGAGAGTATGGTCGAAAGCACGGTGGATAAGCTGGATGCGGAATTGTTGAATGTCCGTCAGATAATGAATGCAGTGAATTACAATATCATTCAGGAAAATGATATCTCCAGTGATGATTTTAACCGCCAGTTCAGCCTGCTTTATGAAATCAACACAGATAAGGTTCAAAGCATGGCGCTGTATGACAGCGATGGTGCACAGCTTGTGGCAGAGCCGGTTTCAGAACGCAAGAAGGGCGTAAAGGCATCCGAACAGGACTGGTATACAAATGCAGAGGAGGAGATTGAGAATGTGCATTTCTCCCTGCCGCATATCCAGAATCTGTTTGAGGACGGCACATACCGGTATTACTGGGTTATTTCCCTTAGCCGTTCCGTGGATATTAACGATGGGGAAAAACCGCGCAGCGGTGTCCTTCTGGTAGATATGAAATATTCTGTGATATCCAATACGATGAAGCGGATCAATGAGTCCTCAAATGGTATTTATTATTACCTATGCAATCGGGACGGACAGATGATTTACCATCCGAGACGTGCAGACATCGACCGTGGATATTTTTCAGAAAACTGTGAGAAAACATCGCAATTAGAAGACGGAACGTATGAGCTTTCCCTGAATGGAAGACCGGGAAATGTTGTTGTGAGTAGTGTGGCATATACCGGCTGGAAGCTGGTCGGTGTGATTCCGGATCGTGTACAGACCGCAAATATCAACCGGTTCCGGTATTATATTATCACAGCCATCCTGATTTTGATGATGATGCTGCTCGAAGTAAACCGGATCATATCAAGAAAGATTTCTCGTCCGATCCTGCGGCTGAATGAGTCGGTCAAGGCGTATGAGACAGGCGGAGATACGGATATTTATATTGGTGGTTCCTCGGAGATCAGGCATCTTGGATATTCGGTCAAGAAGTCCTATGAACAGATAGAGAATCTGATGCAGGAGATTATCCGGGAACAGACTGAACGCAGAAAGAGTGAGATGGATGCACTGCAAAGTCAGATTAATCCGCATTTCCTGTATAATACGCTCGAATCGATTACATGGATGGTTGAGGCACAGAAGAATAAGGAAGCGGTTCTCATGATTTCAGAGCTTGCCAGACTGCTTCGAATCAGTCTGTCAAAGGGCAGAACCGTAATCCGGATCGCGGATGAGCTGCAGCATAGCCGAAGCTATATGAATATCCAGCTTGTGCGCTATAAAGAACGGTTCCGCGTGGAATTTGATATTGATGAGGAAGTCAATGATTACTGTACGGTCAAGCTCATCGTACAGCCGATTCTGGAAAATGCAATCTATTACGGGGTTGGAAATATGGATGAGGATGACGGCGGAATGATTACGATACGCGGTGAGAAAAAGGGAGATGATATCTATCTCTCTGTTGAGGATAATGGCATGGGTATGAGTGAGGAGACGGTTGAAAATATCCTCAAGGATAACAATAAAGTGCCAAAACATGGTTCCGGCGTAGGACTTATCAATGTGCACAACCGGATTCAGTTGATGTTTGGTAACGAATATGGTCTTCTTGTTTACAGTGAGCCTGATGAAGGAACGAAGATTGTGATACACATTCCGGCAATTCCGTTTACGGAGGAGAACCGGCAGCAACTCGAGGCGCAGAGTTATAGAAAGGGGAGGGCTACAGATGAAACGAGATAAATTAACGTTCCTTATTGCAGAGCTTATTCTGATTGTTCTCGCAGCCTTCTTCATACATAAAATCTTCCGGGAGGATGTTGCTCAAAAGCGTGTAGCGGTTATCCTGCAGAATTCCGGCGACACCCGGTGGGAAGGTGTGATCAATGGATTAAAGCAATCTGCGAAAACCAATAATCTTCATCTGATCATCTGTAATACAGATGATATTGTAAGCGCGCAGGACGAGCGGGAGCTGATCGAGGAACAGCTGGAGAATGATGTGGATGCATTTATCCTGTGTCCGGCACCGGGGGCAGATACAAAGGAGATGCTGGACTGGCTCGGCGAGCAGAAGAAGCCATTTGTACTTCTGACAGAAGATGTTTATACCGGTGAACAGCCAGAGGCAAGCGGGTATGCGACAGTGAAATCGGATAATTACCAGATTGGATACGCACTTGGCACGCAGCTTATTACGCAGGACGAAGATGGGCTGAAAGGAAAAAGGATTGGCGTGATTGCCGGACGATCCAAGACGGAGGCAAGTGTGAATCGTATCCAGGGACTGAAGGACGCATTGGAGAAACAGGATTGCGAGATTGCATGGGAGTATAATGAAGAAAGCGACACTGATATCTGTGCGGTTGTTGATGCACAGGAGTCCGTCGATTATATGGTGGTAATGGATACGCAAGCCTTGGATACGCTGGGTGAACACGCGGAAAATGGTGTGTATAAGGATGCGAAGATCTTTGGCGTTGGTACGAGCATGAAATCGATTGCACTGCTCGATGCAGGACAGGTGCAGTGTCTGGTAATCCCGGATGGATACGGGATTGGTTATGAGAGTGTCGAGGAAATTGAAAAAGAACTGACACGGACATTTTACACGTTGAAGAGCCATGAGAAGGAAGTAAAAGTTATTTATAAAGAAGATTTGTTCTCGGATGAGATAGAAAGGTTTTTGTATTCGTATGAGTAGAAGAAATGCAAAGAAAAATATTATAGCATGGTTGTGCGTGTGGGTATTTTTGATTTCACTGACAGGCTGCGGAAAGCAGGACACAAAAGCCGATCATACGTTGCGTGTTGGTGTCGTGACATATACACCGGACGACCCGTTTATCAATGCAATGACAGATATTATAAAGAGCAATCTGAAGGCGAAAGAGAGCAATACGATGAAGGTAATCGTATCTGTAAGAAGCGGTGACAATGACCAGCAGGAGCAGGACGAGATCGTTGAGGAAATGATTGACGCCGGATGTGATGTTTTGTGCGTGAATCTGGTTGACCGGACAGCCCCGTCGAATATTGTCCGTATGGCTCGGCAGAATGATATTCCGGTTATTTTCTTTAACCGGGAACCGGTACAGGAGGATCTTCTTCAGTGGGATAAGCTTTTCTATGTTGGCTGTGATGCGGCACAGTCCGGTGAGATGCAGGGCGAGATCGCTGCGGAATATATTAAGAATCACCCGGAGGTCGATAAGAATGGCGATGGCAAGATCCAATATGTGCTTTTAGAAGGGGAAGCCGGACATCAGGATGCGATCAGCCGGACAGATCTGTCGGTTAAGACGATGATTGAGAATGAAATAGAACTGGAGAAACTCAGTTATCAGTTTGCAGACTGGAACCGGGCACAGGCAGAAAACCGGGTGAGTCAGTTGATCGATCAGTATGGTTCCGAGATTGAGTTGATTTTATCGAACAATGATGAGATGGCGCTGGGGGCTGTAGAGGCGTACAAAAATGCCGGTTACAGGCAGGTGGAGCGGCCGATTATTTTCGGCATTGATGGTCTGACCGATGCATTAGAGGCAGTGGAACATGGTACGATGCAGGGAACGGTCTATAACGATAAGGAAGATCAGGCGAGGATGATTGCACTTTTGACGGTCGCATTGTTTCAGGAAAGCGATATCGAAGGGTATGGTCTGGAGGATGACATCTATTATATGTCACAATATCGTAAGGTAGACGCGGACAACGTCGATACATTCCTTGGAAAGTAAGGAAGGCTGCAACTGGAATTATGCAGAAAATGAATGCACGGATGAATGGATGTATGACTGAATGCGCTGCAGACTAAATGCGTGGATGAATGGACGCACGGATGAATGGATGCGTGGATGAATGGATGCGCGGATGAATGGATGCGCGGATGAATGGATGCGCGGATGAATGGATGCGCGGATAAATAGATGCAGATGTTGATCGGTAGTATAAAAAGAAACGGAGAACAGCTATGCAGGAGACATGGTTAGAGCAATTTTACAACGAAATGGACGCGGAGAAGCGGCTGGACATATTGAATACGAATGCAGATAAAACTGTGAACGCAAGTGAAATGGCAAATCATTCCGCAGAAAATCCGGAAGAAGTGGATGTGGCGTTTATAAAGAAACTCTGGGTGGCGCGTTACGGAAAGCGCAAACCGAAGACGGATGCATTCGTCGGGTATCTGATGCAGCTCAAATATATTTCGGAGAGCGGGGCAAATGATATCGGTGGACAGAAGCGCAAGCAGGCAGTTGAGACCGTCTCCGGACTGTGCCTGTTTGATGCAGACAAGCGGCCGGAAGCCGAACAGGAAATCCTGCTGTCTGAGATGACGCATGCATTCCGGAAGTTTATTGATGTAAGCAGAAACGGCAGAGGGTTTACGTCGATCGTTTTCGGTATGGGGCAGTTATCCGATGAGGGTGTGGCGAAGAAAATCGCAGAACAGATCAGCGCGATTGCATTTACGGCGCCGCACATGCTGCATATGGAGAAGGAATTCGCATTGCTGCAGGAGGCCGCGAAGCGGGCATTCCGGGCGGAATACCCGAACCGGGAGCATTTCCTGAAGAAATTGTAATCTGAAATTAGGCAAGGGGTTGTCTCTTTCTGTATTGGGAAGGAGAGACTCCTTTTTGTTTGCGGAATAACCGGCTGAAATAGAGCTGGTCATCGTAACCGACGATCTTCGCAATCTCATAGATCGAATAATTGGTCTGCTCCAGAAGAATCTGTGCATTGTTGACGCGCAGCGATACGATAAACTGCATCGGTGTCATGCCGGTGTATTTCTTGAAGTTCCGGATAAACCAACTCACACTCATGCCCCTTGTCTGGGCGTAATTTTCTATACTGATATCCTGATTGTAATTCTCATTGAAATAGGTAACAGCACTGTGCATCTCCCGATCCAGATATTCGTTTTTCAGAATATGCACGCGTGTGAGTTCCCGCTGAAATACAATAAGCAGATGGCGAAGCAGCAGGGCAAGCATTTCCTCGTAGTGTTCCTGACATCGCTGTAATTCCTGAATAATCTGTTTGAAAATCTGTTCGTATTCGAGAGAGGAACCGACCGGAAATACTCTCTGGTTATCTTGCAGACCATAGCTTCGCAGAATATTTTTTACATCGGAACCCGTGAAGTGAATCCAGTAAACTTCGGTTTTATCTTCGCCATAATATTCGTATTTCTGTAATTCCTTTGGACGGAACAACACCATATTTCCGGCAGGGACGATCGTCTCATTTTCCGGTTTATCGAAATGAAAATGTCCAAGCCCGGACGAGATATAGATAATCTGATAATCCAGACGTCCCTTTGGACGGTAGGTCGGCATCTTCGGATCGTCGGTCAGACGATAGATGCCACAGCTTCCGACGATGAGCGGGCGGCTCTTGTCCTTGAAATCCTGATGAGAGTGATTTAAGTAACCGGTATTGATATACATAGGGACACCTCCTATTGCTCATTGTATCATGTCGCCTGCGGCTCCATGTTTGTATTCGCATTATGCTGGTATGTGCAAGCACATCCCATCGCAATGCTCATTGTATCATTTCGTCCATATTTTGTCCATTCCTGTTCATAGACTTTTTATACGGAAACCAGTATTATAATATCAGACAATACGGAAAGACAGAAAGTATGAACGGTTCATAGATAACAAAAAAATACATATATAGGAGGACGATTTATGATTGTGCCACGTTATTATGAAGATTTGGATTTCTTACATGAAAATACAATGCCGCCAAGAGCGTATTATATACCAGCTTCCCACCGAATGGAGGATCTGGTAGAGCATCGGGAGGCATCCGACCGCGTACAGATGTTAAACGGTATGTGGAAATTCCGGTATTTTGAGAGCATCTATGATGTGAGGGATGCATTTTATGAGAGCGGTTATGATACGTCGGATTTTGATGAGATTCCGGTGCCTGGTGTCTGGCAGATGGCAGGCTATGACACGCATCAGTACACGAATTTCCGCTATCCATTTCCGTTTGATCCGCCGTATGTGCCGCAGGATATTCCGTGTGGCGCGTATGTGCATACGTTTTCTTATGCGAAGGATGAGAAGGCTCCGAAGGTGTACCTGAACTTTGAGGGCGTGGATAGCTGCTTTTATGTATGGGTGAATGGCACCTATACCGGATACAGTCAGGTGTCCCATGCAACGAGCGAGTTCGATGTGACAGACGTGATAGAAGAGGGCGAGAATACGATTGCCGTACTTGTCTTGAAATGGTGCGATGGTTCGTATCTCGAAGATCAGGATAAGTTCCGGATGAGCGGTATCTTCCGGGATGTCTATCTTCTGAAGCGGCCGGAAAAGGCGGTGCAGGATTATCGGATCACGACGGAAATCACGGAAGCGTGTGCGAAAATTACATTGGATATCAGCTACTATCAGGAGACTCCGGTTACCGTATCCGTGGAGGATGCGGCAGGAAATGTGGTTGCACAGACGGAAATCAGCAAGGCTGGAACTGTGACATTGGAAATTGCAAACCCAGAGCTTTGGAATACGGAACATCCGTATTTATACACGATTATCCTGCAAAGCGCGGATGAGACGATCGTGGATGCGATTGCTTTGCGCACGGTAGCGATACAGAACAGGGTGCTATATTTCAATGGACAGGCAATCAAGCTGCGCGGTGTGAACCGGCATGACTCGGATCCGGTCACAGGATTTACAGTTGATGTTGCAAAGATCAAGAAGGATCTCACTTTGATGAAGGAGCATAATTTCAATGCGATTCGTTCGAGTCATTATCCGAATGCACCGTATTTTTATCAGATGTGCGACCGCTATGGATTCCTCGTGTGCGATGAGGCAGATATCGAAGCGCATGGACCATTTATGCTGTACCGCAAGGAGGATACAGACTACAACCGCTTCAAAAAATGGAACGAGAAGATTGCAGATGATCCGGCATGGGAGCAGGCGATTCTTGATCGCGTGAAGCGTATGGTTGCGAGGGATAAAAACCGCTTCTGTATCATTTTCTGGTCGATGGGAAATGAGAGCGCCTATGGATGTAATTTTGAAAAGGCGCTTGCATGGACAAAGAAATACGATCCATCCCGTATCACGCAATATGAGAGTGCGCGGTATCGGAATTACGATGTGACGTATGATTACTCAAATCTTGATCTGTACAGCCGGATGTACCCGGCACTTTCCGAGATCGAAGAGTATCTCGAGAAGGATGGCAGCAAACCGTTTCTGCTTGTGGAATATTGCCATAGCATGGGGAACGGGCCCGGCGATCTGGAGGATTATTTCCAGATAATCCAGAAGGATGCACGGATGTGTGGCGGATTCGTCTGGGAGTGGTGCGATCATGCGATTGCGCACGGACAGGCGGAAAATGGAAAGACGAAATATTATTATGGCGGCGATCACGGCGAGACAATCCATGATGGAAATTTCTGTATGGATGGACTGGTGTACCCGGATCGTACACCACATACCGGATTGCTTGAATATAAGAATGTGTACCGTCCGGTGCGTGTTGTATCTTATGATGAGAAGACCGGCAGACTTGTGTTGCATAACTATATGGATTTTGATGATATAAGCGACTATGCAGACATCTTGTATGAAATAACTGTGGATGGTCTGTGCGTGCAAAAGGGTGTGCTGGATGAGGTATCAATCGCACCGCACAGCGACGGTGTGATGACGCTCAAGTTGGACATTCCGCAGAGCGGCAAGGTGTATCTGAAGCTCCGGTATCAGTTGAAAAAAGAACTTCCATTGCTTCCGGCAAAGCATGAATTGGGATTTGATGAGGTGCTGCTTGCCAATGTCGATGGCAGAAACCAGACGGCAGTCAAATGGCTGGCAGAAGCGGAAGAGAAAAATGAGATCAGCGTCAGCGAAACCGATACAGAGATCACATTAAAGGCGAGCGATTTCACATATGCAATCAGCAAACGAACCGGACTTTTTACGAAGCTTCAATATGCAGGACGGGACTATCTGAACCATCCGATGGAACTGAACATCTGGCGGGCACCAACGGATAATGATATGTATATCCGCGCAAAATGGGAAAACGCACATTTTCACGAGGCGTACACAAGAGCGTATAAGGTGGAGACAATTCAGAACCAGTACGGCGTGATTGTGATGAGTCATGTCGGCGTTGTAGCACCAACGGTACAGAAGATTCTGGATGTCGAGCTCGTGTGGAAGGTGGAAAGTTCCGGAAGAATTACCGCATCCATGGAGGTAAGCAAGGATGCAGAGTTCCCAGAACTTCCGAGATTCGGTGTGCGTGTATTCTTCAACATGAATCTTTCTGAGGCTTCGTATTATGGCATGGGACCGCAGGAGAGCTACCGTGACAAGCACAGAGCTGCGAGTCATGGATTGTATCGCAGTGCGGTGAAGGATCTGCATGAGGATTACATTATGCCACAGGAAAATGGCAGTCATTTCGATTGTGATTATGTCGAACTGTACAACGGCCGGTATGGAATCGCGGCAGTGTCTGAGACACCATTTTCATTTCAGACGTCAAACTACACACAGGAAATGCTGGCACAGGCAAGGCACAATTATGAATTGGAAGAATCGGACAGTACGGTATTATGTATCGATTATGCGTTAAATGGCATCGGCTCCAACAGTTGTGGACCGGAGGTACTTGCGGCACATCGATTTGATGAGAAGAAATTTCAGTTTGGGTTTACATTCGTTCCGTATGTGAAGGGATGATTGAAGGCAAACAAAAAGCTGGGACTTTTGTCTCAGCTTTTTCATGTCTATGTAATTACCTGCACAACAAATTACCCACGCAACAGCAATTCTTTCTCAATCATTTTTCCATTCCGGTAGTAGAATCTTGGAACTCGCTTGCTGACAGCACAGGTTAATTCGTACGGAATCGTGTTTGCCAGAGCTGCCATGTCGTTGATGGAGTTCTTCTTTCCGAAGATTTCAATCTCACTGCCGACATCGACCTGCATCTTATCCGTCAGATCAATCATGCACATATCCATGCAAATCTTTCCGCGCTGGTAAACCGGACCTTCCTCCGACATCAGGGTGCAGCGGTTGGAGAGCGCACGGAAGAATCCATCGGCATAGCCGTAAGGGATAACGCCCATACGTGTCGTTTTGTCCGTTACATAGATGCCGCCGTAGCTGATTGCGGTACCGGCGGGGTAGGTCTTGATCGTGCTGACAGTTGTCTTTAAGCTCATGACTGGCTGGAGTCCAAGCTCATCTGCGAATTCGCCATAGCCGTATAACAAAAGTCCCGGTCTTACCATATCGAGCCATGTTTCCGGATAGCGTGCAACCGCACCGGTATTGGCACAGTGGCGGATGGCGAACCGTCTGCCGAGCTTTTCCTCGACGCTTTTGATCACATCGGTAAATAACTGGAACTGATGCTCCGTGTAGGCTTTGCATGCATCACCAGGCTCATCGGACACAGCAAAATGTGTAAAGATACCTTCGGCGTAAAGCCCGGGAAGCGAGCAACCCTCACAGATACCTTCCACGCCGGTATCAAAATAATCACCGTCGCACAGATAACCAAGTCGTGACATTCCGGTGTCAACCTTGATATGAATCTTCAACGTACCACCGCATTTCACAGCTTCTTCACTGTATTCAAGTGCCTTCGCCTTACAGGTAACAGCCTGTGTAATGTTGTACTCAATCAGACGGCTGACCTGCTCCTTCGGCGTATGTCCAAGAATCAGAATCGGCATCGTAATGTCATTTAAACGAAGTTCAATCGCTTCATCAATGCTGCTGACCGCCAGATAATCAGCACCTAGCTCCTGCAGCAGGCGGCTTACCTGTACGGAGCCGTGTCCGTAGGCATCGGCCTTAACAACACCTAAAAACTTGACATCCGCACCAATCCGGTCGCGCAATGTTTTATAATTATGAGCAAGGGCATCCAAGTCAATTTCCGCCCATGTCCGCTTCAATGTGGAATCCATCTTTCGCACCTCGATTATGCAATATTTTGATACCTATTCTAGCACAAACCGACAAGAGATTCCATAGATGGATGCAGGAAAATGAATCAGTTTCTTTTTTGTTTAGAAAATATGCTTCCGTATGCTATAATGATAAAAGTATAATTTATAAGAACGAAACATATGGGAGGAATACGCGTGATTACAGGCGATGTGATATTTGATTTACCATTTTATAATGCAAAAGGAATTCTGACGGGGGGCGATATTTATGGACCGCGGTACCGGATCGCAAAGCTCACGGTCGAGCATGAACCCGTGGAGGAAGGTGGCGAGACGACTTCCGAGAATTTCTTTGAAGTGTGTATATGGCATGCAAGTACCTGCTATGAGAAGACACCGGAGGAGCAGATCACAAGGAAAACATTTCCGTTTGATGCAGAGGGAAGGGAAGCTGTGCTTGCATGGTTGAATGAACAGATACCGGAGAGGTGAGAGTATGAAGTTTTTACATTTGGCAGATTTACATCTGGGAAAAACATTGGGGGATTTTGATCTGAAGGATGACCAGCGGTACATCCTGCAGCAGATTTTGGAAATTGCAGAGTCAAAGCAGGTGGATGCAGTTTTGATAGCCGGGGATGTGTTTGATAAGACGGTTCCAAGTGAAGGGGCAGTGCAAATTTTAGATGAATTTATCCGGGCGTTAGTCAAACATCATTTGCAGGTGTACATGATCAGCGGAAATCATGATTCGGATGAACGGTTGAATTTTGGAAGCAGCTTATTTGAAGCAAACGATGTGCACATTGCAGCAAAATATCAGGGGGAATTATTTCATTATGTGGCAGAGGATGCTTATGGGATGGTGCACATTTACCAGCTTCCGTTTGTGAAAGCATCCCAGGTGAAGCGTGCATTTCCTGATGCGAAGATCGAGACATATGAGGATGCCGTGCGGGAGGTGCTGGCACACGCAGAAATCGATCCGGCGCAGAGAAATATTCTGGTAGCACATCAGTTTGTGTCCGGAAAGGGGAAGGATCCAACGCTGGGAGGTTCCGAAGGTGCGCTGACACAGCATGTTGGAACGGTAGAGAAGATCGGGTATGACAGCTTCGGTGCATTTTGTTATGTGGCACTCGGACATATCCATTCTTCACAGAGTGTTGGTAGAGAGGAAGTGCGGTATGCAGGTTCGCCACTCAAATATTCCCTTTCAGAGGCTGGTTCGGTGAAGCAGATTCCTAGTGGCGTGCGTGAACGGGATGGCGCAAAGCAGGTGCCAATCGTGACAGTGGATGGAGAAGGCCAGGTGACGATCGAGCAGGAGAAGCTTGTTCCGATGCGGGATTTAGTCCATATCAGAGGAGCTTTTGCAGATATTGTAAAGGACGAGAATCTCATAGAAAATACGCAGGACTTTGTCTACGTGACGCTGACCGACGAGGACGTTATTCCGGATGCGATGCGAATCATGCGGCAGTATTATCCGAATACGATAAAGCTGGATTATGATAATTCCCGTACGCGGGAGCTTGCACATGTGGATGTGGTGCAGGCAACGCAGAGCCGGTCATATGAGGATCTGATTGCTGACTTTTATAAGCAGATGTATGGGGTGGAGATCAGCGAAGAGGAAATGAATATGATGAAGGACGTGGCAAAGGAGGTGGGAATCTATGAAGCCGACTAAATTGGTAATGCAGGCATTTGGTGCGTATGCGGAGCAGACAGAAATTGATTTCACGCAGTTTGAGGAGAAAGGTTTGTTTCTGATCTGTGGAGATACCGGGGCAGGAAAAACAACGATCTTTGATGCAATCAGCTATGCACTTTATGGCGAGGCAAGTGGAAGCTATCGCGATACAAAGAATCTGAAAAGCGAGTATGTGGATAAGAAAGTGGAGAGTTTTGTTGAATTTTATTTCACACATCAGGGCAAGGACTATCATGTGTGCAGAAAACCGAGCTTTAAATATACCAACCGAAATGGGAAGCCAGATGAACAGGCAGAAAAGGTGATTTTCTATCAGGCGGATGGAACAACGCTGGAAGGTGCTAAGAACGTTGATGGAACGAAAGAGAAGCCAGGCGCGATTCCACAACTTCTGAATATGGATGCGGGACAGTTTATGCAGGTTGCAATGATTGCACAGGGAGAATTCTGGAAGCTGTTAAATGCAAAGACGAACGAACGGACTGACATCCTGCGTACGATCTTCCAGACCGACGCCTATAAGAAACTGGAACAGAAATTGGAAAATCGCAAGAAGGTAAGTTATTTGGCACGTAAGGAAAAGGAGCAGAGTATTTCCCAGTCGTTCCGAGAGGTAAAGGTGGAGTCTGCCGGGATTTCGGGAGAAGCATCTGGAATCCTGGCAGAAAACTTGACGTTGACGGAGAATTCAGAGGAACAGCCGCTGTCCGTGGCGCAGCGCATCTGTAATTTGCAGGAGAAGCTGCAGGATAGCAAAGCGGTATGGAATATCGAGGAGATGCTTACGCTGTTGCAGGCAATTATTGAGGAAGATATGGAAAAAGCAGGCCAGAAGGAGAAAGCGCTTGCACAGGCAGAGGAGGAACTGCAGAATTTGCAGGGTACGCTTGTATCAGCGAAGGATAATAATGCGATATTGGAGCGGTACATACGGACGAAGGAAGAACAGCAGGTATTAGAAGCACAGAAGGAACCGTTTGTGCAGCGAAAGATACAGCTTGATCGCAGGAAGCAGGCAACCTATAAAGTAAAGCCGGAGTACGATGCGTGGATTGCCAAGGAACGTGAATGGGAACGGACAAAGCAACTTATCAATGAGGGAGAACAGGCACTTGCAGATTGTCAGATGCGTGCCGGCAAGGCAGATGCTAAGGTAAAAGATACGGAGATGTTGCGTCCCGAAGTGGAGCAATGCCAGAAGCTTGTCGATAAAGTGCGTGAGGAAGAGCCACGTTATAAAGAGCGGGAAACGTTGCAGCATGAACTTGGACAGATCCAGTTACAGCTTGCGGCACAGGAACAGCAGGAAGCGGCGCTTGGAACAGCCGAACAGACATTGCAGAAGAGGATTAGAGAGCTGCAGGAGCAGCAGGCAATGTGGAAGGAAGAACCACAACAGCTTGCGCAGGCGCAGGCAGCATATGACAAACAGCTGGACAGCCAGAGAAAAATGGAGGCCATTGCGAATAATCTGATTCCTGCATGGAAACGGAAACAACAGGAATTGGAGAAAGCCCAGAAACAATACCGGGAAAAGCAGGCAGCGTATGAGGCAGCGAAGGAGGCATATACGCATGTAGACAGACTGTATCGCGCAAATCTGGTAGGAATTCTGGCAAGTGATCTGGCAGAGGGTGAGCCGTGTCCGGTATGTGGAGCTACACATCATGAGAAACTTGCGACACTGGTCGAGACATCTGTGACAGAAGAACAATGCAAAGAATTAAAGGCGGCGGAAGAGGAAAAACTGGAAGCATTTAATCAGGAAACAGCCAGAGCTTCGTCTTTGCGGGCAGATGTGCAGGCAAAGGAGCAACAGATAAAAGAGGAGATACAGGGATGCGTGCTGCCAGAGTTTAGCGGTGGTGTTGAGGTATTAGAGGAACTGATCGTAATCTTCGAGCGGCAGCGAGCAATGCTGGTAGATGCAGTTGCACAAAGTGTGGAAAATCTGGAGCAGCTGCAACAAAACTGTGCAAAGCTTGGAGAAGTCGAAACAGAGCTTGTGCGTGCACAGGGGGCGGAAACGACACAGCTTGCAGAGCGGAGAAAGGCGCTTGCAGAGGAGAAACAAGCACTGGTAGCAAAGCAGGCATCTTCACAGGCAACCTTTACAGCGTTACAGACGTTGTCGTATCCGGATTGGAAATCAGCCAGCCTGGCAGGAAATCGTGCAATGACCCGCGTAACAGAGCTTCAGACCGCCATAGAGTCTGCAACGAAGGAGAAGAAAGCAGCAGATGAGGCGGTGGCACGCGTACAGGCATCCATTGCAACACAGAAGCAGGCACTTGAACAGCAAAAGACCGATGCACAGATGTTAAAACAGCGGATGGATGGAAAGCTGTCTGCCAGTCAGTTTGCATCTGTCGAAGAGATGCAGGCACAGGTAGCAACGGATGCCGAGATACATGCAGAGGAAAAGAAACTGACGGACTATGACAAAAAGGTGACAGAGGTTACTGCCAGACTGGCACAGCTGGAACAGGAGCAGGATGCCAGACATCGCACGACAGTTGATCTTGAACAGTTACAGCAGGCATATACCGGGAAGCGTACACAGGTGGAAACACTTCGGACAGCATTGCAGGCCGTTATGTTCCGCATACAAAATAATCGGGAAAAACAGCAGAATATCCGTGTACAGCAGACCGCATATGAGAAGGCAAAACAGGAAAATGACACAAGCTACCGGTTGTACCATCTTGTATCCGGGCAGACCGGAAATGGAAGAATCACGTTTGAACAGTATATTCAGGCAGCAGGCTTTGACAGCATTCTTCAGGCGGCAAACCGGCATCTGCTTCCGATGAGTGACAACCAATTCCAGCTGTACCGGCAGACAAATTCTGTTGGAAAACAGACCAATACATTTCTGGATTTGGAGGTTCTGGATATCAATACCGGAAAACGCCGTCCGGTTGGAAATCTGTCAGGCGGTGAGAGCTTTAAAGCCTCATTATCGCTGGCACTTGGCTTGTCGGATACGATCGCGGAAAATCGAGGAGGTATCCAGATGGATGCACTGTTTGTTGATGAGGGATTTGGCACGTTGGATTCGAAGTCGCTTGAGGAGACAAAGGACGCGTTACTCAGCATGTCAGGAGAAAATAAACTGGTTGGTATTATCAGCCACCGGGATGAACTGATGGATATTCCGCAGAAGCTGCGTGTTACAAAGGGCAGAGGGGGCAGCCGGATTCAGATGGAGACAGCGGTTTAAGAGAAAATATAGAACCAATATAGAACCAGGGACAGATATTGAGATGGCAAAGTTGCCTGCTCAATTGTCTGTCCCTGTTTATGTGTTATGCTGATGCGGAAAATGCACGCATTTGTGCTGTGCATTTGACGACTGCTAATCAGAACGTAGGTTGTATCTGTTAATCAACGCAGAAAGGTAAGTTTAGCCGTGGAATTCGATCGTGTAATGGAACCTGGATTCAGTGTTTGCATCCAGTCTCTGCTCGCCTGGTTTCTCAGCCAAATCTCCGGTGAAATCCATGTTATCGGTACGTCCGATCCAAGGCTCTAAGCAGACATACGGACCATCCGGTTTTGACCAGATACCAACATATGGGAAGTCCGTGCAGGTAAGTGTGACAAATGGCTTCTTGTCCGCATCGACGAGTCCGACACTTGGAAGCTGTCCGTTCTCGAAGATCAGCGCGTCCTTGTCGAACAGGGTATCTGTGACAGGAACGTAAGCGTTGCCTGCGTCGTTGAATGGATAACGCTTGCTCGTATCGGCAAGTCCGGAACCGGCTGCATCAAGCAGGAGATAGTGTCGAGGTTTTGCATCCGGCAGGACGATGGAGTATTCGCTCCGTGCATGTCCCGGTGCAATCTGGAAGCCCGGATGTCCGCCGATGGAATATAGCATTTCGCTTGAACCAAGATTTTTCACTGTCCATGTGACGTGCAGGAGACGTGGATTTTCTGCATCGAAGCAGTGTGAGATCAGCAATTCAAATTCAAATGGATAGATCGCTAGTGTCTCGTCCGAATACACAAGCTTGTGTGTGATCGAATCCGTGGTTTCTGCAATGCAGGTGAATTCCGCATCGCGCGCGAAACCATGCTGTGTCTTCATGGTATAGGAGTTTCCGTTGTAGTGGTATGTATTGCTATTTACCTTTCCGACAAATGGGAATAGAACAGGTGCATGTCGGTTCCAGACTGCCGGATCGGCACACCAGATCCGTTCGAAATCCTGTGCCTTATCGTAGACACTTGTGAGCTCGGCACCATGGTCAGATACCGTGACTTTTAAATAATCATTTTCAATCGTATGTAACATGTGTGATACCTCCTAAAACAAATTCTCTTTCGTCAACATCTCGTCGACAATTCCCAGAATCGAATTAAGCTCATAGCGGAACCGCTGGCGTGCCTCGTCAAGGAAATGCTCGTTCTTTTTATATTTGCCAAGCTCAAATGCATCGGTTCCGTTGTTCAATGCAAGCGTCACGATTCCCTGATTAAACTCGATATTCGTATAGCCATTTACAATCATATCCGCCTGTACGATATGTTCCATGAACTGCGGTGTCAGTACATAGAATGCAAGCTGTGGGTCGGATGTGTCGACCTTGAACTGCTGGTTGAACTGTGCATTTTCCGTCTCAACCGTGTTTCGGTCGATGTTGAACAGATCCGCTGCACCGTTTATGATACCGGAGAAAAATCCCTTCTCCTTGCGCGGATTCTTGCGCTCGCGGATGCGGACATAACCATTTAACGGCTGGCGCAGTGCCAGATTGATGACGGGACCGCGGAACACCGTGTAATAGGAAGTGGTTGTGTTGCCGTCGCTGTCGGTGCTTTCCTGCTCGACTTCGAGATGCAGGTCACAATAGGTGATCAGTACACCGCGATAAGTTCCGCTGATATAGTCGGAGCCACTGGAACGATCGTAGTTTGGAAGAATGCTGCAATGCTCGAGGAAATCTTTGTTAAAATACTGGTTTGGATTGTACTGCTCAATCGCGATGCGTTCTGCGAGGATTTCTCTGACAACGGACTGACCGACCAGATCCTTCATCTTATTCTTCTGATCGCTCAGATGTTCAAGATATTTCGCGGAAAGGATGAACGCAACTATACCGACCAGAATGATGCAGATGCCAAGTGCAGTATTGCCCGACTGGATCGTCGAGATCCCAGCCATAATGATTCCCATGGCAATGAAAAATAAAATGGGAGTCAGGATTAATCCACCCCGTTGTCTTTTCTGGCTGGATGCGATCTGGGATAGAAGCTGTTTATCATTTGGATTTGCCATAGTATGTAATATACCTCGATTCGTCTAAAATAAATTATCCTTCGTCAGAATCTCGTCGATGATGCTTAGGATATTCTGGAATTCATCGCGGAACCGCAAGCTGGTTTCATCCAGACGGGATTTGCTCCAAAGTGTCTTAGTGAGTTCGAAAGAATTTTTCCCGTTATTTAGTGCCAGCGTGACTCTGCTGTTCGCAAATTCAATCTTCGTATAGCCGTCGACCTTCTCATCTGCAGCAACAATATGTTCCATGAATTGTGGCGTGAGAATATAGAAGGCAAGCTCGTCATCGGAAGTGATTACCTTGAACTGCTGGTTGAAAGGATCGCTCTCCATCTCAACCTTGTTCTGGTTCATGCCGAGAAATTCTACTGCACCGCTGACGATACCGGAGAGAAAACCATTTTCTTTGCGTGGATTCTTGCGCTCACAGATACGGACAAAACCATTGATATTGGTCTTCGTATCAAGTGTGATGACATGTCCGAGGAAGTTCGTGCGGTAGCGGGTCCTTTTCCGTCCGTTTTTATCCCGGTAGGTATCCTTATACTGCAGATGCAGATCGCAGAAGGTGAATGGAACGCCGCGGTAAGTACCGAATACATAATCTGAGCCGGAGATACGATCGTAGTTTGGAAGAATGTTGCAGTTTTTCACGAAGTCCGGGATTTGATTTTCCGTTCCAATGCATTTACAGACTTTCCGAGTACGACCAGAAATGGGATACAGAGCAGACCAAGGATTACGAAGAAGATTCCTTTCCCTATATTTCTGTCCCAATTTGCAACCCCCCAAAAAATCGCTGCAGGCATGGCAATAAATAGAAGTGGATGAATAAAGTTCAGAAATTGAATCATCCGCTGCTTGCCGGAAATCTGCGATACAATCTGTGAATCGGATAGTTTTGAATCCATAATGTACACCCCCACTTATTTTGCATTATTATACATGGAAAAAACGAGGAATGCAATGGAACTGACCGGTCGGATGCTGTATTATTTTTTGTTCTGCCTGTAATTATGTTTGCGTTGATGGTGATTGGGTTGTATTATGTAATTTGGATTGTAAAATATGTAGAAATATAAGAGATGTTTGAGATGGAGATGATGATAGATGACAATGGATGAATTACAGCCGGGACAGAGTGCTTATATCACGGCGGTCGGCGGAGAAGGTGCCTTGCGGCATCATCTTCTGGATATGGGACTGACGCCGGGAACGGAAGTCACTCTGCAGAAGATTGCACCGATGGGTGATCCGGTACAGATGAAGGTGCGCGGATATGAGCTTACGCTGCGCCTGAGTGAGGCACAGAAAATAGATGTGGATCATGTGCATGAAAAGGAAGCGGAGGCGCCAAAACAGAATGTGCGTTATGAATCGATTGAACACCCGGGGGTTGGTGAGTTAGGACAGGCGGATCCTACCCATATACATGATGAGAAGACGGCAGTTCCGAAAGGCGGTAAGCTGACATTTGCGCTTGCCGGCAATCAGAACTGTGGCAAGACGACACTGTTTAACCAGCTGACCGGAGCCAATCAGCATGTCGGGAATTTCCCCGGCGTGACGGTTGACCGGAAGGATGGTACGATCCGGAATCATCCGGAGGCGACGGTGACAGACCTGCCGGGTATATATTCGCTTTCCCCGTATTCGAGCGAGGAGATTGTGACGCGGGAATTCCTGATTGAGGGTAAGCCAAGCGGCATTATCAATATTGTGGATGCGTCGAACTTAGAACGGAATCTGTGTCTGACGATGCAGCTCATGGAGCTTGGAATCCCGATGGTGCTTGCACTGAATATGATGGATGAGGTGCGGGCGAACGGCGGTACGATCCGTGTAAATGAACTCGAGCAGATACTTGGAATTCCAGTGGTGCCAATTTCAGCTGCGAAAAATGAAGGTATCGATGAACTGGTAAGCCATGCCATGCATGTGGCAAGATACCATGAACCGCCGGGAAGAATCGATTTCTGTCCGGACAGTAAGGATGACAAAGATCCGGTTGGAGCGGTGCATCGCTGTATCCATGCGGTTGCGCATATGATTGAAAATGATGCGAAGGAAGCCGATCTTCCTGTGCGGTTTGCTGCAACAAAGCTGATCGAGAAGGATACACCGATCGAGGATGCACTGCAGCTTGCAGAAGATAAGAAGGAAGCATTTGAGCAGATCGTGTCAGTCATGGAGAAGGAAACCGGACTTGACCGGGAAGCCGCAATTGCCGATATGCGGTTTCAGTTTATCGGGAGATTGTGCGAGAAGACGGTTGTGCGTCCGCATGAGAGTAAAGAACACCGGAGAAGCGTAAAGATAGATAAGCTTCTGACAGGAAAATATACAGCGATTCCGTGCTTTATCGGGATTATGGCGATTGTTTTTGCCATGACCTTCAGTCTGCTTGGTGCGTGGCTGTCCGATGTGATGGCACTTGGCGTTGATGCGGTCATTGGATGGATCGACAAGGGACTTGTCGCTGCGCAGATTAATCCGGTGGTACGTTCTCTTGTGGTGGATGGTATCTGTCAGGGTGTCGGAAGTGTCATCAGTTTTCTTCCTACGATCGTAATCCTGTTTTTCTTCCTGTCGATTCTGGAAGATACCGGATATATGGCGAGGGTTGCATTTGTCATGGATAAACCGCTTCGTAAGATCGGATTATCGGGCAGAAGCTTCGTGCCGATGCTGATTGGATTTGGATGCTCCGTGCCTGCAATCATGGCGACACGGACACTCTCGAGTGAACGTGACCGGAAGATGACGATCCTGCTGACGCCATTTATGAGCTGTAGCGCGAAGCTGCCAATCTATACACTTATGATCAGTGCATTTGTGCAACGGCAGTATCGTGTGTTTGCGATGGTCGGACTTTATCTGATCGGAATCGTGTGTGCAGTGATCTACGCACTGATTCTGAAGGTAACGAAATTCAAGGGTGAGCCGGTTCCTTTCGTGATGGAATTGCCGAACTACCGGCTGCCGTCTGCAAAAAGCGTGCTGCATTTAATATGGGAGAAGGCAAAGGGATTTATCCAGAAAGCATTTACGATTATCTTCCTTGCCTCGATCATTATCTGGTTCCTGCAGACCTTCGATCTGCGGTTCAACGTAGCTGCATCGGCAGACCAGAGTATGCTTGCCTTAATCGGAAGCCTGATTGCTCCAATCTTCAAGCCGCTTGGATTCGGGGACTGGAGGGTATCAACGGCGCTGATCACAGGATTTACTGCAAAAGAGAGTGTGGTATCGACGCTTACGGTTCTGCTCGGTGGTGATGTGACGAGCGTGGCAACGTTATTCACTCCGTTTACGGCAATGGTATTCCTGATCTTTACGCTGCTTTATACACCATGTGTGGCTGCGATTGCTACTGTGAAGCGGGAAATGGGCGGCACGAAAGCAGCAGTGATCACGGTTATTGTGCAGTGTCTTATCGCATGGGTTGTTGCATTCTTAGTCCATGCAGTTGGACTGGCATTTGGTATTGCGTAATTCCTCCGGGCATTTGTACATACAAAGCGGAAATGCTTCCATGTGGGAAAAGCGCTGTTAACCGGCTGGGGAAATCGTAATTGATAAATAATATCAAAAAACCGCTTGACATTCATTTTCAATAGGACTAGTATGTCGGTAAACAAAGAGCAAATGCTGAGAACAGAACAAGATTTTCGAAAGGAAATACTTCAGAGAGCTGTCGGCTGGTGTGAGACAGTGTAGGATTTCGGGAATTATCCTCTGCGAGCAGTGCACTGAATTCCTTTTTAGGACATTAGGTGTCACCGGTTTTCTACCGTTACATAGAAGCTTATTTCACAGATGACATGTTGAGATGATGCAAAAGCTGCAAATATATCGATATGCGGTCTGTAAGATGAGAATGAGTGGTCGCATATGCGGCAAATAAAGTGGTAACGCGGAAGTTTAAACCTTCGTCTTTATGTAAGACGGAGGTTTTATTTTTTGTATGCCGATGAGATTTTTCGTCTGGCTGCAGGATGTATTTACTCTTTGCAAATATTCAGAAGGGAGCCGCCGCGTGGCGGGTGAGGAAGTATGAATGGTTTAGTAATTGTTTTAATCGGAATTGTAGTGTTGTTCGCGGGCTATCTTTTCTATGGCAGATGGCTTGCAAAGAAATGGGGCCTTGATCCGAAGGCTGAAACTCCGGCAGTGAAGTACGAGGATGGAGAGGACTATGTTCCATCATCCAAATTCACAGTGTTCGCACATCAGTTTTCATCCATCGCAGGCGCAGGCCCTGTAACCGGACCAATCCTTGCATCTGTATTCGGATGGGTGCCGGTATTGCTCTGGCTGTTGATCGGTGGATTGTTCTTCGGAGCCGTACAGGATTTCGGAGCTTTGTATGCATCTGTGAAGAACGAAGGAAAATCGATGGGTATGATCATCGAGAAGTATATCGGTAAGGCAGGAAGAAAGCTTTTTATGCTGTTTTGCTGGTTGTTCACATTGCTTGTTATCGCAGCATTTACGGATATGGTAGCCGGAACCTTTGTTGGTAAGGGTGTTGCAGATATGGCGAAGGAGACAAGCTACGCAAATGCATCCGCCGCTTCTATCTCTATGTTGTTTATCGTAGCAGCAATCGTATTTGGTGTAATTCAGAAACATGTAAAGAATATGAACGAAGGCGTCAGAGCGGTCATTGCAATCGCACTTTTGGTAGGTATGTTTGCACTTGGTATGCATCTTCCTTGGTATGCTACAAAGACTGCATGGATCTACATCGTTATGGCATATCTGTTTCTTGCATCGGTTATGCCAATGTGGTTACTGATGCAGCCACGTGACTATATGACAACATTCATGCTGCTTGGCATGATCATCGGTGCGGTTGTCGGTGTTGTCGTAGCACATCCGACGATGCAGCTCAATGCATATAACGGATTTAATGTCGGTGGGAATTATCTGTTCCCAACATTGTTTGTAACAATTGCCTGTGGTGCGGTTTCAGGATTCCACAGTCTGGTATCTTCCGGCACATCATCGAAGACGATCCGCAACGAGAAGGATATGCCGATGGTTGGTTATGGCGCCATGATTGTAGAGTCATTGCTTGGTATCATCGCATTGGTAGTTGTCGGTGCTGTTGCAGTCAATGGTACGAAGCCGGAGGGAACTCCGTTTGCAATCTTCTCCAGTGGTGTTGCAGGATTCCTGGAGAAGCTTGGTCTGCCGGTTCAGCTCGCAACTGTATTTATGACAATGTGTGTATCTGCACTTGCACTGACATCGCTTGATTCCGTTGCGCGTATCGGACGTATGTCTTTCCAGGAGCTGTTCCTCGGCGATACAACCGATACATCAAAGATGCCTGTATGGCAGAAAATTTTGACTAACAAATATTTCGCAACTGTGGTAACATTATTCTTTGGATATTTACTGACACTTGGTGGATATACTAATGTATGGCCTTTGTTTGGTTCTGCAAACCAGTTGCTTGCAGCACTTGTATTGATTGCGCTTGCAGTATTCTTGAAGACAACCGGAAGAACCGGCTGGACACTGTATGCGCCAATGTTCATCATGCTTGCCGTAACATTTACTGCATTGGTACAGAAGACAATCGCACTTGTAAAGAACATTGCCGGCGGAAATGCAACGATGCTCGTCGATGGACTGCAGTTTATCGTCGCAATCTTGCTGATGGTACTTGGTGTGCTGGTAGCATTTAGTTGTTTGAAGAAACTGTTCACGAAGAAAGCAGAGGCTGAAAATTAGGAGAATTGCGAATTAATATAATAAAAATCGTACGTATATTACATATCAGATTTGTATAATAATAGGATGTATTGAAACTAAGAAGTACTAATGATGTTCTGATATAAGTTTTGATAACGGACGCAAACGCCGCCGATTCGCCGTCCATGGCTCAGCGGCGGCTTGTTTGAACATCGTGTTCAAACATTGCTGGATATTTACAGAACATCAAGTACTTCTATGTTCCAAACATATCTATATTCCACAAATCTGATATGTTTATATACGTACGATATTTACAAATAGGTTTCGCAATGACAAATTTTTAACTTTGAAAGGAGATACAGGATGTGTACAGCAGCGACGTATAAGACGAAGGATTTTTATTTTGGACGGACGCTCGATTATGAGTTTTCGTATGGCGATGAGGTGACAGTGACGCCGAGAAATTATAGTTTCAAGTTTCGGCATATGGGCGAGAGAAAGTCGCACTACGCGATGATCGGTATGGCGTATGTGGCAGATGATTACCCGCTTTATTATGATGCCGTAAATGAGAAGGGGCTTGGTATGGCAGGCTTGAATTTCGTTGGGAATGCGAAGTATCAGGACGTGCAGGCAGGTCGTGAGAATGTGGCACAGTTTGAGTTTATTCCATGGATTTTAAGTCAGTGTGCAACAGTGTCTGAAGCACGTAAAGCGTTAGAGAAGATGAATCTCGTTGGAACACCGTATAGTGAGAAGCTGCCATGTGCATCGCTTCATTGGATTATCGCAGATAAGGATGCCGCAATCGTGGTAGAATGTGTGGAGGATGGCTTGCATGTCTATGACAATCCGGTCGGAGTGCTGACCAACAATCCGCCATTTCCGGTGCAGATGTTCATGCTGAACAATTACATGCATGTATCACCAAGTCAGCCGGAAAATCACTTTGCGAAGGAGCTTCCGCTTGCGACATATAGTCGAGGCATGGGTGGACTTGGACTTCCCGGCGATCTTTCGTCGGCGTCGCGGTTTGCGAAGGTCGCATTTACGAAGATGCATGCCATCTCCGGAGAGTCAGAGGCGGAGAGCGTGAGCCAGTTCTTCCATATCTTAGGTTCGGTAGAGCAGCAGCGTGGCTGTTGTGAGGTGGAACCTGGGAAGTATGAGATTACGATTTATACGTCCTGTGTCAATGCGGACAAGGGAATCTATTATTATACAACTTATGAGAATCATCAGATTCAGGCGGTTGATATGCACCGGGAGGATCTGGATGGAACTACACTTCGCCGGTATCCGCTGATCAACGAAGAGCAGATTCGTGTGGTGAATTAGTAGTCAATAGTCATGGTTATAGAAATAATCTAATTTTTGTGGAAGTTAGAGTTTGAGGCAGTCGATGAATGTCGGCTGCCTTTTTTATGTTAGTTTGAGTGGTAAATTGGGGGAAAAGTTGGAAAATCGGGAAAATCCCCCAACCGGAAGCTGTTGGGAAGCAAGCAGGTTGGGGGAAAAGTTGGAAAATCGGGGAAATCCCCCAAATTAAAAAATAAGGGTTGACAGTTGGCGCAATATACGCTAACATAACGGTGTTATGTAAGGAGTCTCCTACAGGCGAAGCCTGTATTAGGATGGAGGCGACGACCTGCCGCATCACGAAGTGATGGGGTGAAAACCATGAGAAGCATATATCAGGATGGAGCGAAAAGGAGCAAGTAAAGTGGAAAAGGAAACAAGGGAGTTGCTGTTGGCGAGTGCCAAGCAGGAATTCTTGGAAAAAGGATATCAGGGAGCCTCGCTTCGATCAATCTGTAAGAATGCCGGGGTGACAACCGGTGCGTTGTATTTCTTCTTTCAGGATAAGGAAGATTTGTTTGCGGCAATTGTGGAGCCGGTTTTGGAGAAGCTAAAACATATGCTGCAACAGCATATGCGTCAGGAACTCATGGAACTGCAACAGCTTCCGGATGCAAGGGAAGATAACATGCAGGATGATATGTTTGCAAGCGCGCAGATTATTCATCTTCTATATGCGAACTATGATATGTTTACCTTGATTTTGACGAAGAGCCAGGGGTCTCGGTTTGAAAACTGCGTCGATCAGTTTGTTGAGATACTGGAACAGGGATATCGCGTATTTGCAGATGAACAGGCAAAGCAGATGGGGGTAGATCCGCCGGATGCCTATACGATCCATTGGGTCTCTCATGTACAGATCAATGCATTTACCCATTTGCTGCTGCATGAGAGAGATGAGCAGAAAGCGCTACAGCACATGGAACACGTCCTGCCGTATCTGGTTGGCGGCTGGTACGCAATGTTCCAAACCAAATAAAGTAAATGAGCTATGCCATGCATAGCTTTTTATAAGCCCGAAACATAACAGTGTTATGCAAGGGCAAGATAATTCAAATACATACAGGGATTATCGAAATAGGCGAATCTGTCGTTGGAAGCGGATGATTATGTAGATGAGAAAAAAGGAGGACAAAGAAGATGTATGTAGAGGTATCAGATGTAAAGAAAAGCTACGGAGAGGGTGGCAGCTATATGCAGGTGTTGAAGGGCGTGTCGGTAGGTATTGAAAAAGGAAAGATGTGTGTGATTCAGGGAACGAGTGGTTCCGGTAAATCCACATTGCTAAACTGTATCGGTGGACTGGATGTGGTAGATTCCGGTTCGATTCAGGTCGACGGACAGGAGATGGTAGGCCTTAAGATGGATGCGCTCTCCGATTATCGTAGAGATTATCTCGGATTCATCTTCCAGTTTTACAATCTGGTTCCGAACCTTACGGTGCGCGAGAATATTCAGGTGTGTGAGTATCTGACGGATCAGCCGTTGGATATGGATGAGCTTCTGGAGGTGCTTGGACTGACCGAGCATCAGAACAAATTTCCATCCCAGTTGTCCGGTGGGCAGCAACAGCGTTGTGCGATTGCCCGTGCACTCATCAAGAATCCGAAGCTTCTGCTCTGCGATGAGCCAACCGGAGCGCTGGATTCGAGAACTTCCCGGGATATCCTCATTTTGTTAGAGAAGATCAATGCGCAGTATGGAACAACGATGATCATCGTCACACACAACAACGCAATCAAGGATATGGTTGATCAGGTGATCGTCCTGAAGGACGGGCAGATTAAGAAGAATTACTACAACGAGACGAAGGTGCCGGCAGCAGAATTGGAGGATTTGTAAGATGCAGAAAGTATTACGCAAACGAATTTTCAGAGATTTCAAAGAGAATCTGCCGCGCTATCTGGCACTCGCATTTTTGCTGATTCTCAGCATGTATATGGTTGTGAGTATTGTTGGAGCAGCAGAGACAGTTATGCGTGGCGCAACAACCGAGGCGAAGAAGCAGAACGTCGAAGATGGTCAGTTTTCCCTCTTTGTTCCGATGAAGGAGAGTGAGTGGGACGCATTGACGGATAAGGGAATTACATTGGAGAAAATGTTTTTCTTAGATTATGATGTCGATGGGGATAAGACACTTCGTGTGTTCAAGAATCGTACCAAAATCGACACGATTGCGATTCATGCGGGCAAGCTCGCTCAGGCAGACGATGAGCTTGTGCTTGAGCGGCAATATGCGGAGAAAAACGATATACACGTAGGAGATACAATTGTTCTTGGTGACCGTACATATAAAGTAAGCGGTATCGGCACGGTGCCGGATTACGACAGTCCATCGAAATCACTCGGCGACACAGTCTGTGACAGTCTGAACTTCGGTCTGGCATTTGTGACAGATGAGGCGTACACGATACTTCAGAAGGAAGGCAAGAGTGAGAAGTCCGAGGAATATTATTATGCATACAAGTTAAATGATGCGATGACCGATGACGAATTAAAGGAAGAGTTAAAGCAGCTTTCCTTCTCCTCCGACGATGTGGATGATGCGTATTTTCAGGAGTATTGGGACCGGACGCTCGGCAGGGAAGAGGAATTTCGTGATGGAATTAACGAGCTTGCCGATGGGGCAAAGGAGCTTGCGGATGGATTGTCAGAGCTGACAGACAATAATCACGATCTCCAAAAAGCATCCGACCAGATATTTGCAGCCTATCTCGAACAGGCAAACAGTAAGCTCTCTGCCTACGGAGTTGAGATTTTGACCGCAGATAATTTCGAGGAGGTATTAGATAAGCAGATTCGGTCCACAAACAATGCAATGCTGCAGCTTGGGCTTGTGAATGCGAAGAGCGAATTGCAGAAGCTGAAAGCATTTTCGGATGGTATCTATGAATATACAGATGGTACTGCGGACGCAGCCGACGGTGCAGCTGATGTACAAGATGGCGTGCAGGAATTAAAGGATGAGACAGAGGATATGCTTGATGAGATATTCAATGCTGATGCGAATAATCTGCTGTCCTTCGTAACTGCAGAGGACAATGTGCGTATCCATGCAGCCAGTGATGATGTGGAGATGAACAATACAATCGGTATGATTGCTGGCGTTTTGCTCCTGGTGCTGATTGCTTATGTGCTTTCTGTATTCGTGGTACATTCCATCGATCAGGAGAGCGCTGTGATCGGAGCCCTCTATGCACTCGGTGTAAAGCGAAAGGATCTGATGAGGCATTACATCCTGCTTCCGACCTTGATTTCCCTGATCGGAGGTGCAATTGGAACAGCACTCGCTTACACAAAGATTGGCGTGCGGTACCAGATGCAGGATACATATTATTATTATTCCCTGCCGGATATAGCGGTACAGATACGGCCATATACAATCGTATATGGTGTTGCAATTCCGCCAATCATATGTCTGGTCGTGACAAGTCTTGTTATCCGCAAGCGCCTGTCCCGTCCAGTATTGACATTGCTTAAAAATGAGCAGAAGGCTGCAAAGGGCAAGGATGTGAAGCTTGGCAACATGAAGTTTATGAAACTGTTCCGTATCCGCCAGATCCTGCGTGAGAGACGGACTGCACTTACCGTTGTATTCGGTATGTTTGTTAGTATCCTGCTGCTCGTTATGTCAATGGAAATCTATGTATACTGTCGTGCTGTACAGGATGATTATGTCGCAGATACAAAATTTGAATATATGTATACCTATAAATATCCGGGCGAGGAAGTGCCGGATGGTGGCTATGAAGCTTATGCCAAGACGTTGAAGAAGGAAATCTATGGATATAACTTTGATGTAACGGTGCTTGGTATCAAGGAGAACAATCCGTTCTTTGATGTGACACTTTCCGATTCGGCAGACAAGGTAACAATCAGCTCATCCATTTCCTATAAATACGGACTGAAAAAAGGAGATGTGATTACTCTGAAAGACGAGGAAAATGGAAAGATTTATGCATTTGAGATCGAGGCAGTGACACAGTATGCGCCAAGCTTTATGGTGTTCCTTCCATATGATAAGGCGCTTGACCTGTTCGGTGAGCAGGATGATTATTATAATGTCGTATTTGCCGATCATGATCTGGGTGTGGAAAGTGGACGTCTGTATTCGACGATGACACGTGACGATGTGAAGAAAGCAGCCGGAATCTTCTCTGACCAGATGCGTTCGATGATTATTACGATCGGCGCGGTATCTGCCCTGATCTTTGCGATTGTCCTGTATCTGATGATGAAGGTTATGATCGATCGTTCTTCGTTCAGCATTGCGTTGATCAAGATCTTCGGTTACCGGAATAAGGAAGTCAAGAAGATGTACTTAGATGGAAACTTCTATATCGTTTTGCTCGGTGCGCTTGTTTCGATTCCGCTTGCGAAGGTACTGCTCGATGCGGTGTACGAGCCGCAGTTCGTACCGAATATCGCGTGTGGTGTCGACAAGTCCTTCTCGGCATGGCTGTATCTGGCGATGTTCGCAGGTGTGCTTGTATTGTATTTCATTATCAATCATTTACTTGTGCGGAAGATCAAGCAGATGCTGCCGGCTGAAGTGCTTAAAAATCGCGAGTAAAATGAGAAAAAAACGCATGTATTTCCATTGAGAAGCATGCGTTTTTTTGGTACAATATACATATCTGAATTATGATACGAAAGGGGATTATGACATGGGATTTTTAGAAGGTAAAGTAGCAATTATCACAGGTGGTGGACGCGCGGTATTAAGCGACGGAAGCTGCGGTTCAATCGGATATGGAATCGCAACTGCCTATGCGAAGGAAGGCGCGAACCTTGTCCTGACCGGACGGAACGTACAGAAGCTAGACGATGCAAAAGAAGAAATCGAACGCAAATACGGCGTGAAGGTGCTTCCGGTACAGGCAGATGTAAGCGCCGGCGTTGACAATGAGGCAGTCGTGGCAAATGTTGTAAAGCAGACGATCGATACATTTGGAAGAATTGATGTACTGATCAACAATGCGCAGGCTTCTGCTTCCGGTGTGACGATCGCCGATCACACGACCGCACAGTTTGACCTTGCGATTTATTCCGGATTGTATGCAGCATTTTATTATATGAAAGCATGCTATCCATATCTGAAGGAGACGAAGGGCTCCGTGATTAATTTTGCATCGGGCGCAGGCTTGTTCGGAAATTTCGGACAGTGCGCTTACGCCGCAGCGAAGGAAGGTATCCGTGGACTGACAAGAGTCGCAGCAACCGAGTGGGCTGCCGATGGCATCAATGCGAACGTCGTATGTCCGCTTGCATGGACCGCACAGCTTGAGAACTTCGAGAAAGCATATCCGGACGCATTCAAGGCGAATGTCCACACACCGCCGATGGGACATTTCGGAGATGTAGAAAAAGAAATCGGCCGTGTCTGCGTACAGCTTGCGTCACCGGACTTCAAGTATATGAGCGGTGAGACACTGACACTGGAGGGTGCGCTTGGTCAGAGACCATAATCGGTTAAAAAAAGGAAAATAGAAATTGACAGTTGCCACATAATTCGCTATGATTTGTCATTGAAGAAACGAGTTCCAACGAGGAGTTAAGTATGAGACGATGTGCAGATCACAAGCGAATCATTGTGGCAATTTTAATTGCAGCCTTAAGTATTCTGTGTGCAGTATCTTAGATCTTTTCCAGGGTATCGGTACGATGTTTGCGCAGTCACCACAGATTGCAATTGCGCGTGCGATGGGACTTGATGCCGGTTCTTCGGCAGCCGTTTCCATCATTGGCGGTGCGGATGGACCGATGGTGCTTTTTGCTTCGCTGAAGCTGGCACCGGAGCTTTTCGTCCCGATCTCGATTGTTGCGTATCTGTACTTAAGTCTTACTTATGGTGGCTATCCATACCTGATCAAACTTCTGATCCCGAAAGAAATGCGTGGAAAGCAGATTCCGAAAGAGAAGAAGGTGAGCAAGATCCGTCCAAAGGAGAAGATTGTATTTGCAGTCATTACAAATGCGCTGCTTTGCCTGTTGTTCCCGGTTGCGGCACCGCTGTTTTTGAGCTTCTTCGTGGGAATCGTAATCCGTGAGACCGGAATCTCTGCGTACATCAAGATGATCGGAGAAAATTTCCTGTATTTTGCAACGTTCTTCCTGGGGTTGATGCTTGGAGTTCTGTGTGATGCAAGCACGCTTTTGGATGCAACGGTTGTGAAGCTTCTGATCCTCGGTATGCTGTCGTTATTGCTGTCCGGAATCGGCGGTATCATTGGCGGCTATGTTGTATATTTCTTCAAGAAAGGAAAGTTCAATCCGACGGTCGGCATCGCAGGCGTGTCGTGTGTGCCATCTACGGCGAAGGTTGCACAGAAGGCTGCTGCAAAGGCAAATCCGGCAGCATTTATTCTGGATTATGCTCTCGGCGCGAATATCTGCGGCGTTATCACAACGGCAATCCTGACCGGTATCTATATTACGTTACTTAGTTAAATCAAAATCCCCTTCTGTGCCGGAAGCAAGCGAAATATGCTCTGGTGCGGAGGGGATTATTTGGTTGAGATTGAGTTTTGTTTGACATAAAATATGATACATAATAGAATTGGTTTAAGAGATAAAAAGAGGTTAACAAATCGGTATTTTTAGAACTAAGGAGGAATTTATGAAAAAGATACTAGTAACAGGGGGAACAACTTTTGTAAGTAAGTATGCAGCTGAATATTTTGTGAATATGGGCTATGAAGTATATGTACTTAACAGAAATACTAAGTCACAAGTTCGGGGAGTAAAACTCATTGAAGGCGATAGACATAATTTGAATGGTATATTGAAAAACCTCTCTTTTGATGTTGTGGCTGATATAACAGCTTATAACGAAAAAGACATTATTGATTTTGTTAAGGAATTAGGTTCTTATGGACAGTACATTATGATTAGTTCAAGTGCTGTGTATCCAGAGTATGGAGTTCAACCATTTCTTGAAGAATCAGAAAAAGCCGCAAATATCTTTTGGGGTACATATGGAACTGATAAAATAGCAGCTGAAAAGGCATTACTTGAAAGAGTGAAAGATGCGTATATATTAAGACCGCCATACCTATATGGACCTATGAATAACGTTTATAGAGAGGCGTTTGTATTTGATTGTGCCTTAGCAGATAGAAAATTCTATTTACCAAAGGATGGAGATATGAAATTACAATTTTTCCATGTGAAAGATTTGTGCAGGTTGATGGAAGTGATTATAAAGGAAAAACCAGAGGAGCATATTTTAAATGTTGGTAATGCTGAAGCAGTATCTATAAAAGAGTGGGTTACAAAATGTTACGAGAGTTTAGGAAAAAAGCCGACTTTTGTAAATGTCTATGAGGAAATTGAACAGAGAAATTATTTTAGTTTTTACAACTATGAGTACTATTTGGATGTGTCTCGTCAAGGCGAGATATTCTCGGAAACTACAACTTTAGAAGATGGATTGAAGGATGCAGCTGAATGGTATCTTGAACATAACACTGAAGTTAATAAGAAACCATATTTTGAGTTTATTGATGAAAACTTAGTGGAAAGTTAAATTCCAGTTTATAGAGTTAAAAAATATAAGTTAAGGAGGCATGTATTATGAAAAAAGTAATCTATCTGCTTGTATTATGTATGGTGCTGGGAATGGCTGGATGTGGAACGAATCAAGAAAATAAAGAACCTGTGTCTGGAAATGTGTCCGTAGAAACAGAAAATAAAGAAAATGATGATGTAGTACAAAATGAGCAAATAGCAGATACTGGCTCATATCCTCCATGTGTTATGGTTGATGGTGTTATATATAAAGACACAGGATATGTAGCGTCAATGCCTGGTTGTGGAACAATGGATGGAGAAATTGTGTCAACAGTGGCAGGGACAGAGTTACCATCTGAAAATAATCAATCAAATTTCGGAAGCGGATATCATTATCAAAGGAGTTCTGAAGGTCAGCTCATAGTAGTCATTGATGACGAACGAATCATATTTAGAGATATTGAAAAAGATGATACGTCTATTCCAATAGAGGTTATCAATTTTAATGCAAAAGTAAAAGAAATTATCGATGATGGAGAACTTCTTGTAACGCATGTGAGTACAGCTGAAGGCTTTTGTCAGATGAATGATGGAGAGTATTATGTATCGGCAGAAAATTTAGCGGAAGATGTTCAGGTGGGAGATATCGTTACAATATGGTTTAATGGAATGATTAAAGAAACATACCCTGCTCAATTGGGGGTAGTTTATAGAATCATTAAAACACAATAATTAGTCAGATTCCAGCTTATGAGGATAAAACTTAGAGAATACAAAACGACTGAATATGAGCAATTGAAGCAATTATTTTATAATACGGTACATATTGTAAATGCCAAGGATTATACAGAAAGAACAGGAAGTTGATATGATAAAAATTGTGTGGTCAATAAATGATATAAATAAATATCAAACAGGAAGCTTGCCGGATGACGCAGTAAAGATAGAAACACCGCAGAGTGTTGG